>CAYSIV010000080.1:0-20236 GCA_964431175.1 uncultured Anaerolineales bacterium
CAGGGTGGGCTTGCCCGTTGTCACCTTCCGATGCAAAGTTTCGGCCCGCGCCAGAATTGCGCTTTGCTGGGCTTCGGTGTAACTGCGCTCCTTCAACTCCAGCGCCAACCTATCGCGCTTTTCGACAAGCGACTCTCTCTGTTCGGCGGAGACCTGCGCCAACTCCTTGACCTCGGCGGCCAGCTTATCATTCTCCGCTTCGCCGAAGTCGCCAAGATACCGCTTTATCTTGCGGTCAAGTTTGGCGATGGAGTCATTGAACGAATCTAAGCGCTCCCGCTTCGGTTGCATCTCAGCGGCCTTCATCTTGTTCTGGGCCTGCAAACCTTCCAGAAGTTCAGCGCGCGACAATCCGCGAGTCACGGCTTCCCATACCAACGGGTCAATCTTGTCTACTCTCACCATAAGTTCATTGCAATTCGTCTGAGGGGCGCTCCGGCTTCCACAACACTTGTAGTAATCGGCTCTTGGATGGTGGGCGCCGTATATGGCCCGCCCACAGTCACAACGGATAAACCCGGATAGCAAGTAATCATTCTTTCGGTTACGCCGCGCCTGGGCCTTGTTCTTTTTGATTCGCTCATGCGCCGCGCCGAAGGTTGCCCGGTCAATGATTGCCAGTTCTGGAGTGACGGTTACTACATCCGTGTATCTCACCTCGCCGATAAACAGCCGATTCATGAGCAAAGCGCGAACGGTTGGCTGTCCCCATACCATCGCCGTCCTGGGCGTCGGCACTTTGTCGGCGGTCAATACATTGGCGATAGTGCACATTGAGACGAACTCCGGCCCGGTGTACATCTCGAAAATGCGTTTGACGATGGCGGCCTGCTCAGGGTTGACTTCGAGCCGCGCCTCACGTCTTACCCCAACCTTAGCGTAACCGTATGGCGTTCGGATGCCCACCCACTTACCCGACTCCGCCTTTGCCCGCTTGCCGCGCATTGACCGTTCCCGTATTTTCTTTCGCTCCTCTGAGGCCTGGGCCGCCTTGAAGTAGTCCACGATTCCGGCGATGGGGTCAGTGGCCGTTTTGCCACTGTCGCAAAAATGCAATTCGACTCCGGCTGTATTCATATCGCGCTTGAAGATAAGAAACTCAATTACATCTTCATCGCGGGCGGCCCGGTCAATGGTGTACAGCACAACGGCTTCTATCTTGCCTGAGGCCACATCCTGATAAAGCCGCTCCCCTTCCGGCCGCTCCCGTACCGGAAATGTCCCTGAGCAATCGTCGGCGTATTCCGCCGCCACTGTCCACCCTTGCCGATGGGCATACTCCCGGCAAGCCGCCAATTGAGTCGGGATTGAATACCCCTTCGCCGCTTGGTCATCTGTGCTTACTCTGGCGTAAATCGCCGCTCGCTTTGTCATGGTCTGTATTCCTTTCGTACGCTTCGCGTGCCCCGTTCCGTAGGCGTTCCCGGTGTTCCGTAGTGTTCCCACCGTTCCCGGTGAACGCTCAAACGCGCTCCGCCGCCGTTGGAGTGGGGGAGTGCTCTATCACGTTCAATCGCGCGCGCCGCTCGCCGACTGCGCTATATAGCTCGGCCAGGTCAGCCCACTCCCCCACCAGCTTTGTCCCCACGCCGGGAATCGTTTGCACGTTCGCGCCCAAAGTCGCAATCGCCCTTTGCCATTGGCCGCCGCCCATCTTCAAGGCCCGGTGTCCAGGCACTAAATCACTCTCCGGCCCGTTGGCTTCAATGCACTTACGCAAAAACTTCAACGCCCGCGCCCGGCTTGTCTCTTGCGCATCATGTTCGGCGCCCATCTCCTCACGGTCAAAAAACGTCTTGAGATTGCCGCCGACGAATAGCGGTATATCTTCGGCGGCCTCTTCGTCGCCTTCGAAGTCGGCCACGTCGGGCAACTCCGCCGATGCGCCCGGCAAGGGAATCAGTTCGCGCCCAACGCCGCCGCCAGGAAGGGGGGTCAATACAAGCGTTCCCACGTTCAACCTCAACACGCGAATTTGATTCGCGTCATTGGCCGGGGCCAGCTTCGCGCTCACGGCCCGCGCCGCCCTCGTGAAGTAGTACAGGATGATTGCCAACAGCGCCAGAATGAACAGGGCGAAGACCCAAAAGAAAAAGGTGTCAGAGTGTGCCTTCGCTTGCGTGGCCGTTGCCTGAGCCGCCTGGGTGGATTGCGCCGCCTGTTGGGTCTTCCCCGGCGCAAGGGATAGCGCCGCTTGAGTCGCCCCCCAGCTTGCCGAAGTCTCAAGGGCCGATTGAGTCGCCTTGCCTTGTGCGATTGCAAGAGAGAGATTATCCGCCGCCTGGGTGGCCGTAGCCGCGCCGCTCGTGCCCGCGATGACTGCCGAAGTGACGATGAAGGCCCGCTCGGTGGCCGTGCCATTGGCCGCCGCCTGGGTCACCGCGGCCGCCTGAGAAGCTTCGGCTATGTTCGCTTCGAGTGCCACTTGAGAGGCCCGAAGATAGACTTCCTGCCCGGCCAGGCTACCAGCACCGAGGGGAGTCGAGTAGACAAGCTGGGGTTGTGGCGTCGGCGTCGGCGTGCCATTGCAAGCCGCGAGAAAAACACACAAGATGAATAGTAGCCGCTTCATGGCAACCTCACTTTTCAGCTTCGCTCAAAACGGCTTCGACGTTGTGGCCGTTGCTGTGTCGCTTCTTATGCCCGTTCAAAGCGGATTGCGTCTCAAAGGTAGCTGGGCACTGTTCGCATTTGAACGGCTTTTCAGCAATCCGGTTAGCTTCCAGGTCGGCTAACTTGGCTTTCAAAGCGGATAGCTCCGCTTTCAAAGCGACGGCGGTAGCTTCGGCTTCGCTTCGGCGTTGCTTTTCTTGCGCCAGTTCCCCATGCTTGCGCTCCTCAATTGCTTTTTGCTTTTCGGCCTCTCGCTTTTGCCGCTCCCGTTCTGCTTCCAAAGCGGAGATGGTAGCTACATCGTCGCTTGATACGATGTCGCCCAGGTAGAGCACCAGCAAAGGCAGGGTAGCCGACAGCAAAAAAGCGTGAAGCGCCGTTCGCCCCTGCCAATTCAGCGCATGGGCAAGGTTGGCATAGCCGCTAATGCCAGCGAACAGAAGCACGCCCAGCCACAACGAGCGAACACCGCGCCCGGCTCGTTTGCGTTGCTGAATTGCATAGGCCAGGGCCGCCAGTCCGGTATCAACGGCTAAGGCGGCCAGCCAGCCAAAGAGTTTAGAGAGTCCATCCGCTTCAAGCGTATTGAAGGCCCAGGCCACATGGCTTACACTGGCAACCATGGCCAATAGGTAGGCCAGCCAAAAAACTGCGGTAAGAAGTCGGTGTGCTTTCGTCATTGTGTCCTGCCTTTCGCGCGCGAAGCGATTCGCGTACAATCATTGGCATAGCGGGGCGGTGAGTGATGGTTCGACTGTCGCTCACCATGTCGAACTCCCCTTGCTACTGCGAACGCTCGGCCCCTCCTACGGTTGCCGGGCGTTCGCTCATACTGAGCCTGTCGAAGTATCGTCGCCCCAGCCAGTGGCTAACATGCCGCCGTAACTCATGGGTTGAAAAGTGGCTTCAACCTGCCAGCGATTGAAGCACGCCTCGCACCACTCGCCATATTGCGGGTTGGTCTGGCGGGCGAAGTCTTTGCACTCGGCCAGCGTGCCGCAAAACTCACAGCGCGTCACTTCCTGCAACTCGAAGCCGGACTCGTGGCGCAGTAGGAAGGCTTGCGTCTCTCCCCGGCGATACAGCCCTACCGCGTTATCCGGGGCATTGTCGGGCAGGGTCTCCAACTGCCAGCCCTTCGCGCCAACTCTGCTATGCGCTTTCAGCGGGTCGGATGTGTGGAGGTTCATGCGTCCTCCACGTTCACGCCGGGGAAGGCATCGGCGTAACTCGCTTCATGCTCTGACAAGCCGCCCTCGTAGAGCGCGATTGCCTCTTCGAGCGTCACCGGCTCAAGGCTACTCCCCTCGCCTTGCCATTGGCTCAGGTTCACGGTGAAGTACGCGCCGTTGGGAGTGCGATACAAGAAGGTGTTGCGCCCGTGCCGCTCGAAGTTGTGGCCGTCCCAGTAGTCATCACCGGCTATCAAGGTTGCGGTCTTCACGCTGTACCGCTTGCGGCCAATGATGCGAGTAAATTTTTCAGGTGGTTTCATACGTTGTCTCCTTTCGGCCTGTGCCGATGGGCCGGGTCTATGCCCGGCGAAGTCCCGTCCTTGACGGGGCGAAGTCCCCCGAAGCGGGGGCGAATGTTTATCGGGGTGTAGGTTGCCCCGCTATGCCAGTGTTGATAATCCCAACTCCACGCGCCGCCGCTTCAACGTGTCCAGCATGGCCCGCGCCCGCTCTGGCGTTATCGGCCCGGCCAGGATGACGGCCCGGCAATGTGGGCAGTGGCCTTCCAGTTGCTCGGCCAGGCTCACGGCCTTGCCGCAAAACTGGCACAGCCGCGCCGGGTCGTATAGCTCGCGCGCCGCCCGGTCAACGTCCTCTTGGTTGGGTTTAGGGAAGTTGGTCATTGTCCGACTCCAGTGGTGGGCGGGGTGCATCCGGGAGTAAGCCCGAATGCACCCGCAACCCATGAGAAACAAAAAACGGCTAACCGGAGTCGGTTAGCCGTCTGTGTGCTAGAATCTGCCACAGGCCAGCGCCGCTTACTCGGCGTTTGTGCTTAGGGGTCGTGAAGTGGTGACACACTGCGCGGCCCCGTTCTAAGGGTTGTAAATGTCGTGTACGCATGTATTATAACATGCTTTGTCAATCCCCCTGCTTTGGCCCTCGCTTCCCCCCCAACTTTTCAGCCGCCCGAATGTAAGCCTGTAGGCTTGCCCGGCTTACTTGCCAATCACGCCCAAACTTCTGTGCTTTGACCTTGCCCGCCAAAATGAGTCGGCGTACATGGTCAGGATGATACCCGCTCACTTCGGCGGCTTCTTTCGTCGTTATCCAAGTCATAGATGATATTGTACTCCGTTCACCCTGCCCGCGCCTGGGCGATACACTACCAGTAGCCAATGCCGCGCCAGCGCAACACTTCCCGCGCCCTATTGCTATAGATTTGGTAAAGAACAGTGGCAGACTATCGCCCTATCGCTCGCAGTTGCCCTTTGAGCTTTTCATATCGGGTGCGTTCGCAAGCCCGACAGTGCCGTTTGCCCGCTTCTATTGCAACTCCAGTTCCTTGAGTTTGTTACCGACTTCGTCAAGGTGGGCCATTAGCTCAGGCGGCACACGCTCGGAGATTTCCTTGTAAATCTTTTCATCGTCGGGCGTCGGTTCGCCCAAGTCAGCGGCAAATTGCTCTATCCCGGCTCGCGTCAATTCGTGCCTTGCCAAAAAAACGTCGCCGCCTTCGGCCAGGGCGATAGACGCGCAAACCCGATTAAACGCCGCTATCTCGCCCTCGGCGCAGTTCGCATAAATCCAATCAACGAATCTGCGCGCCGCCGCTTCCGACTCGGCCACAAGCCGCGCTTTCGTTTCGGCCTCGACTCTGTCAACTCGCGTTTTGAGTGTCATTGCTTTGCTCCCTTATCTTCAAAGCCGCTTCAATGGCCGCGATTCGTTGCTCTATCTCGGATGACTGTAAGACACGGATAGCAGTATCAGCGCATCCCAACAGAACACGATTCCGCGCCGGGCTATTCTCCAGTTGCCAAGTGTCCAGGATGACGGCGTTGACCAACTTCAATACATCGGCCAATGACTGTACATTGACCGCTTCACCTGATACCCGCGCCGCCGTCCGCCGATTGAATCCGCCTAGCTTCCGGGCCGCCGCTCGCTCGGCGGTTCGGCTCGGAGAGTGAGCGAAACAGAATCCATCCGTGCTCGCCGCCGCATTGCACCTATTCCCTGATTTTGTTCGCGCTTTACATTGTCTTGCCATACGTCAACCTCTGCTTGTCTGGCGATGGTTGTACAGTCATCGCCGCCGATGTACGGTCATTTATCAATCTCGCGGTAACGCTTCACCGCCAACTCAAACAGGCCGTAACCCTGTCGCATGTGGGCCGCGCAAAACGACTGTTCACGCATGGCCCACGCGCCGCAAGCATCACCCCTTACAGTCACCGCCGCGCATCGTTCGCCGGTCTGGTAGTGTTCCTTCCAACACTCCGGGCAGATGAAAAAACGGCGGTTCTCTGTCTCAAACTCCCGGTGACATTCGTCGCAAATTTTTCTAAATAGCCGCTGTCGCATGTTCTTTTTTTCCTTTCTCCAACTTCCGCTGATGTATCCGGCGTTCTTCGGCGTGTTGCTTTTTTTGGTCAGCCGCCTTGCCAGCCGTGCAAAAGAACTTAGCCAAGCCGTCTAAATCCACATCGGCGCAAGCGTGCCATTTATCACCGTCTGGCGTTACCATCTCGGAGATGACTTCGCCTGTCACCGTGTCCACGATGCGCCGCATCCGGGCCAGGGTGCGCTTGACTGTTCCCAGATACCGCCCCGTTCGCTCTGCTAATTCCGCCGCCGTGAGTGGCTCGGCCTGTAGCAAGCCCCATATCTCCGCCGCCGTCTTGCCAAGATAGCGGCCTCTAAAAGCGTCGTGTTCTGTGGGCGTAGTGACACACTCCCTCACAATGGAGTTCTTAGGGAGTGTGTCACTACGCCCAAACGTCTCTAGCCGGTAGCGGTTGGGGCAGGACACCGTGAATTTAGCTTCCAGCGTTATCAGCCCGGAAGCGGTTATTCGGTGAGTGGCGCGGATAGCCGTCTTGAATCCAACCGCCGCCAGTTCTGCCAATTCCCGGCAGGACGCGCCGTATTGAACACGGCCAGCACGCTGGGCAATTTCGGCATGGGCGGTGTAGATTGCCTTGTCAACCGCGCCAGTCCTGCCCGGCCAGGGGCGAGAGGCGGCCCACTCGATAGCGGCCTCGGCTAAACGGCGGCCCTTTGACTCATTGGCCGAAGTCCAGCGCCGCGCCTCATCAAAACTGTGCTTCAACCATTTGATAGCGTTTCGAGGCCGCTTGACACGCATCTCTGCAAACTTGCCCGCGCCAGGGTATTGAGTGAACAGCGACAGGACGGAGTCGAAGTCATGGCCGGCGTTTATCAGCGAGGCTATACAGGCTTCCTCGGCCTCGCTCCGAGTGGCGTAATGCCGAATCGTGTCAGCGTCACCCGATAAAATGCGCCAGGCCCGCGCCGGGATGCTGGGGCGGGCGGCTTCCGGCTCGGTGTCTTGATTGCCCAATATCGGCAACACGTCGGCTACTGCAATCACCGGCAGTTGCCGATAGTCGCCCGCAATCAATTTGTACTCACCGCCGCCGACGATTGAAGGCGGGGCGGCCACTTGAGTCGCGTTGCCGAATTTGAATTCGCCCGCGCCGAAGTCTTTAGCAAAGTGGCGCGAGTGGCCCGGCAGTATGCCGGTGAGAGTGGCGTAAATATGCCGCCCGATTCCGCTCGAAGTTTGAATCGTGGGATAGTCACCCGGCATGTAGCCAAGTCCAGCTAACCAAGTTTGAGTCGTGATGAATATCCCCGGCCTCGTCTTTTCGTCACAGTCCAGCACGGCCAGCCGCGCTTCACCGCCACAGCGCAACCCGACATTTGAATCGGCGGGCGCATGTCGCCACAACTCAGCGGGCGGGCGGTTCGGCCAGTTACGGCCTATCGGGTCTTTCGTGCCCGGATGAAGCGGGATAGCATCAAAGCTATAACCGGCGAAGGCTTCGCAGGCTTCAAGCGTGTTCATCTTCAACCGCCGTATTTCCGAATCAGCCGAATGAACACCTGGCGCAAAATCGCATCATGATTGCGCTCGGCAAGGCGCAGACAGCGCCAGAGCGAAGCCATGAGACGGGGCGAGGCTTTCATACCAAAACCATTTGCTCGGCTTCAACTTCGGCGGCTTGCGGCTTCGGCTTCAACTTCGGCGGCCTGCCGTCAACACTCCAGCGCGAGAGAGGGAGAAAAATTTGCTCGCCGTGTCCGCGATTGAATCGTCGGCCATTGGCCCAAACGTCAGAGATTGAACTGAGATACTTGTATCCTGACTCAACGTCGGTGACTTCGACAAACTCGGCTCCGAGTTTGGACGCGGCTTCAAGGCTACAAATGTCGAAGGCGATAGCGGGCGGTGTTCGCAAAAAATGCACGGAAGCCTTGACGCGCTTCGTGAATACGTCGCCTTTCACTTCACCAACGACTCGCCCATCGGCGGAATAAACCGGCGTGCCTGTTTGATTTTTAATGTTCGGCGTGCTATGATGCACGTCAGAACTTGCGCCGCCCGCAGTTCCCAACGTCGCCGCCGAAGTTTGCCCGCTTCGGCGGTTGTCTTTTTCGCTCATGTGGTAGAGTCTCCACAGATGAAGGCCCGCGAGGGTCATCATCGCTCGCCCGACTCACTGCGGCTCCCGGCAAGGTTTCGTCAGTGGGTCGGGTTTCGTCTTGGCCGTCATCCGGCCAACTCTCAATTAGTTCAACCAGCCGCGCCAGGGCACGTTCGCGGGGCGAAAGGTCAAAACGTTGCGGTCGCACGCGCCACCTCCCCCGGTTCGCCTTCGGGTTGCCCCGCCTTGACTTCGGCGGGTACTTGTCTTACCGCTTGCCGCAATAGTCGCCGTAGAGTTGCGGCCTCACTCAACCCCTCGCTCTCCGCCAACTGGATAAGCAACTTCTTTTCGTTCGGTGTTAGTAATAACCCGACTCGGATGATTCGCCGTTGCATACACACCTCTTAAAACAAAATCGCCGTCAATCTGACAGCGATTTTATGGGAGGGCTATGTGGTTGTCAGCGTGCAATAACTGCCAAAACTGCCAATTGGCAGTAATTGCTACTCTGAGGGCATGTCAAGATAGCGGTCAACCGTTCGCAAACTGACTCCAATTTCATAAGCAATCGCAGGGCGGGTCTTGTTTTGGATACGAAGTTCTTTTGCTTGCTTCGCTTTCTCCTTTGCCTTCGCTTGTGCTTTTGTAGGCTTGCCCTTAGTCGAGGCGGGTTGCTCGGCCTTACCCTTTACACCGCCCGCGCCGCTCGGCGCCGGTTTATCAGGTTGAATTTTCCAATGACCATCTTGCGCCAACTGGCGAAGAGCCTCCTCGTGTAATTCGCCAAGTGTTTTGTCTCCGAGGCTGTGTCCAATTGCTCGCCAGAAGGGGTCGGGTGACGAACGCAACGCTTTGATTTTTTCATAGACTGATTCGTGTATGGGGTCGGCCCGGAGTTGCTCTTTAAAATACACCGCGATTTTCTCTAGCGCCTCTCCAGCTGTCCGCTCTGCCATGCGCATCTCTTCGGATTCTGAAAAGCGGATAGCTTCCGGGTCCCCGTTCTTAACGGCTTCTCGTAAGTCATCTATATCGCCTAAAGTAAAAGTCTCTAAGCTCCATCTCTTCTTTGCGGCCATCCCGCCAATCGGGCCGCTCGCCGCCGGTTGCACTACCTCAGCCCGAAAGCCCATCATGTCTAAAATCTGCGGTTCCGTGAGTTTTCCAACCCTATCCCGCAGAGGTGGGAGAGTGGCTATCATTTGCGCGCCTATGGTACTGACTTTCGGGTACAGTGTTCCACCGCCTTCAGCCTGAAGATGCGCTCGCGCCCCGGCTCTATCAGTGCCAGCAAATAGCGCCCGGCATTTACCACATTGCCAGTTTATCAATTGCTCGTTATCGCGCCAGTCCGCGCCCTCTAAACTCATACTGTGTTCTGTCATCACACACACTCCAACAAAAAGCCGCCCGCGCCCATCGCGCCAGCGGCTTGAAGTGTGCTAAAGCATTCTATGCTACACTTTCAGCACCGCCGCCGCGTTATCGGCTACGGTCATCGCCCCGGATTGCTCGTAACAATCGGCGGGGCGTTTTTTATGAGCGCATCACGGCCAGCGGCTTGCCCTGACGGTTCGACTCATGCTCACCGTGTCGAAGGGTCGGCTTGGGGCGCCCGCGTTGCCGGGTCTTCTCGGCAAAGGCGTTCAAGTCGCGCTCCCCAATCACCCAATCCCGGCCAACCTTCTTGGCCGGCAGATTCCCCAACAGGCAGTGACGGCGGGCCATTGCCATGCCCAGCCCCAGCCGGTCGGCGGCCTCGGCCACTGAAAGCAATCTGCCTTGTGGCCTGGGGATGGGGCGGCCAAGTTTACCCGCCGTCTCTAGCCACTCTTGGATGATGACTTCGGCGTTTGCCAATGCCTTGCGCCGGGTCGGGCCGTCAGCCATTGCGCCCGGCAGTTCCGGCACTTCGGCGATGAAGGCTTTATCTTCGTCGCTCCAATAGATGATAATTTGATACTGGTTCACCGCTTGCCTCCCAGCTTATATTTCTGAATCACGCCTCGCACCTGCTTCACTTGGTACGGCTTGGCCTTCGAGCCGCTCGGTTGTAAATTCAAAATCTCCTCAACGCCCTCTTGAGTGAAGATATGATGACTGCCCTTCACCCGCTCGGCAAACCCCAACCGTTTCAATAACTGGCACAAATCGGCAAAGTCAATGTTTGCGTCGGCCTGCCCGCTCAATACTTGCTCTAAAACCTTGTCTCGTTTCGCCATTGTTGCCCCTGATATTAGCGTATACGATATATTTAGTCAAGGCTACTCCAGCCTCAGCCCCAATCTATCACACGGCGCATCGGTCAAGTCCTGGGTCACTCGCTGTGCTCATTTCGTCGCCTCACCGAAAGCGGCCAATGCGGCCCGCTTTGCGCCTAGCCCGGCGTCCTGAATGTAGCCGCGCATCGTGCGAGTATCCTTATGGCCGGTCATACTCATGATGTCACCATCGTTGACACCGACTCGCGCCGCCGAAGTGATAAAGCCGCTTCGCAAACTATGCCCGCTCATCTTGCGCCAATCCAACCCGGCCAGCCTGGCATATCGCTTGACGATGATTGCCACTGCTTGTGGCGCGAGGCGTTCGGCCCGCAAGTTGCCCCATTTGTCTACCCGGCGAAAGATTGCGCCGCTCGTGATGTCGGCCACGTCAAGCCAATTGCGAAGAGCCGTCACCGGGCAGAGTGTTTTATCCGTGAGAGACGGAATCACCTTAACCATGCCCGCGCCTTCTTGGTCGGTCTTGCTTCGCCGGAGTGTGACTTTCAACTCGCCCCCTTCGGCTTTGCTCAGGGCAGGATTGAGTCGGATGTCGGCCACGTCAACGGCCACAAGTTCACTTCGCCGAAACGCGCCGCCAAAGCCAACCAACAGCAAGGCCCTATCCCTCGCGCCTAGCAGGCCGTCACCGGTGACAGCTATCAACTTTCGCAGTTCATCGTCAGTGATAGGGGATTGCTTATCCGGCAGTGTGCCAAGTTCCCGCCTAATCCCCATCATGACCATCTTCACGTTATTATCCTTCGTCGGGTCTGGAAGTTTCGCCGTGGTGTGAGCCGCCGCAATGGCCGCCAGATGTCGGCCAATCGTGGAAGCCTTGTAACCGGCTTCGGCCATATTTGCCAGATAGCCAATCACCATATCGGGCGAAGCGGGCAGAGAGACTGCGCCGCTATCCTTGCACCACGACTCAAAGGCCTGCCAGCTTGACCGATAGTTGACGATGGTATTCTCGGCCCGGCTCTTGAGTGCGAACTTTCGCACACTCGCCCGGAGTGCCGCCGATGGTAGATTGCGCTTGGTGATGGTAAGTGCTTTGCTCTTGCTCATGGTCTAATTCCCTTCTACTCCCTATAATATCACTTATAGGGAGTGAGCGTCAAGGGGCAATTTCCCGCCCGAAGTCCTGTCCTGAGCGAAGCCGAAGGGCCGGCGCCCCGGCCCGCCTTGCCCTGAGCTTGCCGAAGGGGTGGGCGAGGCCTGGGCGGGCAGTGGCAAACAAAAAGGCCGTAGGGTGTCAGCCCACGGCCTACAGTCTCACTCAGCCTCACTCAGCCCCAACAGGCACGCCCGCGCCGCGCATCCACTCGGCGGCCAGGCTTGGGTCAAGCGGGATGGTCACTGAAAAGGCGAGAGGCCCTATCGGTGAATTGACTTCATGAACTGAAAAGTTGATAAGAGGTTATAATCGCCACATGCCCGATCCCGAACTTCCACCGCCGGTTTGGGTGGACAAACCTTCTCGCCTCGTCACCCTCGCCGCCGACTTAAACGCTCAACCCATCATCGCCGTTGACACCGAATCCAACTCGCTTCATGCTTACCGTGAGCGCGTTTGCCTGATCCAATTCTCCACCGCCGCCACCGACTACCTCGTCGATCCACTCGCTCTCCCCGACCTCTCCCCCCTCTCTGCGCCGCTCGCCAACCCGGCCATCGAAAAAGTCTTTCACGCCGCCGAGTATGATCTCATCTGCCTGCGCCGCGACTTCGGCTGGAAGATCAATTCGCTATTCGACACCATGATCGCCGTCCGCACCCTCGGCTGGCAACAAATGGGACTGGCCGCTCTGCTCGAAACTTACTTCGGCGTCAAAGTCAACAAGCGCCACCAACGCGCCGATTGGGGGAAACGGCCTCTGCCCCTCGACCAATTAACTTACGCCCGCTTCGATACTCACTATCTGATCCCTCTCCGCGAAAAACTGATCCTTGAACTTAAAGTCAAAGCCTGCTGGGCCGAAGCCGGTGAGGAATTTGAGCGCCTGTCTCACTTGAACGGCACGACCAACGCCGCGCCGGTCACATTCGACCCGGAAAATTTCTGGCGCGTCTCAGGCGCGCGCGACCTTACCGCGCGCCAGGCCGCCATCCTGCGCGAGGTTTTCATTTATCGCGAAGAGGTGGCGCGGCGGGTTGATCGGCCGCCGTTCAAGGTGATGAGCGAAGCCACCTTGCTGGCGTTAGCCCAGGCCGCTCCACATACTCTCGACGATATCAAAACCATCCCCGGCATGACCGATGGGCAAACCCGGCGGCATGGCGCCCAGTTGTTGCAAGTCGTTGCTCGCGGGCGCAAAGCTCACCCGCCGCGCCCGCCGGCGCAAGAACGCTACAACAGCGACGTGCTTGAACGCTACGAAGCCCTTCGCCGCTGGCGCAAACAACGGGCCCAAGAACGCGGCGTCGAGTCCGACATCATCATCCCGCGTGAGGTGTTGTGGGAGATCGCCCTCCACCCGCCTCAGGACCCCGCTGGCCTTGAAAGAGTCGCCGGGTTCGGCCCGGTGCGGCGAGCCAAGTACGGCGAAGAAATTATCAAAGCGTTGAAAGCGATAAAGTAAGGAGCGACTCATGGAAATTACTTTTCACGGCGCGGCCCAAACTGTCACTGGCAGTCAACATCTGGTTCAGGTGAATGGCGCAAAATTCCTGCTCGACTGCGGGCTATTTCAAGGCTCACGGCAGGAAACGTACTTCCGCAATCAGCACTTCCTGTTCGACCCGCGCTCGGTGCAAACACTGGTACTCTCACACGCCCACACCGACCACGCCGGTAACATTCCCAACTTGGTGAAAAAGGGATTCGCCGGGCCGGTGCTTGCTACACAAGCCTCTCGTGATCTCTCGAACTTCATGATCCTTGACTCGGCCCGGATACAGGAAAACGACGCCGAGTTCGTCAATAAGAAGAGACTCAAGCGCGGCGAGCCGCCCATCGAGCCTCTCTACGACACCGACGACGCGCAAACCGCCCTCAAACTTTTCACTACCCAGGACTACAACAAACCGTTTGAGGTTGTGCCGGGCGTCACCGCCGAATTCTTCGAAGCCGGTCATATTCTGGGTTCGGCTATCACCGTTTTCAACATCGACGACAAGGGACGAAAAATTCGGCTGGCCTTCTCCGGCGACCTGGGCCGCAAAGAGACGCCCATCCTGCGCGACCCGACGGTTATTTCCGATGTGGACTATCTGATCATGGAAAGCACCTACGGCAACCGCCTGCACAAATCGCGCGACGAAGCGCAGAACCAACTGCGGCAGATCATGGAACAGGCGATTGATCGCGGCGGTAAAGTGATTATCCCATCCTTTGCCGTAGGCCGCGCTCAGGAGTTGGTGTTCAGCCTGCACTTCATGATGGAAAGCGGCGCCCTGCCGCGCTTCCCGGTCTATGTTGATAGCCCGCTGGCGGTCAACATCAGCAAAGTGTTCCGCGCCCACGACGAGCTTCACGATCAGGCGGCGCAGGACTTTGCCGACGACATCCCCCATCATGACGTCTTTGATTTCCCCGAGCTCACTTATGTCGGCAGTGTGGACGAGTCCAAAGCTCTCAACGACAAACCGGGGCCGATGGTGATCATCAGCGCTTCCGGCATGTGCGAAACCGGCCGCATCTTGCATCACCTGGGCAACAATATCGAGAACCCGCGCAACACCATCCTGATCGTCTCCTGGCAGGCGCCCAACACCCTGGGCCGCCGCCTGGTGGAAAAAGAACGGCGCGTCAAAATCTTCGGCGAGGCTTACGATGTGAAAGCAAAGGTCGAGGTGATCAACGGCTACTCGGCCCACGCCGATCAGGCCGGCTTGCTGGAGTGGGCGCTGGCTCTTAAGGGCCGCCTCAAGAAAGTCTTCCTCGTCCATGGCGAACCGGAACCCGCAAACACCCTGGCCGAAAAACTGCGCCAGGGCGGGATCAACGACGTGTATTACCCGGCCTTGCACGAGACGGCGACTCTGTAATCACAAAACTTTTCGGCCTCCACCGTTCGTCGTTCATCTTTTCTGTTATAATTTGCCGCGGAGAGGTCGCATAGTCTGGTCTAGTGCGCTCGACTCGAAATCGAGTGAGCCCAAAGCTCCGTGGGTTCGAATCCCACCCTCTCCGCTGAGAACAAAAGACACCAGGTGTTTTGTATTGCAAACGCCTGGTGTCTTTTATTGAACTGACCGATTAGGGAGAAGTATAGCGGCGTTCTTGGTTTATACTATTGACATGCCGCCCGGCCTGCTCACCCTCATCGGTTCCGGCGAAACATCGGAGCGCCTGCTCAACCTGCACCAAGCTTTACTGGCCCGCCTCAAGAACGCAGAGCGCGGCCCCGAAGCGTTGCCGTCTGAAGAGCCGCGCCTGATCTTTCTCGACACGCCCGCCGGTTTCCAATTAAACACCGCCGAGCTGGCCGCCAGCTTCATCTCCTACTTCAAAAAACACTTTGCCCTCAACGTGAACGTGGCCGAATATCGCCATTCTGCCGCTGACGCCGGGCCAGCCACCTCCCGGCTGGAAACGGCCAACTACATTTTGGCCGGGCCGGGAAGCCCGACCTATGCCATCAAACATTGGCGTCACTCGCCAGTCTATGCCAGCCTGGTGGAGCGTTGGCAGGCCGGGGCGCAAATTGTGTTTGCCAGCGCGGCCACCATCGCCCTCAGCCGCTTTGCCCTGCCCGTTTATGAAATTTACAAAGCGGGCGATGACTTGTATTGGGCTGACGGCCTCGACTTGCTTGGCCCGCTCGGTTATGACCTCGCCATCCTGCCGCACTTCAACAATCAAGAGGGCCGCACCTTCGACACCACCTGTTGCTTCATCGGGCGCGCGCGCTTGCAGGCAATCGAGAAAATTCTGCCGCCCACCACCGTCATCCTGGGCCTCGACGAAAACACGGCCTGCACTTTCGATTTCGCCGCCCAAACCGTAAGCGTCACGGGCGAGGGCCGGGCGACGATTCGCTACAACAGTGAGGAACGGCACTACCCGACCGGGCTGACGTTTGAAATGGATCGGCTGACTCCGGCCAGAGCCTTGACCCCTCCACCCGACCTTCCGCCCCCGTCGGCGCCCGCCTCCCGCTCCACCGCACCCCGCCCACTGCATATTCCGGCTAAGGTGCGCAAATGGGCCGCCGAGCGCGACCGATTGCGGGCCGAAAAAAACTTCGCCGAAAGTGATCGCCTGCGCGACCGGATTGCCGCCGTCGGTTACACACTCAAGGACTCGCCAGCCGGTGTTGTGCTTAGCCCGATTCAATATTCGAACTCAGCCTTCGTTCCATCGCGCCTCACTCAGGCCGCCATCTTTGATTGGTCGGTGAACTTGTTAGGGCATAATAATCGCGACGAGGTCTTGCGCGCCGCGACCAGCGCCTTGCAGTGGAGCGCAGGGTACTCAGTGGAAGTGGTGATTGTAGATAACGGATCGACTGACGGCACGGCCGAGGCTATTGCCGATTTCGCCGCCGACTCGCCCGAGGGGCGTGTCTGCCCGATCTTCCTCACCACCAATCTTGGCGAAGGAGCGGGGCGCAACGCCGGCTTCCGCGCCAGCCAGGGGCGGTGCATTATGATTCTGGGCGGCCACATGGAGATCGCGGGCGACGTGTTCACACCGCTGGCGGCGGCCCTGGCCGACTCGACGGCTGGGGCGACCGGCAGTCATGGCCTGGTGTCTGCCGACCTGTTCAACTTTGAATCGGCTTCCACCCAAGAGGCGGATGCCCTGGAGTTTTACTTGTTTGCCTTCCACCGTGATCGCTTGAGCACCGTCGGCTTGCTGGACGAGAAGTTCGTCTTTTATCGGAACATTGATCTCGACTGGAGCTTTGCCTTTAAAGACAAAGGCTTGCGGCTTGTAGCTTTGCCCGGCTTGCCGCTGGCCGTTCACGAGCATCCTTATTTGCGAATGGACGCGACCGAGCGCGATAAGCTGAGCAAGAAGAATTACCGCCGCTTTTTGGACAAGTGGCGCGACCGAAAAGATTTGCTAATTTCAATGAGAAAAGAGCGAAGAGCGTAAGGCATCTCGCTCTACGTTTTTCGCCCCAGGCACAAATCATGACCGACCTTGAAACCTTCCGCGCCCAAAAAGATGACTTCTTTGCCTCGCACCCGCAAAGCCCGCTCACGCCGGAGCAGAAGAAGGATTTTCACGGTCTTGACTACTTCCCAGAGAACCCGGCTCTGCGGCTTGAGGTGAGAGTGGAAGAGTTTGCCAAACGTGAAGTGATTGAAATGCAAACTACCGGCGGCGATGCCCAGCGCTATCAGAAGTATGGCAAGTTGAAATTTGCTGTGGACGGGCAGGAAGCGGAGCTGACGATTTACGCTAACCCGCATGGTTATTTTCTGCCGTTTGTGGACTCGCTGGCGAACAAGGAAACTTACGGCGCCGGCCGTTACCTTGAGCCGGAACTGCTCGAGGGCGGCAAGTTCCTCGTCGACTTCAACCTGGCTTACAATCCGTACTGCGCGTATAATCCGAATTGGAGTTGCCCTTTAACTCCATTCGAGGACCGGCTCAAGGTCCCCATCCGGGCTGGGGAGAAGATATTTCACGGGTAATTTGGCTTTGACGCGCTCCTCTCCGGCAGTTACAATCTTTGTTGCCGATGATTGACATCAACCCACGCCTCACCGATCGCGCCGCCCTGGTGTTGGAGGCCGCCGCCGCCAACCGTTTCCTCAGCCCTGACCATTATCGCCTGCAACTCGCCGCCGAGCGTCTGGCCCTCATCGCCGGTTTCGACGAATTGATCTGCCTCGACGCGCTTCGCTTTCAGCCCTTCGATTATCAAATCCACGCCGCGCGCACTGCCCTGCGCCGCTTTCGCGGGCGCGGTTTGCTGTGCGACGAAGTTGGATTAGGCAAGACCATTGAGGCCGGGCTGGTTCTCAAAGAATATCTTGCCCGGCAGATGGTGAGCCGGGTGCTGATCGTCGCCCCGCCCGCCCTTGTCGAGCAGTGGCGTGAGGAACTGGCCGCCAAATTCAACCTGCCGGATTTTGTCACCTCCGCCGACGCCGAATTCCGCGAACACGGGCCGGGGGCCTGGAGCCGATTTCCCCGTGTCGTCGCCTCACTCGCCACCGCTCGCCGCGCCGAGCATCGCGCGCAAATCGAAACGATCCTCTACGACCTCGTCGTCGTTGACGAGGCCCACCATCTCAAAAACCGGGCCAGCGTCTCGTGGAAGTTTGTCAACAGCTTGCAGAAAAAATATTTGCTCCTGCTCACCGCCACGCCGGTGCAAAACAGTTTGGATGAACTTTATAACCTCATCACTTTGCTCAAGCCCGGCCAATTGAAAACGCCGCGCGAGTTTCAGCGCCAGTTTGTGGTGCAGGGCGACCCGCGCCAGCCCAAGAACCGGGGCCGCCTGCGCGAACTGCTGGCCGACGTAATGGTGCGCCACGCGCGAGGGCAAGTCGGTGTCCAACTCCCGCCCCGCCGTGCTCATACCATCCGTCTCTCTCTCTCGTCCGACGAGCGCGCCCTCTACGACGATGCCAGCACATTTATCCGCGCTTGCCTTCTGCCTGCTTCAGAAGGGGAATCCTCTGAAGAGGGAGCTTTTCGCGGGCCGGGAGTGAGAGGCGCCACTCGTTTCGCCCTCCAGACCCTGCAACGCGAAATCGGTTCCAGCCCGCGCGCCGCCCGGCCCACCCTGCTTTCGCTGGCGGAACTCCCGGCACTGGAGCCGCACCGCGCCAGGCTGCGCGAACTAGCCGACCGCGCCGCGCAGATTAACACATGGGCCAAGGCCGACGCGCTCGAAAAACTCCTCAGCCGCAATCGCGCCGAAAAGATTCTGCTCTTCACTCACTTCCGCCAGACTCTCGATCAACTTGCCGCCCGCCTCACGGCTCTCGGCCACAACTTTGTCGTCTATCATGGCGGCCTCTCTACTGCCGACAAAAACGCCGCCGTCGAGCGCTTCGAGGGCGAGGCGCAAATCCTGCTCTCCACCGAGGCGGCGGGCGAGGGCCGCAATCTTCAGTTCTGCCACACGCTGGTGAACTTCGACTTGCCGTGGAACCCGCTCCGCATCGAACAGCGCGTCGGGCGCATCCACCGCATCGGTCAGGCACACGCGGTGGAAATCTACAACCTCTCCGCCGGCGGCACCATCGAAGATTATTTGCTCGACATCCTCGACCGCAAGGTGAACATGTTTGAACTCGTCATCGGCGAAATGGACATGATCCTCGGCGAGCTGACCGAAGAGCGCGATTTTGAAGACTTGCTCTTTGAGGTGTGGACGCAGGCTCGCACCGAGGGCGAAGTACGCGCCGCCATGGAACAACTCGGCGACTCGCTTGCCGCCGCCCGCGCCCAGTATCAGAAGACGCGCGAATACGACGAAGCTCTTTTCGGCCAGGATTTCGTCGCCGACTGATTGACTACTAATGTCCGACCTCTCCGACTTCGTCCTTGACTTCTGCCACGCCGCTGGTGGCGTGGTGGAGCCGCCGGCTTACGGCGTGTACGAGGTGCTCCTGCCCGACTCGGTTGCGGCGCAGTTGGGCGTCGAACCACTACAACGGTTCGCGTTTGGCGAAGCCGAAGGGGACGCGGACGTTGCCCGCCTGGTCTACGGCCACCCACTGGTCGAGCGCATGGCTGAACTTGCCCGGGCGCTTCCGGCCTGCGCCCGCTTCTACATCAACGACGTCCGCCTCGACAAAACCGGCCTCGCCGCCCTGGCCCGCGCCGCCTTCTCATTCCCCAACGCCACCCTCGCCGAAGTGCCGCGCACTCTCGAAACACGCGCCATGTTCCATTATCTGCGCTTCAATTTCAAGGCCGCCCTGCTCTCCGACGAAAAACACGAGCACCTCGCCTCGGTGTTGATGAACGCCCAGACTGGCACGGTGATGCCGGACTTCTCCACTGCCGAAGGGTACCGTCTCGCCGAATCCCCCGCCTTCACCGACATGGCCGCCGCCCCCGCGCAGTGGACAACGGCCCCCGACCCCGTCAGCCCCGAACCCTTGCGCGCCCTGCTTGACCGTGCCGCCCGCGCCGCCATCGGCTCGCTCGCCGCGCCCATCACTGCCCTGCAAGCCCGCGCCGCGCGCCACCTTGAACTTGACCGCGCCCGTCTCGAGTCGTATTACGCCGACCTTGAGCGCGATCTCGAACGCCGCCTCAAACGCGCCGACCCTTCGGCACGCTTCGCGTCAGGGCAGGCTGACGAAACCAAACGCGCCAATCTCGAAAGCAAACTCGCCGCCGCCCGCGCCGATCACGCCGCCAAACTCGCCGACGCCGAAGCCAAATACCGCCTGCGCGTCGAACTCGACCTCGTTAACTTGGCCATCATCGCCCAACCCAAACTCACCTTGCCGGTGCGTATCGAGAACCGGCTGGCCACCGTGACCCGCGCCGTCGTCTGGGATCCACTGCGCCATCTCATAGAGCCGTTGGCGTGTGAGGTGTGCTTCAAGCTCTTCACTAAACTCTTCCTGTGCGCCAACAACCATCTCGCCTGCGCCGACGACCTGGCCTTGCAATGCGTGGACTGCAAGCGCGTCTATTGCAAATTGTGCGCTCATGAACTCACGGCTTGCGTCGTGTGCGACCGGCCTGTATGCCAGAAGAGCCTCACCCGTTGCCACGACTGCGGGCGCGGCACCTGCCGCGAACACGCCGGCCTCTGCCACGCCGACAACAGCCAGCCGCAAAAAGCCGCCGCCG
>CAYSIV010000081.1:0-19971 GCA_964431175.1 uncultured Anaerolineales bacterium
CCGGAGAGAGATTGTCAATTGTGTTGAAGCCGTCTGCATCACTCAGGCATACACCATCGCCGCACAACGGGTTGTTGAAGTAGTCCACCGTGACCGCGCTGTCGGTCTCCTCATCCAGTGTGATCCTGAAGCCTGCCATCACGTTTCCCCCGCAGGTATCATTGTCGCCGTCGCCGGTACAAGGAACAGCCGTCTCTTCCCCGTCCGGGGCGCCGTTCGTCCAGGCGTTGTCGGCGAATACATACGTGGTGAGCCTGCCGAGCGGAAGAGGATGTACCTCGCTCACCTCGGTCAGGTCAACGCGCACGGTGAGCGTGCTGTCATTAGCGGCATCATCCGGCAGGGTGAAGTACGCCCCCCACAGCTTGTGGTCGAGCGAGCGCGCCGAGACCAGATAACGCCCATCCGGCAGGTTGAAAGTCGGACGGTCATTGCCGCCTGTTCTCACGATCGGGCTGAAGCTCTCGCTGTCTAATGCCCGCGGGTCGTTCGGCAACTTCGTGTTATCCACGTTGATGATGAAGTTGAAATTCTCCAGTGCAGCCCCGCTCGCGAAGTCATGCACATCAATCGTGACTGCGCAGGTGCCGGTAACGAAGAGGGGATCGCCGGTTCCGCAGGTGGATGGCGCGGCAAGCGGGGCCGACGCTGCAACCGGGGCGGCGATGGCGGGCGCCACCGTCGCTGGTGCGAGCGGCCCGAAAATCATCGCCAACAGGGTTAAAACCGAAAAAACCCGGTTTAACCCGATTCTTTGCTTCAACAACTTGCCGGATATCGCATACGTTCGCAACTTCATTAGATCCTCCTTAGGACAGGCTACGCTCCCCGTAAATGGGTCATCGCCTGTCACATTTAGGTGACAAGGGCATTTTGCCGAATGAGAGTGACAAAACCGTCGATGTGAGTGGCGCTGACTTTCAGTTTTTCATATACATAGACGCTGTTGTTATCAGATAGCACTGTGATCACTCGCAAGTGGGTCAATTCCGGGACATCCTCGATCAGCTCGAACACCCGGCTGACGCTCAAAGGCCCGCCTTCAAACAGCACTAACACTTCGGGCCGCTCCAGCATAAACTCCGACACAAAAGTCACATCGCTACTATAAGTAAGGTTGGAGACCACTATGCTGTCTTCATGCGTTAAAAGATTTGTCAGCCCATTGTCAAACAATGAGCCATCCCCTAGAATCAGCACTCGTGTAGAGTCTTTTTTCATGTTTAGCCATCATGAGCCTTTCGGCCAATAATGTCTATGAATATCGGCTTCTATTAAAAGACTAGTTTTCGGGTCAAAAATGACTAGTTACCATCGTTGTTTAAATAGTCATCTTTATAGTTAGCGCATCTATATACAGTGATAGTCAAAAGAACTACAATTTGACATATGAGTAGTCAAAAGAACTATGACATTAATTAATGTATGAACAAATGCAATAAGAAAACCTTGAGGTGTTGACATAAATCGGGGAATGGGACGCGTCCGAATGACGTTCAACGCGACGAACGGGACACTCTGTATCACATTACGAAAGACCTACGCCTGCGAACACGCGCTCAGACGGTCTTGCCGTCTACCAATCAAGGTCGAAAAGCACCTTAGATGACCCTTGTTCTTTCTCAACCAGAAATGGAGGCGCGCCGTGTCACTCTTAACTCATAAAAAGGCCCTGTTGCTGGCCGCTGTTCTGTTGGCTCTGCCGTTTCTCGCGGCTCGCGTCCGAATCGGCGGCAATGCCGTGAATGTTGTAAGAGAAACAAACGTCTCTTTGAATTCTTTTTCTATCACCCTTTCTCCCAGCCTAATTAACGCCGGTAATGTGACTTTTCACATCCAAAACGACAGCCCGGATTTCCGGCACGAGTTTCACATTCTCCGGACCAGCCTGGCCGCCAATCAACTGCCAGTGATTTCGAACGGCGATGTCGATGAGAACAAGTTGGACAAAATCACTGACCTGCGGGTCCTTAAGCCTGGCGAGATGGCCGACCTCAGCATCAACCTTACCGCCGGCCACTATGTTCTGATGTGTAATATCGCCGGTCATTACCCGGCGGGCATGCATGCCGACCTGACCGTCGTGCCCTAAAGCTCTTATCCAACCCAATTCAGAATGGAGACAAACTATGTTATCGAAGACTTATCGAAAGATCGTGTTGCTGGTTGCTATGGTGCTGGTTTTGCCGTTGCTGGCGGCCTGCGCCAACCAGGCGCCCAAGGAGATCGACGTCTCTTTGAAGACGTTCACGATCACCCTTTCTTCAGCCACGGCCAAGGCGGGGGATGTCACCTTCCACCTCAAGAATGATGCCACCGACATCGCCCACGAGTTTATCGTCCTCAAGACCGACCTGGCCGCCGATAAGCTCCCTTACAAAGACGGCGGCAAACAAGCCGACGAAGGAAACCTGAACGGGATGGGCGAAATGGAAGATATCGAACCCGGCAAGGGCGGCGATCTGACACTCAATCTCACCGCCGGCCACTACGTCTTGATATGCAACACTGAAGACCACTATAAGGCCGGTATGTGGGCAGAATTTACAGTGGTGCCTTGAGCCACTGATTGCAAGTGAAAAGGGGAAGCCCCGAACCGGTTTCCCCTTTTCAGCTGCCGAGTAGCGCTGTGCCAAATGATGAGCACAATTTTCTTGGTGGGGTTGCCAGCTATTGACTGACTGAATTGACTACATAGGAGTTACGCAGTTGGGAGTTGGGAGTTGATAGGCTGGCTGGGCCAGATAAGTACGGAGAATTGATTTCCAAAAGGGCCGGTTCTCTTCTGGAGACCGGTTTAGGCAAGCAGAGTCTATGACATCCGAATTTTAGCGGTTGCCTGAACGTAGGTCAGTATGCAAGCTATGCAATTCACTCCTGTTATTATTTCATTGAACATGTTGCTGGTCGTAGCCGCCGCTTGTTTTGTCTACTTACAGACCAAAAGCAATCCGCCTAACCGTTGGCGTCTTGCAATGGCTGGAGCTTTAGTCTTGAGCATGGGGCTCTCCGCCGGACCTGGTCAGTTGCCTCTACTTGAGGAAGAGCTTGAAGTAAGCCTCGTATCCCTGTTGATCGGGCAGAGGAAACCGACTCCTCAGAATGACGGGATTTCCGGTCAGTCATCGGCAAAACTAATTAATAATACCGAATCAGAGAGTTCTCTCTCTGCAACTTCCCTCCCTCTGCGAATTCTACTTGTGGATGACCAAGACCTCTTTCGCGAGGGTATGATCAGCTTGCTTGAACCACAGCCGGATATAAATGTGATCGGCCAGGCCACCTCAGTTAAGGAAGCCATTTTCATGGCCCATTTGCTTAAGCCTGACGTCGTGCTGATGGAAATTAATTTGCCGGATGGCACGGGGATTGAAGCGATCTGGGCCATCCTGGCCGATCGGCCTGAAACCAAGGTTATCGCCTTGACAATATACGATGATGATGAGCATCTATTTGCCGCTATTCGGGCCGGCGCCGCTGGGTATCTGGGTAAGAGTGTGAGCTTCGCGGATCTGTTGCAGAGTTTACAGAGAGTTGCTCGCGGTGAAGCCATCATTTCCGGTCGGATCGCTCGCCGCGTTCTGGAAGAGTTTTCTCGCAAATCCTCGTCTCAGGACGTTGCGCCACTCGAAAGCACCGAACTGACTGCCCGAGAAATTGAAATTGTTAGCGAACTGGCTATGGGCGAGACAAATTGCGAAATCGCCAGCAAATTGGTTATCAGCGAGCACACGGTGAGAAATCATGTCCACAACGTGCTTTCGAAATTGCAATTGCGCAACCGCCGCGATATCGCCAATTATGCGCACATTCACGGGTTACTTCCTGCCCGTCTTATCGGTAAACCGACCGGGCAGCTTGAATAGTCGTACCCTCGTGATAATCGGTTAAGAGAGTGTTTTGAAATTCACTCCGGCGATTGAAATCGCGGCAACATAAGGCACGAAGCCCGCCTGCGCGGGCTAAATGCAGTCGGCGAAGGCCGACTTCGTGCTCTCGTAGGCGCGGTTTCCCCCACAGGGGCGCTGTGCGTAACCGCCAGCGATTTAAGAAACAGTCTCTAAGAGCTTTCATTGGGCGGGACCGATGCTCAAGGCCCTTTCACTTCCTTTACCACCATGTCGGTGAATGTAAACGAGGCGTCGCCGCTTGTGCCGCCGTCGAGGAAGAAGCCGTAGTAGCCTTCGGCGAAGGATGAGTCCTTCAGCGTGAACAGGTATTGGCCGTTGGCGTAAAAATTGAACTCGTCCTTGAACATCCAAATGGTGAGGGCGTTGTCGGCGTTGGCCCCTTTATTGATGGCCGGATAGTCCTGCCAGTCCTTCAGCGCTACCAGATCCGAGCCGGTGAGCTTCAGCGCCCGCGCCTGGCCGGCGCAGTTGAGGGCGAAGATGTACATGCTGTACGAAATCTCCGGTTCGGCGCCGGCGCGATAAGCTACGCCATATTCGTCGGCATCGGCGCAACGGTTGGTATGGGCCGAGATGTTGATCTGCTGGTCGCCATGCACGGCGTCGAAGTAGAGCGAGTATCGCCAGCCGCCGCCCTGCTTGATCGAGGCGACGTTGAGTTGCCCGTCCTTTGCGCCAAACTCTGCCACCTCATCTTTGAAAGTCCAAAACCAGCCGATCTCGCCAGTGAAGTTATCGGTGAAGATAACGTCGCCCACATTTTTGTTCGGGTCGGGCGTGGGCGGGAGGGCGGGTGTGGCCGTTGGCCCGACGGTCGGCGACGGCTCCGGAGTAGCCGTCAGGGCTTCAGTGGCGGGCGTCACCACAGGCGGCAACGTGGGCGGCTCTGAGGTGAAGGTCGGGATAATCACCGTCGTCGGCGGGATGGGCGTTTCCACAACGGAGGCGATACAACCGACGGTGACAAACGCCAGGGCTATAACGAGAAGAAGATTTTTCACGGTCAATACTCCAATAAGAATTTTATTCTAGCGCGGATGGTTTCCACATTCGGTAGAATGTATTCCATCATTCGCTTGTTATATGGGATCGGGCAGTCGGGTGTGGCCAGGCGCTCAATGGGCGCGTCAAGATCAGTGAAACATTCGCCGGCAATGGCGGCAATGATCTCTCCCGCAAAGCCGCCGGTAACTGTATCTTCGTGAACGACAAGGGCTTTGCCAGTGCGGCGCACGCTTTCCAGCACACCCGCTTTGTCCCATGGGATGATGGTGCGCAGATCGATGACGGTCACGCGGCCGGCAAAGGCTTTGGCGGCTTCGAGGCAACGGTGAACCGCCTCGCCCCAGGTCACCAGAGTCAATTCATCACCAGTGGTAAGCGTGGCGGCTTTGCCAAACGGCAGGCCGTAATCGTCGCCGGGGTAAGGTCGGCGGGCGGGCGCGGTGTCGAGCAAGGCGCGATGCTCGAAGAAGAATGTTGGGTCGTCGCCGCGCAAGGCAGTCCGAAGCAAGCCAACCGCGTCGGCGGCGTTGCTGGGGAAGGCAATGCGCCAGCCGAGGGTGTGCGCGTACACGGCCTCGGCGGTCACGCTGTGCCAGGGGTCGCCTGTCTTCTTGCCATAACCAACCGGAATGCGAACCACCATGGGCGCGGCAAACTTACCTGCTGTGCGCCAGCGCGCCGTGCCAATGTCACTGATCTGCTCGTAGGCCGGGTCGGCATATTTGCGGAACTGAATCTCCGGCACGGGTAGAAGCCCGGCCAACGCCAGGCCGGCCGCGCGGCCCATGATGCCTTCTTCAGAAAGCGAAGTGTCGAAAACTCGATCCGCGCCGAACTTGATCTGCATGTCGAGTGTCGCGCCGTGAACACCGCCCTTCACGCCCACATCTTCACCGAAGACGAGGAGGCGCGGGTTGATTTGCATTTCGGATTCGAGGGTGCGGCGCACAGCGTCAAGCAAGTTGAGTCGGGGGCCGGTGGACTGCGGTTGAGCCGCCACCCGCGGGGGAAGGGCATTGGCGGGCCGAAGTCCGCCGACGAGTGGCGGCGTCCCCTGATAGAAAAGATGGTACGCCGCCTGGGCCGGGTCGGGTTCAGGGGCGGCTTCTGCGGCAGAGGCGGCTGAGGCCAGTTCATCCTGGATCCGCCCTGCCAGTTGTGGAGTGAGGTAGGAGTCGCGCAACCGCCAGAGTGGATCGCGGGCTTGATCACTGGCGAGTTCTTCCGGAGACTTGTAAGCTTGATCGTCAATAAAGGTGTGGCCGGCGAGGCGCGGGACGCGCATTCGCAACAGGCAAGGACCAGCGGCGCGAGTGTGAGCCACGGCTTGTGAAATTTTTTCGGCGGCGTCATCCGGATCAGCGCCATCGCCTTCGATAATTTTGAGACCGCCGTAGGAAGCCAGATTGGCGGCGATGTTGCCGTTGGGCGTTTGGAAGCGGCCGGGAACGGAGATGCCATAGCCGTTATCTTCGATGAAGAAGAGCATGGGCAGGCGAAGAGTGGTCGCAATGTTAAGCGCGGCCCAGAAGCCGTTGGCAGCTACACTGCCGTCGCCGCCGAGGGCAACCGCAATTGCGCCCTGCCACTCTTTTTCGCCCAGCACGTTGAGGTGGTAGCCAACGGCTTGCGCCCAGCCGATAGCCGGCGTGTATTGCGCGCCCACGGCGCCGGACGCGGGCAGAACGAGCGCGCCCCGGCGGCGCGGCATGCTGAATACAACGCCCACATCACGACCTTCGCTGGGGCTGTTCGTTCGAGCCATGCCTGCCGCCAACGCTTCGCGAGTGGTGAGGCCGCTGGCAAGCATGAAGGGGCGAGAGCGGTAGTAAACTGTCGCCGCGTCGTGAGGATGATCGAGATTGAGGGCCAGCAGGATTTGGGCAAGTTCGTGGCCGCCCGCCGAGAACTGGTATTTAACTTTGCCCTGGGGCGTGAGTTGCGTGGTTTCGAGGCGATCCAGCTCCCGCGAGAGAAGCAGGAGGTGGGCGACTTTGGGCCAGTCAACTGGTGGTTTGGGCATACGCAATCTTTTCACCGCGAACGACGCGAAGTTTTCTTTAGCTTTCTTTGCGCGCTTCGCGTCTTGGCGGTTCAATCCACCAACACGGCGGGCGCGAGGAGCCAGACGAGTTGACCGCTCAGCGGATTGAGCGAGGTGATGTCCACCCGGGCCAGGCCGCCCTTTTTCATGGCAATATGGCCGCCGCCGATGAGTTGGGAGATGGTTGTGCTAAAATCCGGCTCGTGGCCGACGAGCATGAGGACCCTGGCGTCGTCGAGATCGCTCACGATCTTGTCCAGCTTCTTCAGGTCGAAGCCGGGGGCGAGCGCGGGCAGAACCTTCATCGGCAGGCCGAAGCGCTCGGCGACGATGTCGGCGGTCTGGCGGGCGCGGATGAGGGGGCTGGCCAGGATGACGTTGGGCGCAAGGTTGAGGCTCTTGAACTTCTTGGCCTCGGCCTTCATCTTTTCAACGCCATCCAGCGTCAACGGACGTTCTTCATCAGTGCCAGCCCAGTCCGGCCAGTCGGCCAGGCCGTGGCGGAGGAAGTAGAGTTTGGTGAGCATGAGAGAATATTACACTAAAAAGGGCAATAGCTTTGTAGCGCGATTTGGCAAATCGCTACAAGAAAACGCATGTCATCTTTAGCTGATCTTCAACAACAAGCGGGCTTCACCTTCCATAATGAAGAACTGTTTCGTCGCGCCCTGACCCACCGCTCTTATCTCAACGAGCACTCGGAGGTGACTGAGGACAACGAGCGGCTTGAGTTTTTGGGCGACGCGGTGCTGGATTTTCTGGTCGGGGCGATGCTGTACAACCGTTTCCCGGAGATGCAGGAGGGGCAACTCACTCGCCTGCGGTCATCCCTCGTGCGCACCGAGCAGTTGGCTGAGCTGGCCCGACAGATCGATCTGGGGCAACACATCCGGCTGGGCAAGGGCGAAGATGAGGCCGGAGGGCGGGAGCGCGACGCGCTGTTGTGTGATGTGTTCGAGGCGATTCTTGGCGGGCTGTATCTGGACTCTGGTTTGGAGGCCGTCAAGGAGTTTGTGGAACGGCTATTTTTGTCGGTCGCAGTGGACATCGCCCGCGAGCAAACAGATATTGACGCCAAGAGCTATTTTCAAGAGTGGGCGCAATCGGAGCTTAACTTCACACCGCAATATCTGACCGTGAGCGCTGAGGGGCCGGATCACGAGAAGACGTTCACGGTTGAGGTGCGCGTGAACGGCGAAGTTTACGGCACGGGCGTCGGGCGGAGCAAGCAGGTGGCGGCGCGGGCGGCGGCATTGGATGCTCTCAAACGAGTCGGAGCAATGTAGAATTTTTCACCGCGAAGACGCCAAGGACACGAAGAAATTGAAAAACTTTGCGAGCTTTTCGTCTTCGCAGTTTGATCTTGAAGGCTAAATGAAACGTTTGCTCATCACCGGTGGCTCCGGCTTTCTTGGCTCGCGGCTCACCCGGTTGGCATTGGAGTCGTGGGATGTTTACCCAACGTTCTTCGCTACACCCATCGCTCATCCCAACGCGATCCGGCTTGACCTGAGAGATCGGGCTGAGGTCGAGAAGACAGTGCGGGCGTTGAGGCCGGAGGTCATCATCCATCAGGCCATTGCCAACCGTACTCAGGAGCATGTGGCCGCCATTGTCCCCGCGGCGCGGCACATCACCGATGCCGCCATCGACATCCATGCCCGACTCATTCATATATCAACCGATTGCGTCTTCGACGGCAATCATCCCCCTTACACTGAAGACTCCCTCATCGCGCCCGTCAACCCTTACGGCGCGGCCAAGGCTTTCGCCGAGGGCCTGATCACCAGCCTGATGCCTGAAGCGTTGATCGTTCGCCCGTCGCTCATTTATGGTTTTGACCCGATAGACAAGCAGACCGGCTGGCTGGTGGATGGCGCGGGCAAAGGCGAAACCGTGCGTTTGTTCATCGATGAGTTTCGGTGCCCGATCTGGGTGGACACCGTGGCCCTGGCCTTACTCGAGCTGGCCGAGACCAGACACAATGGCATTTTGAATATCGGCGGGCCATCGTTGAACCGCTGGGATTACGGCCTGAAACTGCTAGCCTGCCTGGGCATCACGCCTGGCCCGAACGTGATTCGTTCGACCATTGCCGAGAGCGGAATGAAGCGCCCGGCGGATTTGACGATGGAGGTGAGCAAGGCGAAGCGCTGGCTGAGGACGAAGTTGTTGACGGTGGAAGAGGCGTTTGAGGCGTTTCGAGCCACTCCAAGAGCGTAGAGGCGATAAGTTTTCAGGGTCTCCTGATGCTCAGGCGCGCAAAGATGCGCCGCACTGTATCCCGTCGCGAAGCGCGGCGGATTTCGCCAGCGGCTTCGTGAGCGATGAGAATACTGCCGCCTCGCTGGCCGAAGGCGCTGGCGTGATACTCTTTCAACAAGGCCCGGATTGAGTCTTCAGTTGCGGGGAGCAGGTCTTCGAGCCTGGCCGCCCGCTCGGCCGGCGTATCGGCAAGTTGAGGGTGAGCGCCGAGACGGGCCAGCGCTTCGTTGATTTCCTGATAAGCCTGCTCAACCGCTGTCCACGAAGCGCGGATCGCCCAACGCCGCAGAGCGACTGGCGGTTGAACCCCGGCGCGTCGCAAACCCGCCTCCATCAACACCGGGATGGGTTTGTCCGGCGGTTTCATGCGCCAAACCACATAGAACAAAATCAGCGCTGGAATGAGAGAGCCTGACAACACTAACAAGCGCAGGTTGAGCCCGGTGGCCGCGCCTGCCGGGCCGGAGTCTTGTTGATTGTCTTGCGGATCGGCCACCGGGTCGTCCGGTGTTGTGCGATCTGGCCCCAGAAGCTCAGGCAGGGCCGAGACAGGCAGGGGCAGGCCGGAGGGGCGCGTAATCGGCGCCTGCCCCACGGTCGGCTCAAACTCCACCCAGCCATAACCGGGGAAGTACACTTCGGGCCAGGCGTGGGCGGCGCTCTGCTTGACTTCGTAAATCAGGGTCTCGGGCCGCTCGCCAAATTGCTGTTCCAGCGCCTGCTCATCCGTCACTTTGATCTCGCCTCTGGCATAGCCCACCGCCATCCGCGCTGGAATGCCGAGCGAGCGCAACAACACGATCTCGGCCGAGGCGTAGTAGTTGCAAAAGCCTTTCTGGTAATCAAAAAGGAACCAGTCGAGCGGCTCCTGCCCCAACGGCGGCGCCTCAATCGTTGAGGTGTATTCGATGTTGTTACGCAAGTAATCAGTCACGGCCTGAGCGATGTCGTACGGAGTGTCGTGCCCGGCGGCGATTTGTTGGGCCAGTTCGCGCGTGCGCGGGGTGACCTCATTGGGCAGTTGCAGGTAGCGGTCAGTCGCCCACTGCGGATACTCCCGGCCTGCGCCGCGCAACTCGGCCTCAGTGGCGGAACTGAGCGAAGACTGAACGCGATATGTCTCACCGGCAAACAGCGGCTCCTGAGACTGCAGGGCGGCCAGGTCGGCGCTGTCGTCGTCGTTGAACGTCAGGCTGAGGCGAAGCGGGCGGCTGGCCCACACCAGCTGAGACGGCGCGTAAAGAGTCGTGATCGAAACTTTGGAAGTGAAGGTAAAGCTGGCGCCCCAACGCCCGCCCAGTTCAGGAAAGGGTATGTCAAAGTTGTCGGGTGTGACCAAGTGAGAACTGGCAGAAGAGCTGGCCCAGTTGCCATCGGCATAGTGGTCGTAGACCCAGGCCCGCCAGTAATAACGAACGCCCGGCGGCGGATTGCCCGGCGCTTCCACCGTCATCACCACATTGTTGCCGAAGGTGTTGCCCAGCCCAAGCTCCATGCTTTGGTCGTAGTAATCGGTTACCACGCCCAGCGTGGCCCGGAGCGAGACAAACATGTTGCTCATGCGGTTGCGAACCACCAGCCACGGCTGGGAAATTTTTTGCCACGTTTGTTGAAGCGGGGGTATCGGCGTGGTGATGAGGGGCGCGCTCCAGGCGATGGCGACTAACAATAGCGCGGCCACCAACGCCGCCTGCGAGAGTTCGGCGCCCGTTCCGGGCGGTGTCTGCACCCGGTTCTGCTCCCACTGAAAACGCCTCCGCAGGTAAGTCACGTGCGCCACCAGTAGAAGCACCAACACAAAGTAGACGCCCAGCACCGGCAAGCCATAGCGGTTGTTCGGGTCGTAAGTGTGCATGACCAGGATGGCCAGGCCAACCGGCAGGGCGGCCCGCCAGGCGTGCGCGTGCCGCACGAGATTATAGGCGGCGTGCACGCTCAACACCCAGAACAAGATCGACATCAAGACCAGAAAGAGCAAATAATCTGGCACCGGTTCCTGGCGAATCAGTTGAGTGATGATGGTCTCGAGACGGCCGGCGATACTGAGGACGCGCTCCAGCCACGGGATGCCGGGGCCCATGGTCAGGCCGATCTGCCAGAGGATGACGAAGAGGCCGCTGATCAGCGCCAAGACGACGGCCACGAGTGGCGAGAAACGGCTCTGGCCGAGGGCCAGTCCGTAGATCGTCCCCAGGATGGCGATCGCGTAAATGATCTGCAAGTGAAATGTCCAGCCGGTGATTGTCAAACGGCTGGTGGCGATGATCATCAGCACCAGCAGGCGCAAGGCGGCAGACAGGCTCCACCAGCGAACCAGCGCCGGGTCTGTCACCGGAGGTTGAGACGAAGGCGCTTTTCGGGAGTCATGGTTCGCGGCCTTTTTGGGCAAAGATTTCTATTGCTCCCAAAGCGCGGGTGAAGGCTGATCAGAATTCATGGCAAAGCCTTTTCCAGGTTAGCGCCGTTCGAGATGAGGCGCAGAGGCACGCCCATCGCTTTGATGGCCTGGGCCAACTCCGCCGTGCCCGGCGCGCCGCCGAACGTGGCCGCATCCAACAAAACAACCACCGGCCGCAGGCCGCGTTGCTGAAGATAGTCAACCGCTACTGCCACTTCGTGTTCCACCGCAGGCGTGATGACGATGACCGTACTGCCGCGCGGCAAGTGTCGAGCCTGAGCCATAATCAATCCCAGAATTGAAAGGTCGCCTTCAGCCCGCAACAGGGCCAGGGCCTCAAGGATTTTGCCTAACTGCCGCCCGCCCGTCTCGGCGGGCAAAACGTTGCGCGTGGCCCCGCTACAAACATAGCCCACTGCCCGCCCGCGCCGCAGGAAATATCGCGCCACCGAGGCGGCGATACTGGCGATGTACTCTTCGGTCGTGGGAGGCAGTGACGGGGCGATGTTTGACTCGCGCCAAAAATCCTTCGGATCAATTTCTCTGGGGGCTACGCTAATATCCACCTGGGCGCTTCGAGTAGCATCCACGAACACCCAGATCTGCGCCAGCGGGTCGAGCTCAAACTCTTTGACCATGAGCCGTTTGCGGCGGGCCGTGCTCACCCAGTGAATGCGGCTGAGAGGGTCACCGGGGGCGTAGTCGCGAACTCCGGCGGCGTTGGGGGTAATTTGATGGGTGCGGCGGCGCAGGGCCTCGCCGCCCGGAAGCAGGCCGGTCGGATTCGGAAACGCACGCAGATTAACCATCATCGGGTATACCAGCAGAGACGACAGGGCTGGCAGGCGGCGGTTGACCGGGAACAACCCGAACGGGTCACCCGTCGCCACCACCGTTGGGCCGAGAGGAAAGTTTCCCCGCCGAGTCAGTCTGGTCACTGCTCGATAAGTGCGAGACTGCCGCCCGGCCAGCAAGGTGATGATCCGCGAGCCTTGCGAATTCGGCAGAGGCGAATCGTCGCGCACTTCAAGCCACAGGCGCGGCACGCGCGAGGTGTTGCGGACGACGAATCGCTCTTCAAACACCTGCCCCACTTCGGCGCGCAGGGTGCGGGCGGCGCGTTCGACCTTGATGCCGCGCACGCCGATCGCGGCCCAGGCCCAGTTGCCGACGAGCAGGAACAGCCAGAGATAACTCAGGCGCGAGTATACCGGCGCGCCCGTGATCGCCAGCGCCAGCAGGCTGAGGCCGAGCAGAATGAAGATGATGCGGACTGACGCCGTAAACTTCATCTTCCGAAGGCGCCGGTCAAGTCCCCGCCCGGGGCCGGAACTGTGCGCACGATCTCCTGCACCACACTCTCGGCGGTGAGGTCGCTGAGACGGGCCGCCGGACTCAAGATGACTCGGTGCGATAGCGCCGGCAGGGCCAACGCTTTGATGTCGTCGGGCAAGACGTGGTCGCGCCCGTGAATCGCGGCCCGCGCCTGCCCGGCTCGATACAGGGCCAAACTCCCGCGCGGGCTGGCGCCTAAATACACATCAGCGTGGTGGCGAGTCTGGTGCGACAACTCGACAATGTAATCCTTCAATAACGGCGCCACATGCACCGCCTTCACTGCGTCCTGCGCCGCAAACAACTCTTCCACCGAAACCGTCTCTTTCAACTCTTCAAAGGGGTGATGAAATTGCTGTCGTTCCAGCACTTGCACTTCGTCTTGCTTGGACGGATAGCCCAGCTTGAGACGCAGAAAGAAACGATCCAGTTGCGCTTCGGGGAGCGGGAACGTGCCTTCATACTCGATCGGGTTCTGCGTGGCCAGAACCAGGAACGGGCGGGGCAGGATGTGGGTGACGCCATCTACCGTGACCTGGCTCTCCTCCATTGCCTCTAACAGGGCGGCCTGGGTCTTGGGCGTGGCGCGGTTGATCTCATCGGCCAGAACGATTTGAGCCATGATTGGGCCATGGCGAAATTCGAACTGATTGGTGACCTGATTGAAAATGGACACACCGGTCACATCGCTGGGCAACATGTCCGGCGTAAATTGGATGCGGTTGAAGGAACAGCCAAGCGAGCGGGCCAGGCTTCGAGCCAGCATGGTTTTGCCCACGCCCGGCACGTCTTCGATGAGCAGATGCCCCCGACAGAGCAAGGCGATGGCGGCCAGTTCCAGTGCGGCGTGCTTGCCGACGATGACTTTCTCAACATTGGTGATGATCTTTTCGGAAAAGGTTTGGGCTTTTGTCATTGATGGATTTATCGGTGGCGAAAAATTTTGGCTCATGTGTAACCTTTGTGCTGGCGTTAGAGAACGCCTGCTACGCGATAACGGTTTTGCACACTCTTTACACATGAGCCAAAATTTTATGGGGAGGTCGTCCCTAAAATTAGATGGGCTTCACAGGGAATCGCTTCAGAGTCTCACCCCAGGCAAAATAACACCTTTGAGCGAAAAGGTAAAGTTAGAGGAGGGTGAGAGTTGGAAGTATAGGTTGGGAGTTAGAGTTAGAGTACGCCTAAAGGAGGGCAAACGCAGGGCTGACAAGATACATTTGACTCTAACACTTGGCTCTAGCTCCTGACGCTAATGGCCGCACAGGCGACCGTTAGCATCAGAATCGCCCCCAGCCACCCGGCGACACGCTTATACGTCTCCACCGGGTCAGGCTCAAAGAGAAGCCACGAGAGTTGCACGTCGGCGGCCCCGGTGGTTTGAACATCAAGATACATTGGGAAGTCCCATTTATTGTAATAGGGATCGTAAAAACGAATGGCCAGGTTGACGACGCCGGTGGCCGGGTCGGCGTCGGCCGGACGAACGTCGGCGTGCATGAGGGGAATGCCGGACTCGGACGAATAGATGTCGAAGATGAGGGCGGACGATTGGGATTGAGCAGTGGCGCTCAACCGGGCCTGACCGTAAAGACCGTACCAGCCGATGCTCAGTTCATCCAGGCCTTCACTCTGGTGAAGATAACGCGGGCCTTCGGCAGTGGTGGCCTTCCACTCGCGTGCGCCGCCAGGCGGCGTTTCAATGAAACGCGTGCCCAGCGCCGGAAGGTATGACCGGATTTGCCAGCCGGTGGCCTCTTCGTAAAACTTGATCGGCGACTCTTTGTAAGCATAAGCCGGAGCTAAAAATATCAGGGCGGAGTTGACAAGGCTCAACGTTAGCAGCCCGGCGGCCAGCGGCCAGAAAACAAATACCGGTAGCGCTCGAACTAATTCGAGGCCGGCTTTGACTCTGCCCTGGAAGCGGATCTCCGAAAATGCCGCAGCCCCCGAGGCTGCTAAGAGAGGCACGCCAACGATCAAAAAACGCGCCGAAATCTCCCAGCCAATGTAAAAGCCGCCCCATAACGAAACCAGCCCCCACAGGAGGGTGAACGGGGCCAGCAATAAGAGGCCGTCAAACCGTCGCAAACGCCACAGGTGCGGCAGGCCCAAAATGGCAAGGATCAACACCGGCCCGTAAACAAAAAGGCCGCGCTGTTGGTCAAACAGCCAGGCCGCCAGCCCGCGCCCGATCTGTTGTCCGGCCACATTGGCGAACCCCGCGCTCACTGCGCTACCCGAAGCTGTGGTCGAAGGCGTGGGCCCGCCATACAACGCGAAGTTGACGGTCAGATAAATTGCCAGCGACAGCAGGGCCGCGCCGCTCACACTCAACCACAAGGCGCGACGGGGCCACTGCTTCCACACCAGAAGTGTGACCAGAAAAAGTAACAACGGCATGAAGCGGCCAGAGAGCCACGGCAGGGCGGCGAGAGAAAGAGCCAGTGGCCCAAGGACGAAATGCGAAAGACGGTAGTCGGGGTTGAGCCAGGCAGGCGTGTTGAGAATTTGGCGCATTGCCCAGAGCACGAGCAGGCCGCCGATCATCTCCGGGTAAATCTGAAAGACGTAAAGAGCGAACGGCGCAGAAAAAGCCATCGCCAGCCAGCCGAGCGCCCCGCCCCACCAGCGCCCGCTCACCTCCCAGCCCAGTAAAAATATTTGTGCCGCGAGGACGGCCCCCACAAACGCAAAGAAGCGCATCACGCCAAGCCGGCCAGCCCAGGCATAAGCCGGGGCCATGATCACCGGCAGGCCAATATCGTGCGACAGCAACCACTGGCCATCCGGCTGTTCCTTGATATGTGGATCGAGAAAGCCAAAATAAAACTCGCGGTGATCGCCGTTGAGGTAGTTGTTTTTCAGATCAAGGTCGCCGTCATAAACCAGGCTGTGGGCGGCCAGCAGGTAGTGCGGTTCATCGCCGGTGATCTTCCAGGTTTGCATCACCAACGGCGGAACCAGAGAGTAAATTAGCCAGGAGAGGAGAAAAAACAGTGAAGAGAAGAGAGTAGAGCGAGAGACAGGAAGCGTCATGGCGGCTCGATCAGATCAGGTATGATGGCGCTTGCTCGTCCGAGATAAGTGGCGGCTTGATCGCTTTGCCCCAAACGGGCGTGGGCGCGGGCGAGGAAAAAGTTGGCGGCGTAATCATTCGGGCTGACGGCTGCCGCCCGGGCCAGCGCCGTCACCGCCTCATCTGGCAGGTCGCGGGCCAGGTAAATGCGGCCCAGGCCCACCAGCGCCGGGACAAGTTTGGGATCGCTGGACAACGCGGCCAGATAGAAACGAGCCGCTTCGTCGCTTCGCCCCTGCTGGCGCAAGTAATCGGCATAAGACGCCTTGAACGTTGATGCATCACTCAGGGCAACCGCCTTTTGGTAATTGGCCCCGGCGTCCGCCTCATTGCCAAGAGTTGCATATTGCTCGGCCAACCGTTCTGCGGCCATGGCCGTCTCCGGCGGGCGAAGACTGGCCAGCACTTCAGCCTTGGACTCTGAGCGATCAATAACGAACACGCTCAAACTTTCGTCAATCCGATACTCAACCGCCGATGGCTGCACTGCCAGCCAAACTTTCATCCCCCTGCCCGCCGGGCCGATGTACGGATGCATCACCACCCACAACCGCCCCGGGACTGCCGCCAGGTCTGCGGTCGAAGTTGTATCCAGGCGGCCAGCGTCGGCCAAGGCTGTGTAATGAAAAATCACCCCGCCGCCGAGCGGCGAGTCCACCCTGTCGCCGGGAGCAAAATTCGCATCAATGAACTGCGCCGCCAACCGCCAGTTCTCTTTAGCCGTCGCGTAATAGGCATTGACCTGAATCAGGCTGAACGCAACCGCGACGACTGCCGCCAGAGCCGCCCCGCGTTTTGAGGCGGCGGCCCCGGCGGCAATCAACACAATCAGGGCAAGATAGGACGGCGTGATGTAACGGACGGCGAAAAACGTCCCGCGATGAATCAGAAAGGCAATCGTCAGCGCGGCGGGGATGACGGCCCAGGTCAACACCATCACCGTGAGTCTGGGGTGACGCCGCCACCCGGCCCCCGCCCCCACGACGGCCAGCCCCAGAAAGGCCCAACGCCAAACATCGCCGCCGCCGCTCAATGTGCCCAGAAGCTGATCCACGAAGAAAGCTTGATCGAGAAGCGGGCCGGTATCCTGATTAGGCTTCAGCTCCGGTGGGGCGGCAAACGAAGTGGGCGTGAGCAAACCCGAAACAAACACCCCGCCCACTTCCATTACGTTGCTAAAGTAAGGCGTCATTGCCAACACAGCAACCACAAGCGCTGCTGACAGCCCAAAACGCAGAAGACGCTCGCGCGTGCGCGGCACGGGTCGCTCGCGCAACAACCAGATCACGCTCAACAGCGCTTGCGCCGCAATCATGAACAGGGTGAAGTAATGGGTGAGCAGAGAGAGGCCGGTGCTGAGGGCGTAGCTGATCCAGTGCGCCGGCCGGTTTGTTTTGAGGGCGCAGAAGAGAAAGTGAAAGGAGCAGAGTGAGAGCAGGCCCAACAAGGCGTAAGGTCGCGCCTCTTGCGCGTAACGAACATGGAAAGTGCCAATAGCCAGAAGCAAGGCCGCGACCAGCCCCCGATTGATACTATCGGGGGCCAGCCCGGCGGGCCGCCCCAGCAAACGTCCGGCAAAGCGATACATCACTGCCACCGTCAATACGCTCCACAGGGCCGGCGCCAGGCGCAACCAAAAATCCTGCTCGCCAAGTTGCAGGGCGGCATAGGTCACAAAGTAATCAAGCGGCATTGCCCCAAAGCTGAGAACGTTGGCCCAAATCTCGGTCGGCCCTTTGCGCGCCAGGCCGATCTCAAGCAATTCGTCGAGCCACATGCTTTGCGCGCCGAGGTTGTGAAAGCGCAAGAAGGCGGCCAGGAGCAGAGTTGCCAGGGCCGGAAAAAGATATTCACCCCGCAGGGCGCCTGGCGAAGGGCGCGAAGGATTTTGGCGTTGGTCCCGCCAGTAAAGAAACGCGCCGAGGCTAAACGAAATGCCGTTGTAGAAGTAATAAAGCCAGTGTGGGGCAACAGCTCTGAGGGCAAAAACCGGGCCGCGTTTGGCGGCGAAAAATTCGTAGAGATGCCGGTTCAAAACCAACAGCGCCAGCCCGGCGAACAACGCGCCAAGCCAGAGCCAGGGTTGAAAGAGTCCAGCCAGAGCGCAGAGCGCCCCCAAATAAACGGTAACCACGCTGGCGCGGTTGTGCGTCTGCAAATTCAAATCGTTGAGGAACGCGCTTTCGCGAAAAATCAGGCGCGTCCAGGGGATGCCGCGGGCGATGATGTCTGAATGCAACAGGCTCGTCAGCGTCCAGCGCTTGAGGTGCTTGACCTGCAACGTCTTATCGAGCCGGATTCTGCCGCCGCGCTTTTTGATGAGACACCCCAACTCAATATCCTCGATGGACGGCAGTTGATAGCGCGAGGCGAAACCGCCCTGCTCCAAAAAGGCGTCGCGCCGGATGACGCCGCACCCACTCCAGAATGTGGAGGCGTCTTCAGACGCATGTTGGTGAACGTAGTGATGAAACAGGTTGCGATATTGCGAGAGGAAGCCAGCGTCTCCTGGCTGGTCGTCGTAAGAGCCGAAGAGGGCGGTCAGGCCAGGATCGTCAGTGAAGACTTGCTGAATATGTCCAAGCGTATCCGGCTGGATTTGCACATCGGCGTCGCAGAAAAAGAGCAGGTCGCCAGTAGCCCGCTCGGCGGCCAGGTTGCGGGCGAGGGCCGGGCCAGAGCCAGGGGCAGCCGTCCTGACGACAGTCGCCCCGGCAGAAGCGGCCCAACCCGCCGAGTCATCGCCGGAGCCGTCGTCCGCCACGATCAATTCGTATGGCGGCACGCGCGAGCCTGTGATCGCCGTCAGACACTGCCGAAACATCGCTCCGCCGTTCCGGACGGGGATAATCATCGAGATCGTCGGCTCAGACACGTTCGGTCTTGCTCCAGACTCGCGGCCGGTTAAGGAGTGTAGCCGCCATGGCCCAGGCAGCCGTAGCCGCGTCCAGGACGAAGAACAATGGCACGAGCGGCAGGCGAAGCCACATCCCAGGCCGCGCCCGGTCAAAGATGAAGGCGGCGAGAATCTGACTCAATGGCAGGCCGAGGCTGAGGGCAATGCCCCACAACATCAGCGGCCGAGAGAGGCCGGTGAGGGCCAGGGCGATTGCGACCAGCAGGGCCAGTCGGTCAAGGTAGCCCACCGAGAAAATTGCTAGCTCAAACCGCATCGGCCATGAGAGGGAGCGATCAGTCATCAGTGATCTGAGATGGGTTCGGGCCACCTCGTTGAAGCCGCGCCCCCAGCGCAGGTGCTGGCGGACGTAGCCGCGAAGACTGGCCGGCGCTTGATGGAACGAGACGGCGTCGGGAATGAAGCGAGTGATGTAGCCGGCGCGATGAAGGGCGAGGGTGAGGTCGCTGTCTTCCAGAAACGCGCCGGGGCGGAAATTGCCAACTTGAGCCAGCGCGGCGCGGCGGTAGCCGTTATTGGAGCCAAGCAGAGCCGGGCCAAGCCTCAGCAGGTCTTTGCCGCGCATGGTGATCAGTTGATGCACCATTGCTTCGACGGCGCTGTAAAACGCGGCCGGGCTGGCGAGGCTGTTACTGGCAATCGTCCGCCCGCTCACGCCGGCCACGCCCGAGTCGGCAAAGGCGGCCACCGCAATTCGCAAGCAGTCCGGTTGCGGGCGGTGATCCACGTCAAAGATGTAAACGATCTCGCCGAAGTTGAGTTCGGCCAGGGCCAGATTCAAAGCCTGAGCTTTGCCGACGGTAGCTGGCAGGTTGAGGACGCGCCAGTTGGGCCGCCTCGCGGCGGCCGTCGCCATCAGTTCCCCGGTAGAGTCGGTTGAACCGTCGTTGATCAGGATAGTGTGAAGCTTGTCAGGCGGGTAGTCAAGTTTATCCAGCGCGGCAACGAGAGCCGGCAAGCTGGCGCTTTCGTCGCGGGCGGGGACAAGGATGAGAACGTCGGGCCGGTAAAGCGAAT
>CAYSIV010000082.1:0-19753 GCA_964431175.1 uncultured Anaerolineales bacterium
TCTGCTTGAGCAGGTCGCTTCCCATCTTCGCTGATCGCCTCTCTTCGAGTCATGACACTGACGCCGCCTGATAGCCCGATTGAGCTTGTTACCGCCAGCCGTTTCACCCTCAAAGAACTCACCACGATTTATAACCAGACCCGCGTGGATTACCTTGTGCCGATGCCGATGAACATCGCCAAGATGACCGAGTACATTCAGGTGTACGACGTCGATCTGGAGAAGTCTTTTGTCGCCATGCACGACGGCCAAATGTTTGGCTTGGGAATGTTGGGTGTGCGCTCGGGGCGAGTGTGGATTACCCGGCTGGGGGTTCTGCCGACGAACCGCCGTCACGGAGGCGGACAGGCATTGATGGTTGCCCTGCTAGAGTCGGCTGAACAGTTGGGCATCCGCTTCACCATGCTGGAAGTGATCAAGAACAACGCCCCGGCTCACCAACTTTTTATCAAGTTGGGATTTTGCGAAGTGGGCGAACTGCTCATTCTGCGCCGCCCTCCGGGGCCGCCGCCGGTGTATCCGTTTGGCGACGTTCAATGGTTTGCCCGCGCCGACGCATTAGACTTGCTTGCGACTCGCACCGACCTGCCGCCGTGGACGAGCCAGACCGAGTCGCTGAACAACGCCAGCGACGTTTTTGGCTTGAAGGTGACTTTGCCTGAGGGTGGTCGGGGCTGGTTGGTCTTTCAGCGGCAACGTTACATGCTCTCGCGGTTTGTGCTGACGACGGAGCAGGGCGACCCGGCGACTGTTGGGCGGGCACTGCTGGCTCACCTGCACGACAAATATTTTGATCTCGACACCCAGACCGAGAATATCTACGTCACCGACCCGCACCTGCCCGCGTTTTACGAGATGGGCTACGTCGAGTCGTTCCGGCGGATTGAGATGCATCGGCAGAAATGAACGCCGCGATTTGCCGATCCGTTTTGCCCATTGGGTAAGCGGCCAACTCGTTGGGGCGCACCCACTTAAAATCGGCCACCTCGAGTGCTTGTGCTCTGCCGCTGGGCCGCGTTGCTTCAAACACATGCAAGGTGATCTTGAAATGGGTGTAAGCGTGTTTGAGGGTCAGCGTTTGCTCGCCAACCTCAATCTCGATTCCCAACTCCTCGCGAATCTCGCGCCGCAAACACACAGGCAAACTTTCGCCCGGCTCAACCTTGCCGCCGGGGAATTCCCACAACCCGCCGAGCAATTTGTCTGCCGGGCGTTGAGCGATTAACACCCGCCCGTTCTTTCGGATAATGCCAGCAGTCACGTTGTAGCGTAGCGTCGGCGGCTTCTTCTTCATCACTGGGCGCTCATTTTGCACGCCCAACTTTTGCGCTTCACACAGACCCAGCACAGGGCACAACAAGCAGGTCGGGTTTTGCGGGCGGCAGATCATTGCGCCCAAATCCATCACCGCCTGATTGTAGTCTCCCGCCCGGTCCGCCGGAACCAGACTCTCGGCCAGCGCCCACAACTTCTTCTCGCCGGCGGGGCTTTTCACATCGTCGGTCAGATTGAAGACTCGGGCCAACACTCGCTTGACGTTGCCATCCAAAACAGCGGCGTCCACGTTGAAAGCGATGGAGGCAATGGCCCCCGCTGTGTAAGGTCCGATTCCGGGTAACCGTCTCAACTCTTCCACAGTCTTGGGCAAACGCCCGCTGTAGTCGGCGAGGATTTTTTGAGCGGCCCGGTGCAAGTTGCGGGCGCGCGAGTAGTAACCCAGCCCTTCCCAGGATGCCAGCACATCTTTGAGCGGCGCATAGGCCAACGCCTTCACCGTCGGGAAATGCTTTAGCCAGCGTTTGTAATACGGAATGACGGTCTCCACCTGAGTCTGTTGCAACATAATCTCGCTGATCCAGACTCGATACGGATCGCGAGTCTTGCGCCAGGGCAGGGCGCGAGCGTTGGCGGTGTACCAGTTCAAGAGGCGGCTGGTAAGTAGTAATTGGTAATTGGGATTTGGCCGTTGGGTTTTTTTAGTCATGGTATATTGTCGGCCTAATGATAGTTGATCTTCTTCTCGCCTGGGAGTGGCAATACGACGAGCCGTTCGTCGCCATGCTTCGCCAATCGTTTGCCAAACGCAAGCTGATTCTGCTTGAAGTTACGCCCGCCAACTTGCAGAGAGTGCTGGATGGACTCTCGGTGGGGCGCTACACGGTTCGCGCCTTCTGGGATCGCGCCGCCGACACCAACCCGGCCTTTCTGCCGCTCACCCGCTGGGCGGCCCTCAACGCGCCTGTGCGCCTCAATGCCTTCGAGCAGACACGGCGGGCGTGGATCAAAACCAACATGCACTGGGAGTTTATCAACGCCGGCATCAACACCCCTTACACGATCCCGATTCCGTCGTTCAGCCGTCAGCCCGAACTTACCCCTGTTGACCTGGCCCCGCTCGGCTCGCCTTTCAGCATCAAGCCTGATTTGGGTGGCGGCGGCTGGGGCGTGAAAACCGACGCTACAAGCTGGACGGATGTCGAAACTGCCCGCCGCGCCCTGCCAAACGACGACTTCATTCTGCAGGAGTTTATTCACCCGGCCCGGTTTGAAATGGGGCCGCCGCGCCGGGCCTGGTTTCGCATCTTGTATATCTGCGGCCAGATTGTTCCGTGCTGGTGGGATGACCGCACTCGGCTCTATCAGGGCCTGGTGACTCAGGCCGAACGGTTCGCCTTCGCTCTCGATCCGTTGTGGGCGATCACGGCTCAGGCGGCGGAACTGTCACATCTCGATATTTTTTCTACCGAGATCGCCCTCGACGTGACGCGCAAGTTTGTGGTGGTAGACTATGTCAACGACCCAGTGGATTTTCGCCTGCAATCGCGCGCCGCTGAAGGAATGCCAGAGGCAGCGGCGGCGGCGGCGGCAGAGGCAATTGCCGAAAGAGTGAGGAGAGACTCATGACTCAACAAGTTGATGCACTGGTGGCGGCGGGCGGCGAGAGCAAGCCCGATGATCCTTTATACCCAATGACAAACGGCGGCCCCAAGGCGCTCCTGCCGATTGCGGGGAAGCCAATGGCCCAGTGGGTGCTGGATGCGCTGGCCGGAGCCGAGCGAATCGGCCGGGTCGTCGTCGTCGGCCTCACTGTAGAGTCCGGCCTGACGTGCGGCGACAAGCCGTTGGACTTCATCCCCAGCGCGGGGAGCATGGTGGCCAATGCGCGGGCCGGCCTCCGCCGAGTCCTGCAACTCAACCCGGCGGCGACGCGCATGATGTGGGTGAGCGCCGACATTCCCACCGTCCGCCCAGAGCATTTTAACTGGCTGGTGGACGAGGGTTTGAAAACCGACATTGATTTTTGTTATAGCGTGATCGAACGCTCGGTGATGGAGAAACGTTTTCCGGGGTCGCGCCGCAGTTACACGCCCTTGAAGGAGGCGACGGTGTGCGGCGGCGATGCCAATTTATTGGCAACGCGGCTGGTAAAAACCGACAACCCGGTGTGGGAAAAAATTACCGAAGCCCGCAAGAACGTGTTCAAGCAAGCATCGTTGATCGGTTACGAGACATTGTTGCTGTTGGCCTTGCGCCAACTCACAGCCGAGCGGGCGGTGCAGTTGGTGGGCAAGAAGATGGGCATCACGGGCCGCCCGGTGTTCTGCCCTTACGCCGAAGTGGGCATGGACGTAGACAAGCCGTTTCAGTATGAGATTGTGACGCGAGATTTGGAGAAAAGGATGAACACTTCGCGTGAATTATGAACGCTTTGCGTGAAGCAGTCGCCCTTGATGCCCACCTCACGAGGCGACTGAGAATTGCTGAAAAGCACGGCCCGCTTCGCAACATTGCCATTCTGCTGGCGCACTCTGGCGATAGCCCATTATGGCTGATTGGCCTCCCGCTCACCCTGTGGCTCGGTTCAGATTTCTGGAAGCACGAAGCGCGGCTTGATCTGGTTGGGGTGGCGGCGACGGCGATCCTGGTGCAGGCTCTCAAATTAGCCTTTCGCCGACAGCGTCCGGCGGGCGAGTGGGGGCAAGGGTATCGCAAACTCGATCCTCATTCATTCCCATCCGGCCACGCGGCGCGAGCGGCCATGCTGGCTGTCATTGCCGTCGCACTTGGCCCGCTTTGGTGGGCGGCTCTGACGCTAGTTTGGGCGCTGCTGGTGGCGCTCTCGCGGGTGGCCATGGGCGTGCATTATCTGTCGGATGTGGTGGCCGGAATGATATGTGGCGCTATCTGCGGAGTTGGCGTGTTGGGAGTAATGAAGGTTTTTTGAAGCCGCCAAATTTATCTTTGCCAGCCGGTCGCAAAGCGCCGCCAGGTGAAGGCGACGTTCGATAGCAGATTGTCGGCGCGGAAGAAGCGCCCGGCTAAATTCATTTATCGTCAGCGAGCAGTGTCAGGGATAGACAAACTGCGCAATGAGCTTGCTGAGCGCTGGGCGGAGCAATGCTCCCAGCGCCCCTACGGCTCAAATGACGCCACAATCATGTTGCCAGTTGCCTGCACTTTCTCCGACAGGCTGAGTCCACTTGAACATGCTTCTTGAACGGCAAGGATGAACGAGAATTCAACATCGCCGCGCTGAATCTCGCCGCCTGACGCATTGTGATATCACACGGACTGATCTCCCCCGTCGCACACGAGCACGTCTCGCTTGAGCATTCCATCTCCAAACGGAATGATGTCCCGCTGGACGAACTCTCCTTCGCCCACGCCGGTCGGCCAGAGAAGAAGCTCCGCGCCGTTTCGCCGGAACACCACCCGCAGGCTTGTCTTTGTCGTTTCATCAGCCGGGCGAACGAACAGGGCATGCCCATACAATGTGCTGACCGGATTGGCATCCGGTTCAACCACCCAATCCGATGGATAACGGAACGAGAAGGCGTAGTCGGCCTGGGTATAGGAGAGCCAGCTTGTATATCCGCCAGCCAGGGTCGGAAGCGGAGTCGGCTCCACTTGAGCACTGGCGGGGCCACACTCGCCTCGGTAGAAAGCCCATTCGTCACACTCGCTCCCATCCTGAAAAACGCACACCCCATGTTGACTGCCGTCGGAGGCCGTTCGGATTTCCAGGGTGTGGTCCTGAGCCTCACAGTAAACTGAGGCCGGGTTGGGGAGATTGGCTTCAGGTGTCTGAGTGGCGGCGACAGGTTGGGCCGTCTCGGTTGCCTGAAGCGTTGGCGTGGCCGGTGCCAGCGTACAGGCGATCCAGAATTCCAAAGTGCGATGTCTCATTTGAAGTTCCTCCTCGCCGGGGTAATGATGGGCACTTCCTTCTCGCCTGGAGTCCCTGCGCCCCTTGCTCCACCCGCCAGCGTCTTGCCTGCAGTCAGCCACGCCAGACTCAGCAGGAAGACTATGAACAGGATTACAGCACCGCTAATGTAGGGATAGTCTGGTTTGAGATCGAACATCGTTCCAGCCCAGATCGGCCCCACCACGCGCCCGAGGCTGACGAATGAATTGCTCAGCCCCATCGCCGCTCCCTGTCCAACCGTCGCGCGTTGCGAGGTAAGTGAGTGAACAGCCGAACGGAAGAAGGCAGTGATCAAAACAAACAGGCCCGTCGTGAGCAGGACAGCCCAATAGCTTTTGGCCAACAACAGGAGCAGGAAGGTCATTGCCCCGGCCAGCAGGCCCCCTTGGATCACCGTCGCTTCGCCCAACCATTTCGTCGCCAGGCCCGTCAACAGACCGCGCCCAATCACGGCCACGACGCCGACCACCATCAGAACCAGGCCCACCTGCTCCGGGCCGTAGCCGAACACGTCAACAGCATACAGGCTGAAGATGGATTCAAAGTTGCTCGTCCCAACTGTTCCAATGAAGGCCAGGAACAATAACTTGCGATGGGGCTAAAAAGTGCGCGCCACAGTTCGCGAAAGTCCACCAGACCAACCTTTCCTTTGTTCGCGCTTCTCGCTTCGGGCGGGAGTGTTTCAGGCAATAGCAGGGCGATCAGCAACAGCGAGACCAGCGACAACCCGGCCCCGACGAAGAACGGCATTGAGAGGGAGCCGCTGGCGCCGAGCCAGCCACCCAAGCCGGGGCCGAGGATGACGCCCAACCCGGCCGCCGCGCCCAGCGCGCCCATGCCGCCGCCCCGTTCCTTCTCTCCGGTGCTATCACCAATGTAGGCCATGGCTGTCGTCAGCATCGCCGATGACAACACACCCGACAGCGCCCGCGAGGCGAAGAACATCCACAACTGCGTTGAAAGCCCGAACAGCAAGAGCGACAGACCGTAGCCGAACATGCCGATCATCAGAATCGGTTTTCGCCCGACTCGGTCAGAGATACTGCCCCACAACGGGCCGAAGAGCAGTTCGGTGAGGGCGGCGGTGGCCACGAGCAGGCCGAACGCGCTGCCGCCTGCGCCGAGGCGCTCAATGTAGAACGGGATAATCGGAATGACCATCCCGAACCCCTGCATGACGACTACGAGGGTGAAGGACAGGATGATGAGGTTCTTGCGACTACTGGTTTGTGTTGACATTCTCTTGTAGGTTCTCAGGATTTTTTGGCTCTCAACGAGTTTGATGTTGTGATCAAGCCTATGCCGACAATCCCCGCGATACTCGCAACAGATGGAGGGATGACATCGAACCACAGCAAAGCGGCCGCTGTGAGCGCTACTCCAATTCCCAGCAAGAGAACAGGATATGCCCATTTGGCGGCCTTGCTTGCGAAACCTGTATGAAAGGCAAGCCTGGCTCGAAACCATAGGGAAACAGCCAACGCCACAACTGCCAGAATCCCGATTGCGATCATCATGTTAGGCTTTCTGACTCCTTATGATTGTGAAAGCACCACCGTCCCCTCGCTCCCATCAACTGTGATCAACTGCCCACTGCGGATACGCCGGGTGGCCACGCCTGTGCCCATCACCGCCGGGATGCCATACTCGCGCGCGACGATGCTTCCATGGCTGAGCGGCCCGCCGATGTCTGTGACGACGGCGAAGGCCATTGCAAAGAGCGGCGTCCACGCCGGTGTGGTCGTTCCGGCCACCAGCACCGCGCCTGGACGCATCTGGTCGAAGTCCTCCGGCCCATGCAGCACGCAGGCCGGCGCCGTAATCTTGCCCGCGCTCGCGGCGACACCTTTGAGCGTGTTGCCTGTCTGACTCTCTGCCGCTGCGGGCGTGAAGGCCTCCATATCGAAGCCCATGTACTTTTTCTTGGGCGGCAGCATCGGCGGCGGAGTGACGTGCTTGAGCGCCGCGTGGGCCGTCTTGCGCCGCGCGACGCGCTCGGCCAGGCTTACCAGTGATTCGCCACGCTCCAAAGCGGCAACGGCTTCGCGTACTTCGTCCGCCTCGAGCCAGAAGATGTCCTCGCCTTGCGTGATGATCCTGGCCTGCACGAAGCGGCGGCCCAACTCGCGCAGCATTTGCCGCAGTAGCGGGTAGCCCAGACCGATATCGGCCAGGGCGCTTTCGCGCACTTGAGCCATCGTCTGCGCCATGCCCAGCGTCTTGCGGAAGGCCCACCGGCGCAACCCTCTCAGCCGGTTGAGCATGGTCTCGGCGGCCTGCACGCGCTTTTCTTCGGCGGCGCGCTGGCGCTCATGCGGGTTGGCACCCTCACCACGCAAATACATCTTGACCGTCTCCAGCATCGGCGCAGGCAGGTCGAGCGGCAGCGGCTTGGCAAAGTCCAGGTCGTACATGATGTGACCGTAAGCTTGCAGGTGGGACTGGAAGCGGGCCTGGAATTCGGGCCAATCGCTCACCCCCATCGCCCCATCCGCAGGGCGAGGCGTTTCCGCCAACTGCGCGGCGAGTTGATGCATTGGGGTCTGTTGGAGATACGCGGCCAGGCCCTCCCGCTCGTGGCACCATGAGGCCAAGTTATAGAGCGACTTTTCTGCCTGAATAGGCGTGCTATCGTAGCCCATCAGGAATGTGACCGCCGTGGGATCCCCTTGTCGCTGGGCCATCTTTTCGTACACGCGGGTAAAAAGCATTTCCGAGCCAGCCGAAGAGCCGGTCGTCGCCACCATCAGCGAGGCCAGGTGGAGCATAGCCGCATCGTTGACTTCCTGAATCCCGGCCCAGAGTTCGGCGAGGGTCAGTTTCTCCAACGGCCTGGCCTGCCAGCGCGCGACCGACGCCACGTAGCGCGGGCGTATCTCGTCCCGCCAGAGCGGCAGGCCCTCCCGAATGATGCGCGGGAAAGCAAATAGCATCTTGGTGAGTACCCACCACCATTGGCGCGGCGTAAACGCGACACCCATGTAAGCATAGTCGTTGATGGTCAGGATGTAATCGTCCGGCAAGTCCCGCTCGGAGCGGGTCAAAGGTCCCAACACCTGCTTCATACCGACGCGGGCGATTGCCGATATTCCCAACGTAGCAAACAGCGGACTGAGTGGGTCGGGCATCATATCCACGATACTGCCGCGCATGTATTGGCCTTTGGGATTGGGCAGTTTCCACTCAATTGCCGATCCGCCTGTCGGCGTGCCGCGTGCTTTGAGATACACCTTGCCCTCTGTCCCGTCCACGGTGATGGCGTCACCGCTGTGGATGCGCCGGGTGGCGACGCCCGTGCCCATCACCGCTGGGATGCCGTACTCGCGCGCGACGATGGAGCCATGGCTGAGCGGCCCGCCGATGTCGGTGACGACAGCGGAGGCCATCGCAAAGAGCGGCGTCCACGCGGGTGTGGTCGTCCCGGCCACCAAGACCTGGCCGGGTTTCATCTGGTCAAAGTCCTTCGGGCCGTGCAACACACACGCCGGCGCGGTGACCTTGCCAGGGCTGGCGGCTATGCCCTTGAGTATCGCCTGCGTGTGGCTGTCCTCAGCCGCCGGGGTGAACAACTCCGTCTTGAAGCCGAAGAGGGTCTTGCGAGGCGGCAGCATGGGCGGCGGAGTGGCGCGCTTGGCCTTCTCCCAGAAAGTCTGGCGTTGCTGCACCAATGCGGCCAAGTTGGCCAAGCTCTCCCCGCGCTCCAGCCGCGCGACTGCCTGCTCAACCTCTTCTCATTCCAGCCAGAAAATATCTTCAGCCTGCGCCACGGCCCCGGCCTGGACCATTCGGCAGCCGAGCTCGCGCAGCATCCGGCGCAGGAGCGGATATCCCAGCCCGATGTCGGCCAGGGCATCCTCGCGCACGGCGGCCAGCGATTGCGCCCACTCCAGAGCCTTGCGGAAGACCCACTGGCGTGGACCCTTCAAGCGATCGAGCATGAGCGCGGCGGCCTGCTGACGTTTCACCTCACTGGCGCGCTGACGCTGGTGAGGATTCACGCCCTCACTGCGCAGGTACATCTTGATCGTCTCCAGCATTGGCGCTTGCAGATCGAGCGGCAGCGGCTTGGCAAAGTCCAACTCGTAGATGATGTGGCCGAACTGCGCCAGATGCCGGCCAAAGCGTTCCTGCAGCGCCAGCCAGTCTGCGCTGGCGTCGCCACCCGGATCGCGGCCAGAGAGTTGGGCCGCGAGTTGATCGGATGGCGTTGCCAGGAGCTGGACGGCTAGTGCCGGTCGCTCCCGGCACCACGCCGCCAAATCGAACAGGGATTTCTCGGCCCGCATTGGGAGGCTGTCGTACCCCATCAACAGCGCAATCGCCGGCGGATCGCCGGGCCGCCGCGCCATCTTCTCGTATATCTTGGTCAGCAACCCTTCTGAGCCGGCCGCGGCGCCCATGGTGGCGAACATCAAAACGCCAACATAGTCCAGGGCGGCCTCCAGGACTTCGCGGAAGCCGGCCCACAGTTCAGCGGCTGGCCGTTGTTCCAAAGCCGGCCCGTCCCAACGAGTGATAGTGGCCTGATAACGAGGGCGAATTTCATCCCGCCAGAGCGGAACGCCCATTCGTAGAATGCGCGGATAGGCTGGCATCATCCTCGTGAGCACCCACCACCAATCGCGGGCGGAGAAATTGACGCCGCCATAGGCATAGCCGTTGATGGTCAGAAAGTAGTCGGGCGGCAGGTGCGGCTCGGTGCGCGTGAGGGTCCGGCCCACGCGCGTGACCCCGGCGATGATGCCGGGAATGCCCAACGACGCAAACAGCGGGCTGAGCGGGTCGGGCATCAGGTCCACGACACTACCGCGCATGTAGATGCCCTTAGGTTTGGGCGGCTTCCATTCGATGCCACTACCATCGGCCCGTGTCCCGGTGGCTTTGAGATAAACCTTGCCCTCCGTGCCATCCACGACGACGGTATCGCCGCTGTGAATGCGTCGGGTGGCAACCCCCGTGCCGAGAACTGCCGGGATGCCGTATTCGCGCGCCACGATGGAACCATGCGAGAGCGGCCCGCCCACATCGGTCACCACCGCTGAAGCCATGGCGAACAGCGGCGTCCAGGCCGGGGTGGTGATCGAGGCCACCAGCACATCGCCCGGTCGCATCTGGTTGAACTCCTCCGGGCCATGCAGTACGTGCGCGACACCGGTCACCTGGCCTGGACTGGCAGCCACACCCTGGATCATTTCTCCCTTGCCGCCGCGTCCGCGCCGGGCCTTGAGCGACATCAGGTCGAAGCCAAAAACCTTCATCTGTGGCAACGCCATGGGTGGGCTGGCGCGCATCGCCGCCCGATACTCCGCTTTGCGCAGGGGGATCTTGTCCGCCAGCGACTCCGCCGGTCGCCCGGCATCCAACTGGGTGGCCGTCAACAGAACTTCATCCTCTGTCAGCCAGAAGATGTCGTCGGCTTTGACGATCACGTTGTGCTGGGTGAAACGACGGCCCAACTCGAGCAGCATTTGCCGGATGAGAGGGTAGGCCAGACCGATCTCAGCCAGCCCGTCTTCGCGCAGCGGCGCGTACTTTTGGGCCGGGGTCAGGACCTTGTTGAACAGGTTTAGCCGCCACCCCTTTAGGCGTTGCGTCGTGGCCTGCACGGCTTGCTCCCGCCGCTTCTCGGACTCTTGTTGGCGGGTGTGTGGATTGACTCCCTGGCCACGCAGATACATCTTGAACGCATCCAGCACTGGCGTAGGGCTATCAGCCGGCACCGGATGGGCAAAGTCCAGATCGTAGAGGGCCTGCCCGAACTTCTGTAGGTGCTCATGGAAGCGTCCTCGCCATTCCTGCCAGATCATCAGCGGTACATCGCCGGGCGCACTGTCGCTCTCGCACAAGGCCACGAGTTGCGAGGTGGGGGTGGGTTCCAGGCAATCCATCAGCGCCGGATATTGCCGTACCCACGCCGCCAGACTATAAAGCGATTTGTCGGCGCGGATGGGCAGGCTGTCGTAGCCGAGGAGGAAGGTGGGGGCGGAGGGGTCACTGCGGCGTTTGATCAGCCGGTCGTACACGGTGGTGAACAAGGCTTCAGTAATCCAGGCCGCCGGGATGGCGCCGGAGATCAGCGCGCCGTACGCGTCGATGGCAGACTCGGTCAACTGTTTGACGCTGTCCACCAGTTCAACTGACGAGAACGCCCGCCAGTTTTTCGCCTGCCAGTTCTCAACAGTTTGATAGTAGCGGGGGCGTCCGATTTCTGTCCAGCGCTCGACTGCGTCGGTGAACATCATCTTCATAATCTTTCCCGCATCTACAATCACACGCACCAGACTCTTGGGGCTGATCGAGCCGTTGTTGTAGGCGTAATGGTTGACTACGATGATGATCTCTTCTGGCATTATGCCGCGCATGGCAAACGACTCATTCATTATTCTGTGCAGGCTGGTGTTGATGGCCGCGCGCCCCAGCGTGGCAAACAGCGGCGACAGCGGGTCGATCATCAACTCGACGATGTTGTTGCGCATCGCCGCGTAATCGCCCTTGGGCAGTTCCACTCGGTCGGCACGGGCAGTTCGGGTTCGGGCAGGGCAGTGATTGGCCGCGCCTGGACGATGGCGAACTTCTCCTCCACCAAAGTCCATTCAATATCCATCGGTACACCGTAGAGTCTTTCAATCTGCCCGCCGAACTTTGCCAGTTCACTGGCTTCACTGTCCGAGAGCACGGGTGCGCGGCGCATGGCTTCGGGCACGGGCTGCTCTTTAGTGCCGCCTTCGATGCGCACTGTCATTACCTGCTTGTCCGCCGTCTCGCGGCTGAGTACTTTGCCGTTGGCTTTCTCGACGATGAGGGTATCTGGCATCACCATGCCGCCCACAATTGCTTCACCCAAGCCCCAAGTGGCGGTGATCATGGCCTGATCGCGTTGGCCGGTGATCGGGTTGGCGGTGAAGAGAATTCCGGCGGCCTCGGCCGGCACCAGGCGCTGTACGACTACCGCCAGGCTCACCACGTTCTGATCAATGTGATGTTGCAGGCGATAGCCAATCGCGCGCGCCGTCCACAACGAGGCCCAGCACTTCTGAACCGTTTCTAGCACCGCTTCTTGGCCGCAAATATTTAGGAAGGTCTCCTGCTGACCGGCAAAAGAGAGATCGGGCAGGTCTTCGGCCGTAGCCGAGGAGCGGACGGCGACGACCGCCACGCCGCCGTCGAGCGCGGCGTAAGCATGCGCAACGGCTTCAGCGATTTCGCCGGGCATCTCGGCCTGCTGGAAGAGATCATGAATGGCGCATGAGGTAGCCTCCAGTGTGGAAGGCTGAACAGCCTCCGCGCCCTTCAGGGCTTCGAGGATGGCGAGCTGCAGGTTGTTCACGGCCACGAACTGCCGATAAGCCGTCGTGGTCACATGAAAGCCGCCAGGCACAGGCAGGCCGGCGTTGGCGAGCCGCGCCAGCGACGCGCCTTTGCCGCCGACGGTTTCCAGCGCGGCCCGGGAATCAGCTAATGAGAGAACGTATTGGAGTGACATGGTTTGCCTCCTTCGGAGACAGGGTTTCTTCTTTGATGCGGGCCACAGAGATCAGAATCAGGTTCAAATCCCACAGTTTGTTCAGAATGCCGCGCAGGGCGGGCTGGTCAACGACCGGGCCGGTGAGCATGGTGATGACCGAATCGCCAGTGCTCGTGCATTCGATTGTCAGTCCGTTGAACCAGCGCGACCAGCTTTCGTCAAGTCGGCCCTGCACCATAATGCGGTAAGTCCAGCGTTTGTCGGAGTCATCGCTCATCGCGTCTCAACCTTGCCCCGGGCGTGCTACCTGAGGCAATTTCACTGTACGGCAAAGCGGGTATGGTTGAGACCCGACGAAAGTATGGTCGAGGTAGGGGTTTGCCAGAGCTTGAAGATGTAAGAGAGCTAATTCAGCATATCCATCACGCATTTGCCAACATGGCGATGAACAAAAACAGATCGGCGGTGGCGTGGATGAGGGTGGCGCCCCACAGGCTGCCGGTTTTCATGATCAGGTAGCCGCAGGCGATTCCCAGAGTCAGAGCGTAGGCCAGCATGAACGGAATCGCAACGGGCATGAGGTAGACGGCTCCCACATGCACCGCCGAAAACACGATGGAGGTCAGGAGCACCGCGCCGCCGAGTCCCAACAGCGGTTCCAAGCGCTTCAGAAAGATGCCCCGCATCCACAGTTCCTCCATGAACCCGTTTGCGAAGGCGAAAACCAGGCCCCACAGCACGGCCGCACCCAGACTGCCCACGCTGGAGTATCGAGCCGCGAAGAACAGAAAGGCGGACGAGGCAAAGTTGAACAACACGAGGAGGCTGATGGACAGGCCCCACTTGAGATTGCCTCGCCTGAGGTAAAGCGACCCGAGATCGGCGCCCGACAGCTTGGTGAGCAGGAGGATCGGCGCGACGATCATCACCATTTCGTACGATTTGGCGATCGCAATGCCCGGCGAGGTGCTGGTCGTCAGGTTCAAGGCATCTAGGAAGGCGCCAGTGAAACGCGCCATGAGTGTGGAGAACAGCAGGGCAGCGGATGCGGTAAAGAAGGCGAAAGTCGCCCGCCAGTATTTCTCCAGGCGCGCGTTCTGTTTCGGCAACACGGCGACGATCAGGAAAAGTGCGGAGAGGCTGGCGAGATAGAGCGGATTGTTGTTCGTCGGGAAGAGGGCGAAGTAGCCCGAGCCGAACACGAAGATGGCGAGGCCACACAGCAGGAAGAGCGCGAACGAGCCAAGACGGGACGCCCATCCCGTTCGGCCTCCCGTTACCTTCCCATCCAAGAGTGTGTTTATGGCTTGAGCGGACATGATTATCTCCTCACTCGAAATGTGCCGGTCATCCATCCACGCGGGCTTGGATGCGGCACGATAGATGATCACGCCGGCCGGCCTGGGTCTTTCGGCCTCCGAAGTGCGACGAGACATTCAAAACAGTGCTGACGGTATAGAGCACTGCGTAAATGATCCAGTACCCACTCCAGATGAACCAGAGCGGTATCCAAAAAGCGAATTGAGCAGCGAGATACAAGGCGACATACGGGGTGAAGATCGGCCATCTCGGCGGGGTGCGCCAGTTGATGGGACGCAGGATGTCCACGGTATATCCCAATACCGCCCACGCCGCGAACAGCAGTGTTGCCAGCCAGTAATACCAGGGCTGGCTGTTCACCCAGAAGAGGATGCCTAACACGAGAGCGGGCAGGCCCATAGTGTAGACCAGCCATCCCCATTATATGCCGAAGCTCAATTCCCCCGCCTACGTTTGGTGCAACAGCGTCGGAAATAATTGGCTATGTCCGGCCCTGCCCCGGCCTGGAAGGTGTCTCTCTTTCCTCCACCAGCGCGGTATACAAACGTTGCGTAGCTACCGAAGGTTGCAGCCCCAATTCGCTCTCGAGTTGTTGACGTAGCATTTGATATTGTCGTGCTACATCACTGCGGTGGCCCAGCGCGGCGTAGTAGCGCATGAGGTCGCAGTGCGCCTCTTCGAGCAGTGGATCGAGGGTGAGGGCGCGCTGGGCCGACTCAATAGCCGCATCGTATTCGCCCGCTTTCGCGCGCAGGGCGGCTAAGGCCCGGAAGGCCGAGAATGCGGCTTCGTTTAATCGCCGCCGTTCCATCAAAAGCCAATCGTAATACAAATTGTCGAGATACTCACCGTGATAGAGTGCCACGGCCCGCTCGTACCAGCCAGCCGAGTCGCCTTCATCGCGGGTGGCGCGGGCCTGCGCCAGCGCCGAGTCAAACTCGTCTACGTCCACCTGAAAGTGGGCAGCATCCAGCCGATATTCGCCTCCTTCCGCGATGATGAATTTTTGTGATCGCTCTGGCCCGCGCAAGGCCTGACGCAGCCGGTACAGCGCGGAATGAAAGGCGGTTTTGCTTTGGCTGGCCTTTTCCGGCCAGACCGAGTCGACGACTCGATCCAACGAAATGCGCTCGCGCCGGAAAGTGACGAAGTAGGCCAGCAGATCGCGCGCTTTGGCTGACACCCAGTGCTCTTGAGTGATTTCACGCTCACCGATAAAGACGCGGAACGCGCCAAGGCACTTCACGCGCACCAAATCCGGGTGGATGGCCGACTCGAGTGGTTTGACGGCCGCGGCCTCCCCTACCCGCATCAGAAACGGGCTTTTGACTCCGGCCAACGTCAAGGCCGCGCACACCGTTTGACTCCGTTCGCCCTGGTCCAAATATAGTTGCAGGGCGCCGGTCGGCTCGATGAGTTTAAGCGACTCAACCGCCAGCGGCGCGGCTTCCGACTCGCGCCCCGTCTTCATATAAATGTAAGCCAGCCCAAAGCACACCATCGCCAACGGGATGCGATACTGCCGCCGCCGATCCACTTCGAGCAAATCCGTGAACATGCGCTCGGCCTCGTCGAGTTGGCCTGCGTCGAGGGCGATGTCGGCCAGCACGCTGCGGCACACGCAAATCTCATACGTGTCGGCGCCGCCAACATACGGCCACATAGCCGACTCGGCCATCTGCCGGGCCTCATCAATGCGATTCTGCTCGCAGAGGTTGTAGGCGAGGAAGCCGGCCGCCATCACCTGGGCATACGTTTCCAAGCCCAGGCCGCGCGAGAGTTCCATGGCTTGCCGCAAGCACGTTTCGGCGCGCGGCAGTTCGCCGCGCCGGGTGAGGACGTTGCCAAGCGTGGCGTAGGCAATGGGAAGCAGTTCGTGGGCTTGCAGGCGCTGAGCGATGTCGAGGCCGCGCTCGGCGCATTGCAAGGCCAAGTCGAGATCACGGCGATAGAGATACGGCGTCGCCATGGTGATGAGCGCTTCGGCGGCGAGGGGTGAAACATCGTCGGGGGCGGCGCGCAAGGCTTCTTCGCAATAACGAACGGTGGCTTGCGGATCGCCATGCCACCAGCAGATTTGGCCGAGCGAGCGCAACAGCGCGGCGCGAGCGCGCGGAGAGAGCGACCCGCCCGCGCGGCGCGATTCTTCCACGGCCTCTTCGGCCAGTGCGCGGCCCCGATCCATGCCGACCAGGAAACCTTCGCTTTTGGCCAGCGCCATCAATGCGCGAGCCCGCGTGGCATGGTCCGATGGGGAGAGGGCTACGGCTTGGGCGGCGAGGGTTTGGGCGCGGCCGTAATCGCCCTGTGAACGGGCCACTTCGGCGAGTTCAGTGAGGGCGCGGCACATACCGCGGGAGTCATTTTGCTGTGCGAAGGCAGCCCGGGCGTCGTCATAGCGGGCAATGGCTTCGCTGGCGCGCCCCAGTCGGCGCAGCACGTCACCATGATAGAGCAGTAAGTCGGGTTGAGCGCGCAGAGTCGCCTCGGGCAAAACGGCGAAGTGGCGGTGCAGGGCTTCGACGCGGCCCCGCTCGATGTGGTCGGGGGCGAAGGCGGCCAACACGCGCGCGGCGGCGTCACTGTCGTTGCCCTGCTGGTAATGAGCAAAGGCCGCTTCCAGTTCGCTTAGTGATTCATAGTAGCGGCCGGCGTTACGCTCGAGCGTCAACGCCTCCACCGGAGAGTCGCGGCGCAGTTTGCCCAGCAGAAAATCGCGGAAGAGAAGGTGATAGCGATACCATTGTCGGTTCTCATCGAGGCTGACAGTGAAAAGGTTGTGTTGCTCCAGATACTCAAGCGTCGCTTGCGAATCGGCGAGGTGGAGGAGCGTGTTGCAGGCGGTGGCGTTGAGTTGCGTTAAGACGGAGGTGCGAAGCAAAAAACTTTGCAGAGAGTCGGATTGGCGGCGAAAGACTTCTCCGGCGAGGTATTCGAAGATGAAGCGATGGGCGCCAGTCAGATCGGCGATGAAGCGCTCGGCGCTGGCAGCGTCTTTACCGGCCAGCGATGACAACGCCAGTTGTAAACCCGCCGCCCAGCCTTCCGTCTTCTCGCTGAGGGCGTGAATGCTGGGCGCCGATAGAAGCGGCGCGGACTGGGCGAGCCAGGCGCCGACCTCGTCGGCGGTGAAGCGTAAGTCGGCGGTGCGTAGTTCGACCAGTTGGCCGCGCGCGCGCAAACGGGCCAGGGCCAACGGCGGGTCACTGCGCGTCGAAATGATCAGGTGCAAAGTCGGCGGTGCATTTTCGAGCAGAGCGTCCGTGAGAGCATATACAGCAGGGTTGGTGAGCAGGTGGTAGTCTTCGAAGACAACCAACGTGTCGCGCTCACTCGCTTCGGACAGTTCGTTGAGGAGAACCGTGAGTACCCGTTCAGGTGGAGTGGGGTCGGCGTCGCTGTAGAGCAAGGCGCGGGCCGAGAGCGGGCTTGAGTGCAGCCGGCCCAAGCATTCGATGAGATAGGCTAGGAAGGTGGCCGGGTCGCTGTCGGCGGAGTCCAGTTGGTACCACGCGACGGGCAAGGACACGGTAGCGACAAAATCGGCGAGCAAGGTTGTTTTGCCGTAACCGGGCGGCGCAGAGAGCAAAAGCAAGCGTTTGTCGATATGCTGGGCGAGGCGGTTGAGCAAGGCCAGGCGGCGCAGGCTTTCGGCGCGGCGGCGCGGGATGAGGAATTTGGTGCGTAAAAGCGGCACGGGGTGCATTGGCAGAGATTATAACTCTCCCGCCGTTCTATGGGTGTAGCGCCGGCAGGGAGGGGCCGTTCTGCGAGAATTTTGCGAAAGGCCTCCGCTAGAATTTAGGATAGGATACGCGGCGAAGCATTCGCCGGCGACATCGTGCTTCACCAACAACTTTTGGGCGGCCACTTCGCCCACCCCATTCTGGAGGAGAACCTATGAAACGCAACTGGTCATTTATATCTTTGCTGATGGTTGTGGGTCTGCTGGTCGGTGCTTGCGCCAGCCCGGCCACCACTCAGCCCCCTGCACCCACACAGGCCCCGGCTAACACCCAACCTCCGGCCCCCACCGTAGCGCCCACTGCCGTTCCGCCCACCGCAGTGCCGGCCCCGCGGGTGTTGAAGATCGCCTACTCTTCAACAATTGACACGTGGGATCCGATCGCCTCATTCTCAACCGAAGCGGCCTATCTGCCCAATGTGTATGAAACGCTCTTGAAGATCAACAAGTCCGGCTCTGCTGAAACATATACTCCGGTGCTTGCTGAAAGCTGGTCGGTAAGCGAAGATAAACTGTCTTATACCTTCAATCTTCGCCCGGGCGTCAAGTTCCACGATGGCGAGCCAATGAACGCGGCCGCCGTAAAAGCCTCCATTGAAGCCGCCAAGGATCACGGGGGCGCAGGTTTCATCTGGGCTTCTTTGGATAATGTGGAAGTGGTGGATGATCTGACCGTTAAATTCAACCTAAGCAACCCCCAGCCGGTTGATTTGATCGCTTCCTCCATGTATGCGGCCTATATCGTCAGCCCGAAGGCTCTCGAAGGTTTCGCCGCGGACGAGAACTTCTGGGCCGATGGCAAGAGCTATGGCACTGGCCCTTACATGGTCGAATCCTATACCCCGGATGTCGAAGCTGTATTCACCCAAAACCCGGAATATTGGGGCGGTTGGGAAGCTGGTCAATATGAAAAAGTTGTCGCTTCTCTGGTGCCTGAAGCCACCACCCGCCAGCAGATGCTCGAAGGCGGCGAAGTAGACCTCGCCGAACGGTTGCCGAGTGAAAACCTTGATACCTTCGAAAGCGATCCCAATTACACCGTCTTCAAGGAACCTTCCTTCTTCAACTATATTGCCTACTTCAATACACTGCGCCCGCCCTTGGACAATGTAAAAGTGCGCCGAGCGCTTTCCTATGCCATTCCCTATCAGGACATCATCCAAATCGGAGTTAATGGCCTCGGCACACAAAGCTTCGGCCCAGTGCCCGCCGGCGTATTCCCCTGGGATGACAGTGTCGGCCAATACACGTATGATCTCGAGAAGGCCAAAGCGCTTTTGAAGGAAGCCGGTCACGAAGGTGGCGGCTTTAGCCTCAGAATGACGTACACAGCCTCGAACGCCGCGGAAGAAGCCTTTGCTCCACTGATCAAGGATTCTTTCCAGGAAATCGGCGTAGAAGTCACCATTGAGGCGCTTGCTCTGGGTGAGCAATTGAAACTCGCCCGCTCAGGCAAAGATGCACAGGATATGACCTTGATGCTCTATTGGCCTGCCTATGCCGACGCGGCCATTGATAATTTGTGGTCGTTGTTCTACTATACCGAGAAACCTTCCTGGAATCTTTCCTACTGGAACAACCCTGAATACATAGCCCTTTGGGATGAAGGCTATGCCTTGAGCGGCACAGATTTCACTGCCTCCAAGCAAAAGTATGTTGAAGCAGTAACTTTGCTCATTGAAGAAGCTCCGGGTGTATTCTTCTTCGATACTGTGTCCGCCTATGTCATTCCGAAATCCGTCGAAGGTTTTGAGTATAACCTCAACTACCCCTTCTGGCATTTCAACTACTATGAATTGCAGGCGGCCAAGTAGCCGGCTCCTTTCTTCCTAGTTCGAATTCCCCTTCCCGCCGTGAGGCGGGAAGGGGAATTCCAATTAAATGCGCGCCGTTGAATTCATCTTCCGTCGTTTACTCACTGCCATATTCGTCCTGATCGGCGTCTCAGTCATCACGTTTTTTATTTCACGCGTGGTGCCAACGGATACCGCCGCTCTATATCTTGGATCGGCCA
>CAYSIV010000083.1:0-16398 GCA_964431175.1 uncultured Anaerolineales bacterium
ACAAAGGCACGCCGCTCTACGATAAGATGGAAGCCGAAGGCCGCCTGATTGATGAACGCGGCTTGGAGTTTTATAATGGCTACAATGTGACTTTTCACCCCAAAACCATGAGCGCCGCCGAACTGCTCGAGGCCCATCGTCGGTTGTGGACGACGGCTTTCTCCCTCAAACACTCGCTTAGGCGCGCCCTGCGTTCTCTATACCGACTTCGACCCGGCGCGGCTCTCATGTCGCTGGCGATGAACGGATTCTACTGCCTGAAGAATCTACGGGGCAACCGCCCAATTAACATGGAACGGCGAGCGAAGACGTTAGCCACCCATCCAAAAATGACCCTCCCCTTGATGCCTCTCAAATCACTCGAAGGAGAATGATCATGACCTCTAACTCTAAAGAAGGCTTACCCTTCCTCACCCTCTTTCTGATCACGGCTCTCGTTGCCGGGCTTGGCCTGTTCTTTTCGGTCAAAGCCCGCCATAAACTCATTGCCGCCATCGCGCCCTACATTTCGGCGATTGCGATAGCGGCGCTAATTGGCTACGTTGATCAGCACAACGACGAAGTCTGGGCGGCGCTGATCCTGATCTTGCCGTCCACCTTCGTGTTTGGCTTTCTCCTGCCCCGGCGGGCCTGGCAATGGGCGCTCATCATTGGCGGAAGCGTGTTTCTCGCCGGCGTGATCGGCGTAACGATTGGCTACGCGCCGCCGTGCCATCCCGGCCTCGATTGCCCGCCGCCCAGTTTTGGCAGATCGATTCAGGCTCTCATTGCCCTCATCCCGGCCTTGGTAAGCGCCTACGTCGGGGCCGCGCTGAGGTGGGGAACTTCCTATCTTCAAACTCACGTGGTCAAGGAGTGATATGGCTAACAAGAATGAAAGCCGGCGCTGGCTAATCGTCGCCCTTTTCGCGGCGGCCATGGCCTGGGTCGAGTCGGCGGCGGTGTTGTATTTGCGGATTCAGCTGGCCCGGGTGATTCCCTATCAACCCAACCCTCTGCCAGTGTCAGTCGGGTTAGGGCAAGTCGAACTGGTGCGCGAAGCGGCCACCCTGGTCATGTTGCTCACCGTGGGTTGGCTGGCCGGGGGAACGTGGCGCAGTCGTTTGGCCTATTCCATGATCGCCTTCGGCGCCTGGGACATTTTCTATTACATCTTTCTCGTGCCGATGAGTGGCTGGCCGAAGTCTTTGCTGGATTGGGATGTTCTCTTTTTGTTGCCTTTGCCGTGGTGGGGGCCGGTGCTGGCTCCGATACTCATCTCGATTCTGCTCATCCTTGGCGGCACCCTCATCACCCAATTTGATCGGCCCGAGCGTCCGCTCTGGCCTGGGCGGCTGACTCGGGGGATGAATCTCGCCGGCGTGATTTTGGCGCTTTACATTTTTATGGCCGACGCGATTCAAGTCATGGGCGGTGGCGAGGAAGCCATTCGGAATGTTCTGCCGACTTGGTTTAATTGGCCGTTGTTCATCGTCGCCCTTCTGCTCATGGCCGCGCCGGTTTCAGATTTGTTCTGGCAGATTTGGGGGGACCGCCTCAAACAATCTTCATCCATCGAATTAGCATAGACAAGAAGGTGACTGTCACCGGGCATTGCTGTGCGGTGAAATTCAGGCATTTCTCTTAAAACCAGTTTGGAGATAGGTTCTTAATGGATAAGGCTCTGCTGACCTTCTTCAACCAAACCCTCGCCAACCCGATTCTTGATGCCGTAATGGTGGTCATCACTTACGCCGGGCTGGCCCTGCTTCCAGCGATTGGTATTGCACTGATCATTGGCAAGCAACGCCGGGCCGGGCTGGCGGTGTTGATGGCACTGTTGGCCGGCGAGGTGTTCACCCTCATCTTTCAATTCCTGGCTCTGCGCCCGCGCCCGGTTGATATTCGGGCCGTCATCCCCACGCCAAACTTCCCCTCGTTTCCCAGCGGCCATGCCGTCGCCGCGTTTGCCACTGCCACCGTGCTGGCGCTCACTTACCGCCGTTGGCGGGTGTGGTTGCCGGCCGCAATCGGCGCCGGCCTGATCGCCCTCAGCCGCGTTTATCTTGGCGTTCACTATCCGTCCGATATTTTGGGCGGGCGGCGGCGGGGATGGGGATCGGGGCGGCCTGCTACGGCCTCTTTGCCTTGCGCCACCCCGACTGGCGCTGGTTGCTCTGGGCCCAAGTGGCTGTGGTCGTCCTCATCAGCGAGATGGCCTATCTTTCCATCTTGCCCGACGCCGGCTTGCTTAGAGCGCCGATGGACAAGATTCTGCACTTCACTCTGTTCGGCGCGGTCACTTTCTGGCTTAACTTGTGGCTGGTGCGCCCCAAAGACCCAACGGGTTTCGCGAAGCACCCGAAGGGCCTTAGATTTGGAATTGTGCCTTTGGCGATCCTCATCCCATTTATCATTGCCGTGCTGGAAGAGGGCGCGCAACACTTCTCGCCCGTCCGTACCGCCGACTTTGCCGACCTGTTCAGCGACCTCAGCGGCATGATTTTCTTCTGGTGGATGAGCGAAAGCGTGTTGAAATTCAGGATCAGTGAGAAGTCAGAACCTCAATCTCCGTCAACCACTTGACCCACTGCCAGCCTCGCCGCGAGGGCACGACCGCTCGCAGGGGAAAGCCGTGCCAGTGATCGAAAGCCTGGCCGCCGACATGGGTTGCCAAAAGAATCTCATTGATCTCGGAAAGCGCAAAGTAGGCCGGATACCCCGAAACATCCTTCAACAGAATTCCGCTGGCTTCCGGGCGTAGTCCGGCCCGGGCCAACAAATCGGCCAGGGGCAGGCCGCGCCAGACTTGAGTGGTGTACCAACCGCTGGTGCAATCGAGGGTGGCGGTGACTTCGGTGGCTGAAAGGGCCAGCACCTCGGCGTAAGTGAGGGTGAGGGGGATGATGGCCGCGCCGCCGACGGTCAACCGCCACGTGTCGGGGTCGAGCACAGTCTGGCCCTGACCGACGGTGTTGGTCACCGGATACCCCAGCCCGGCGAAAGAACTTTCTTCGCGCGAGCCGGTGGAGCTTCTTGGCGACTCCATGCTCTGGCGCGCTCGGGCGATGGCTCCGGCCACGCCCCACGCGGTCACGGCGGCCCCACCCAGAACCAAGAACCGGAGCGCACTGCGGCGTGAGGCAAAGTCAACCGGCTTGGGGCGGGGCCAGCGTCGCCATACATGAATGGCCAATGGTATCAAGAGTCCCAGGGCCAGCATCCAATGCCACGAGATCACGGCATCGCCATAAGCGCCAAGCCACACTATGTCGGGGCCGATGTGCCACGCCCACATCAGCCCGAAGGTGAGCACGAGCAAGGCGAGACTCGCCAGCAGGATGGAAACGGCGATGACCAGGCTCCGGTCGAAGCGTCGATCCAGGCCGCGCCGGAGCGAGCGTATAGCGATGAGGCTCTTCCACGGAATGAGGGCGATGAGCGCCCAACCCGCGCCGCGATGAATTTCAAACAGCAGTGCGGGTAGGGGCCACATCAGGCCGTAGAGGCCGGTGAGAGTGAGCAGGATGATGAGAGCGAGAATGGTAGTGTTAGTGAAGCGGAGAAGCCAGCCGTTCATAGGAGCCTTCTTTCTTTGCATTTATTCGGCCAGTACCCTGAGCGGAGCGCGGCGGCCTCTTCGACTGCGTTTCACTCCGCTCAGAGTGCCGCCGCGCGTAGTCGACCCACAGGGCCCCTTTGGGGAGGGGTGCGGCTCCTTTGCAAGACCCGCACTCTTCGACTGCGTTCCGCGAACGGCACGCGGAACTTCGCTCAGAGTGCTTGTAGTGTGAGAATCTACGGCAACAATAACAGAACTTATCCAGGAAGACCTGACAAAGTGCTGATAAGAGGCTGACAAATCGAAGCGGCACGACTGTGCCAGGCGGTGGCACGATTTAGCGCCGCCCGTTTGTCCCCTTTTGCAGTAGTATAAAGGGTAACAGGAGAACGCCATGTTACCCTACCGCCAGCACCTTTCCTATGATCCTTTTCTCGCGCCGCGCCGCTGGATGTTGCGCCTTGGCTCGCGCTTTTATTATCCCATCGCCGCCGTCGCCGTCATGCTCATCGTCGGCATCGTCGTGCGCGACGCTTTGCTGTTCAATGATAATCTTCGCCGCCTGGCCGACCTGGTGCTGATCGGCGGGGTGTGCACGCTCGTCATCTTCTGGCGGGCCGAACGCATGTGGCTGCGCGGGGCCGAGAACTGGCTGGTGCGGCTGGCCCGGCCCGACCTGGGCTTCGTGTGGTCGGGGCTGGCGGTGGCCTTGATCGCCCTCGGCCTAATCGCCTTCATTCGAATCACCGGCCCCAACAGCGTGGCCGCCAACCACCTCTGGCCGCTCTTTATCTTCCCTCTGCTCTTTCTCTCCGAGCGGGTGGGGACGGTTCCGTATTTTCTGGTTCTGTTCCTCACCTGCCTGGTGCTCACCCTCTTGCGCTTCTCGGTGAGCAATACCCTGGCCGGAGTGCTCACCCCGCCGCTGTGGCTGGCCACCCTGGCCATGTCCAACTTCTATCTGGCTCGCCGCCATGCCCTGCTCCAAATTCGCACCGAGCTTCTGCGCCAGATTGCCAACGAGCTTTCCAACACGCCCGACATCGAAACATCTTTTGAGACGATTGTCGAAACGATCGGCTATCGCTTGCGTTACGATCATGCGCGCCTGTGGCTGTTCGACCATGCCAGCAACCGGCTTGTCCTGCACGCCGCGCGCGGCACGCCCCGAGTCACCTGGCAAGGCCTCAGTCTCCCCGCGAGTAGCGGCGTCCCCGGCTCAGTTTTGACGAATCGCCGCCCGGAACGCTGGGATAACGTCAGCCAATGCCCTCATTACGAAACTCAGCCGCCGTTCGCGTGGACGCGTTCGACTCTGGCCGTGCCCGTCGTCGTCGCCGGGCAGGCTGTCGGCGTGCTGGATGTGATCAGCCAGAACGTGGCCGAGTTCTGGGAGATTGACGAAGAGCAACTCAACCTGATGGCCGACTCGATTGGCATTGCCCTGGCCCGAAGCCAGCACGCGCGCCACGAGGCCGAGCGATTGCGCGACACCCTCTGGCTGGCCGTGAGCCAGTTGAGCGACTGCGCCTCTATTCAAGAGATGTTCGACACCATTGCCCGCGAAGCACGTTTGCATTTCGGCGCCGATCTGGTGGCGCTATATCAACTCGCCCCCGGCACCGGCTACCCGCTCATGCCGCCGCTGTTCACCGGCGACTTTCATCAGCCTGACGACCTGGGCCAATCGCCCAGGCCAGCCGACTCGGTGCTGTTTGATTTGCTTGAACGATGGGAACCTTACTACAGCACCGACGCCGCCACTGACTCGACTCTGCGGGGAACCGCCTCGGCGGACATCGCTTTTCTCTCCGGTGAAGCTGTTCGCTCAGTGGCCTTCCTGCCGCTCGGAGGGCGGAGTGAACGGGCGGGAGCGTTGTTTCTGCTCTATCGAACGCCACGCGAATTTTCGCCGCTCGACAAGCTCTCGCTCGAAGCCTTTGCCAGTTTGGCCGCCGAACCGATCAATCGCGAACGCGACCACTGGCGCAAGTACGAAGCCTTTGGCGGGGTGATGTTTGGCGTGCATGGCCCGCTGACCCTCAGCGCCGACTCTCTGCGCCGCCTGATCGGCTCGGCCCGCGAAGTGATGGGGAATGACCCGGCCACGGCCCAGGCCGCGCTTGAACGGGCGCAAGAAGTGGCCCGCAAGCTCGAAATGGCCGCCATGCTCACCCGCCTGGCCCAGCGCGACGAACTCGACACGACCGGCATCAGCGACGAGCTAAGGCGCGCCGCCACCAAGATCGTCCAGTTCGTCGAGCCGCGCGGCGCGTGCCGAGTCTTTACCGACATCCCGCTCGAAGCCGACGACCTGCCGATTGAAGTGCTGGACGCGCTGTACTGCTTGGCGATGGAAGCCATTGCCAACGCCGCCTTTCACGGCGGCGCCCGCCGGATTGACATTGCTGTAGAATTGGAGCCGACCCAGATTCGCCTTGAGGTGTCCGACAACGGCACAGGCTTTGACACCGCCACCGCCCGCCACGGCCCGAACGGAATCTTTGAAGGGCTGGAACTGGTGCGGGCCCAGTTTGCGGCGCAGGGTTCTATTGAAAGCCAGCCCGGCGCCGGGGCGCGACTAGAAGTGACGTTTCCTTGCTTGGCGGATGTGACGAGGGTGGAAGATGGTTCTTACCAATCAGGATTACAATAGGATTATGATTGATGCCCTATCACCAGATGAATTGTTGTTTGAAGTTCTAACTCCGCTTGGGTTTCGTGTGCGCGTGACGCGCTCTTATTGGGAATTGATTATTACCATCAAGCATCCCGTAATGGCCGGACGCGAAAATGATGTAAAGGACGCGCTTCAAAGCCCAAGCGAAATACGGCAAAGTAAAAGCGATTTGGATGTGTACTTATTCTACAAGCCGGAACGTATCGGGCGCTGGGTTTGTGCTGTTACCAAGCGGCTTGATAACGAAGGTTTTTTGATTACCGCTTACCCAACCGATAGCATCAAAGAAGGAGAATTAATATGGCCCAAGTAAAAGTATTTTACGATGAAGTTGGCAATACCCTTACGGTTTGGTTTGGCAATCCCCAGGACGAATATGTCTCTGAAGAAACTGGTGATGAAGTTATCCTGATGAAAGATAAAGCCGGAAAAGTCATCGGCTTCGAGAAATTGAATTTTTCGGTTGCCAAGCCCAAGCATTTGCAGGTGGCCTTTGAAACCGTCGCCGCTTGAAAACAAGGCAAGCTTTTCAGCGAAACTACCTCCGGCAGGGCAAAAAGACGCAACTTGCGGCAATTTGGATTTGTAGGGATGGTCTTGTTGTAAAGCCCTGGCGTTCTACTCATATGTTAGGCGGCTGGCATACACGATGTGGTCTTCACGCGACAAGGATTATCTCTTCCATGCCGGATCGGCCCAACCCTGACCGCCTCATTGAGCAACTGCGTGCCCTGCCCTTCTTCAAGGGGCTGGATGACCAAACCCTGGGGAGCCTTGCCCGCAGTGCCGTCTGGCGTGACTATGCGGCGGGCGAAGTCGTATTTCTGGAAGGCGAGACCTCCACGGGTTTGTACTATCTCGCCTCCGGCTGGATCAAAGTCATCAAATCATCGCCCGAAGGCCGGGAGCAAGTGTTGCGCTTTTTTGGCCCCGGCGAAACCTTCAACGAAATCGCCGCGTTTTCCAGCCGCCCCAACCCCGCCACCGCGCTGGCGTTGGAACCTGCTGGCATTTGGCTGTTGTCGCGTCAGGCCATCACGCGGTTATTACGCGAACAGCCCGAGTTAGCTCAAAATATCATCGAAAGCATGGCCCAGCGGGTGATTGACCTCGTCAATCTCGTGGCCGATCTTTCGCTCCGGTCGGTCACCGGGCGCTTGGCGCGGCTCCTGCTGGATGAAGCCAGGGAGGATGTGCTACCCCGCCCGGGCTGGCACACCCAAGCCGAGCTGGCCGCCCGCCTCGGCACAGTGCCGGATGTTGTGCAACGCGCCTTGCGTGGCCTGGAAAGCGCCGGGGCGATTGAAGTTCAGCGGCACGAAATCCGCATCCGCGACCGGGTGGCGCTGGAAAAATTGGCGGCGTAGGCCCAATTCCTTCAAATCCGATAAAAGTCGGGGACAATACTTCACTCAAGTGTTATGCTTCGGCTCATCCTTAAGCCTCGTTGCATCCACCTGGAGTGAACTGATGTTGAATCCCTATTTGTTGATGACCCTTTTGTACGCCTCGCTGGCGGCGCTGACCGCGTTCGACTCGTCTCTGACTTCCTTCAACCTCGTGCCGTGGTTCAACGGCTTGCGCTGGCTGAGAGTGCACCTCATTACCTTGGGCACTCGCACTGAAACGCTCTTCGGGCTGTTACCCCTGCTGGTGGCAGTGCGCTCCGGGCAACCCAAACCGAAAACACGTTGGGACATCTGGCTGAGTCTGAACGCGGGCCTGCTCACCTTGCTGGTCGGCATCCCGCTGATTAATGCCGCGCTCATCCTCACGGGTGGCACGCTGGTCTTCATCGCCGCCACCTTGCTGTTGAAGCAGTTGAGCGATCTGCGTCCAACTGTGAGTCCTCCCTCGGTTGCTGGAACCGGGCGAAAGTTCTATGTAGCCGGGCTGATCTACTTATTGCTGGGCATCGTCGTTGGCACCGGGCTATGGCTGGGCTGGGGGGCGGCCCTACGCATCGCGGTGCCCATTGAAGTCCACATCCACGCTAACAACTGGGGCTTCATGTCGCTGGTGTTCGCCGGGTTGTTGGTGGATTTGTATCCCGGCTTTGCTGGTCGCCCGCTGGCTTGGCCGCGCTCCATCACCCCAATTTTCTGGATGATGACGGTAGGCGCCCTGGGCCTCGTCCTCGGGCCGTGGGTGAAGTCGGAACTGTTCACCGTTCCCGGCATCTTGCTGTACTTCAGTGCCACGGTCTGGCTCCTGCTCAATCTCATCAAGCCGCTGGTGGGCGACAACCGTCTATGGACGCTCGGCCTATGGCATCTCCTCACTGCCCATGTGTGGATCTTCGCGCCGGTGCTCGTCGCGCCACTGATCATTCTCAAAGCGCCGGGCTTCCCCGGCGCGGGCATCGAGCAGAATGCTCCCCAGGCGTTGATCTACGGTTGGGTTTTGCAATTCGGCTACGCAGTGATTCCCTATCTGTTCGCCCGCGCCTTCCTCCCCGAGCAACCGGCGCGGCTGGGCGGCAACTGGTTCAGCCTAATCACCGTCCACCTCGGCGGCCTCTTACTGTGGATCAGCATCTTCGTCACGGATTATCAGGCTATTCTGAACGGCGCGGCCTATGTTTGCTGGGCGTTTTCGATGTTGCCGATGGTGCTGGATTTGTGGCGCATCGCCCGCACCGGGTTGGCGCGCCTTGAGCAAGATAGCGTGGCCCTAATAACCCTTGAATAGTTATTTTCAAAAAGGAAGCTCTATCATGGAAATTACCAAAGACACCCGCATTTCTGAAATTCTTGAGACCTATGGCGACATCGCCAATGTGATGGAAGTGTTTGGCGTCAAACGTGTCGGGCGGTATTCACTCCGCGCGTTTTTGGCGAAGGCGCTCACGGTGGAATGGGCGGCGCGGGTTCATCGCGTGCCGCTGGCAGAGTTTCTGGAAATTTTAAAGAAGGCGATTGCCTCTAAAAATAAGGGCACTTCCTGAAGCCCTCCAGACAAGTAATTCACCAATGATAAAGGAGATTGTGAATATGAATAGATTCTTATGGGTTCTACAAGTCCTGCTCGGCATCCAGTTTTTCGCCGTCGGCATCATGCACTTCATCGTTCCGCCCGGACTGCCCGCCCAGATGGCCTGGATGTATGAACTGCCCACTGGCCTCCATTATTTCAGTGGCACGGCTGAAATCCTGGCCGGGCTGGGCCTCATCCTGCCCGGCCTCACCCGCATTCAAACCCGCCTCACGCCGCTCGCCGCGCTCGGCTTATCGCTGGTCATGGTCGGGGCGGTGGTCTTTCACATCTCACGCGGTGAGTTAGTGAATATCGTCCTGAACCTTGTTCTGATGGGGTTGACGGGCTTTGTAGCGTATGGGCGCTGGAAGCTCAGCCCGCTCAAGGACAAAAGCGCGGCATAGCCGATCGTTTTTGGCGAAGGCGCTCACGGTGGAATGGGCGGCGCGGGTTCATCGCGTGCCGCTGGCTGAATTCCTGGAAATTTTGCGGAAGGCGGTCGCCTCTAAAAGCAAGAGCGCTACATGAGCGTCTCCAAACGGCTTGAAGAAGCGCGCAGGCTTCGACACAACCAAAGCCCGCCACGGCCCGAACGGAATCTTTAAAGGGCTGGAACTGGTGCAGGCCCAGTTTGCGGCGCAGGGGCGCATCGAGAGCCAGCCCGGCGCCGGGACGCGGTTGTGGAAGTGACGTTTCCGTGTTTGGCGGAGGCGACGGGTGTGGAAGAGGATTCCGAGGTTGCGATTGATTTAGTGTAGCTGTGTGTTAAAATTCGAGTTGGAGCCATGATGGTTTACTCTTATGCCGAAGCTCGAGAGCGACTTTCCGCTTTGTTGGAGAGGGCCTTGAGTGAAGGACAAGTCAAATTTAGAAGCAGAGATGGGCGCGTGTTCGTCATTCGCCCGGAGCAACCGCTCAGAACATCGCCTTTTGATGTGCGAAGCATTCGGCTTCCGATCACTAAACTCGACATTCTCGAAGCTATTCGAGAAAGCCGGGCAAGATTTTAGGCTGGCGCAGTTTGCGCCCAGGTTGTAGACGGCGGGGCGAGAGATCGCCCCGCCGCCGTTTAGAGTTAATAGACATGACAACATTTCCAATGGAAGTGACGTTTCCGTGTTTGGCGGATGTGACGAGTGTGGAAGAACTATGTTGGGCGGCCTCGTCAAATTGAATTGGGCAAGGAGATTCAGACAATGACCGATGACCTAAACAGCTCAATTTCCGGCTTACGCCTCAATCTTCATAATCTACGCTGGGGTCGTCTGCAAGAAATAAGAGCGATCATACAATTGGACGAGGAACTGGGGCTTGCACAGACGTACTTACAGCAGTACGTTCCATCTGCTCCATCTGCTAATTCCCCTACTTATAGCTCTCTGTGCTCGTATGTCACGAACTACAATTCGGCCATAACTGGCTTAGTTCAGCAATCCGAGAGAGCGGAAGCAATGATTACCTCGGGCTCTTATATCCTTTCGGGGACAGCCTCTTATTTTGTAGAGGCTTACCCACAAGCCGTGCCTACTCTGGTAAAGAAAATCGAAGTATTGCGCGAAGTACGAAACGACCGCGAAGCGGTCTACATCAAACTGGCAGAGTACAATAAAGTGCTGGCGGATACATTTCTGTCAGCTTGGCAAAATCTCGATGTCCCCGCCATTGACCCAACACGCGGCCCAGCTTTCCTCATGAGAGAGACCATTACTCAGTTTTTACATCATTTCGCCCCGGATAATTTGGTGAAAACTAAAGGTTGGTATAAGCCTCACGACGAGAAAACAGATATAACCCGCGCTAACCGAGTAAGGTTTATACTGGAGGAGCGAATTGCACCTGCAGAGAGAAATACTCTCGTCGAGCTTCAGCTAAACGAACTAAAGAAGTTGTATGACGAGCTAAACAAGGCTCATGAGCAAAAGGCACTGGACAGCGATGTCATAAAGCCCCTCTTATATAAGGCGCAAGACTTGTTCAAGGGCATAATGCAGGTCATGAATCCGCCAGCTAAGAGTGAAGATTTGTAGATGCCCCCTGCTACTCAGGCAACGGAGGCTTGTCTTTAGCCGCTTATTTCAATGATGCAGATTTGGGTGAATTTCGCACTCCGTCACACATTTCGAACAGATTAGAAGATGGGTACTTACTGCGAACTGTATATTGCTGATTACCCTGTTTACTCTACAAAGGGTGGAGTAGACCCAATAGTGATGACGATTTTTCGGGAGAGTGACAAGCGGGTTTTTGAGCGCAAAGTTTCAGAAAGAAACAGGCTTGCATGGGGTCATCTTGAACTTGAAGACGAAGATGAGGTGGAAACGGTCTATGAGTATTCTAATTCTGTCGTCAACATACGACAGCGATTGGAGGTAATGGGATTTTCGCTCCGCAGGGCCAGGGATGAATTCTATGAAGGAATTCGAGAAGAGATTGAGGTACTTAAATCACGGCTAGAAACCCTATCTGATTCGCAGCTTCGCGAAAGCATTGAAGCCGATTGGCGGGCAGAGCAAAATCTCCTGGAGAAGTCAAAATTTGAAGATTGGCTATATGCCCTCAAGAGCATTATCGAAAGGGGATTAAGACCCCAATTATTTCGCAATGACTTGCCTCGTGATGAACATCCGCTCATTCGCTACATGTTGGGCCCGACAGATGATGGACGTGAATATCATTTTCCATGTGAAGACTGGCGGTGTCTTTTACGAGCCTTTGTCGAAGTTTGTCCTGACAACGGACTTGTAACTCAGGACATTACTGATTTGGTTCATGCAGGATACTATGATCCAGATGACGCTGTTTGCAAAATAGCGCTACAGCAGCTCATTGAAGATTACCCCGCCAATGAAAAAACTATCCTCCTTACAGAAGGTTCAAGCGACAAAACCGTCCTGGAAAAATCATTGCGTCTCTTGTATCCACATCTTTACGACTATTTCTCATTCATGGATTTTGGTTTGTCAAATGCATCCGGCGGTGCAGGTTCTTTAATTGCGGCAATCAAAGCGTTCATTGGTTCTGGCATAAACAACCGCATTGTTGCGCTTTTTGATAATGATACTGCCGCTCGTGCCGCAAGGAAAAGTCTGGTAAAAACAGCAATGCCGAACAATATAAAAATCCTCGAATATCCTGTTCTTGAATTTGCCAAACGCTACCCCACTATCGGGCCAAGTGGAATATCTGAATTGGACATCAACGGCTTGGCTTGTAGCATAGAACTTTATTTCGGAGTTGATGTATTAACCAGAGAAGGACACCTAGTGCCAGTACAGTGGAAAGGCTATGATGATAGCCTCAATCAGTATCAAGGTGAAATATTGCATAAAAGAGAGTTGCAGGCCTCTTTTCTTGAGAAGCTTTCCAAATGCAGTAGTGACCCAAGCCTGATTAGCACGATGGATTGGGAGTCTATGCGACTTGTATTGCAAGCAATTTTTAACGCATTCAACTAAAGTCAAGTTGGATACGGCTAAGTTGTAGTCGGTTTAGCGATTACTCCCTCGCGCCAATTCACGTTTCGCGCTGCGCTTGATGATTCCGGTAGTTTGATAAAACCACAATGACCGACCACCACCGACCTGTTCTCAACGTGCTCATGGTTGAAGATTACCCGCAATATTACGAAGGCTTGCGCTTCGAGCTACAGCCGCAGGTTCTGCTTGAGAACGCGCCGGACGTGGCGACGGCGTTGCAGATGCTGGCCCGCAAGCAGTACGACGCCATGCTGGTTGATTTGGCCCTGCCGCCCACCCACTCGATGAAAGAATGAAGTAGAATATAGAACGGGTTGCGCTGGCGCTCACTGTAGGAGACACTACAATGGCTATTACCGAAAAAATCCAACAGTACGTTCAGAAACTGCCCGCCTCTTTTCAGGCAGAAGTGCTTGACTTTGTCGAATATCTCTTGGCTAAAGTAAAGGGCCAGGAGGAAAGGGATTGGTCAGATTTGTCTTTGGCCCTTGCGATGCGTGGGATGGAAGACGAAGCCGCGCCGCTATATGCCATCGGCGATTTGAAAGTGGTGTTTGCATGAAGCAAGCCGGGCAGATTGTATTGTTTCGAATGGGGCGTTTGGCAGTCGTGCAGGGCGAAATTCTTCTTGGCGCGATAGGTCAAATTGCGCCAGGAAGACTCCAGCGCATCAAGGGGCGTTTGGCTGAGTGGTTGGTGCGTTCGTAGGATTCGCGCAACCCAATAAAAGCACAGGCGGGAACTAGTTTACAGCAAATTCAGGTTTCGTTTACGAGCCGCATCCTTCGACTGCGCGGCAAAGAACGCCGCTCCGCTCAGGATGCTGTCGTAAATCAAGATGGAAAACGCTCTAGGGTTGCTAATGACCGACCACCACCGACCCGTTCTCAACGTCCTGATGGTTGAAGATTATCCGCAATACTACGAAGGCCTGCGGTTTGAGCTTCAGCCGCAGGTTCTGCTTGAGAACGCGCCGGACGTGGCGACGGCTACCCAAATGCTGGCCCACAAGCAGTACGACGCCATGCTGGTTGACTTGGCCCTGCCGCCCACCCACTCGATGAAAGAAGGGCTGGGCCTCGTCGAAAAGATTGCCACCGATCAGGAGCGCGTCCTGCCGATGATCGTCCTCACCTCCAAAGACACCGACGCGGCGCTCCTGCGCAAACTGCTAGGCTGGCGGGTCTCGATGATCCACAAGGATGACCGGCCTTCGGGGGCCGAGGTGGAATATGCCTTGCGCCTGGTTCTCAAGGGATATTTTTTGCTCTCGCGCCTGCCCGCTGGCGATTTGCCCGCCGTGGCCGCCAATACGCCCGCTGCCTCGTCCGAGCTTTTCTCCGAGCGCGACTTTGCCATCTTCAAACTGGTCTCCGAAGAAGGGCTGACCAACCAGCAAATTGCCTATCGGCTGGGCATCAAGGAAGATGCGGTGAAGAAGGGCGTCCAACGCATCTTCCGCCGCACCGGTGTTGCCAGCCGGGCCGAGGCCGTGCGCTGGTGGTTTGAGCATAAGGAAGAGTTGCAATAGTTGGCGCTTCAGACCCTAAGGGTTTTTTGGAAACCCTTAGGGTCTCGAATGTCGGCACGAACGTGCCGCCCTCCATCACTGACGGCCCCCCCGCCACATCCACTCCGTTTCACCAACTACCATCTCGACTCGGCACGTCATTTGCCATATCCTGCTTGTAAGTCGGGGCGAAGCGTTCGCCCGGACAAAACAGGAGGATTGCCAGATGGAAACCACGCTTACCGACACCCGCCGCAGTTTCGCCAAACTTGCCATGCTGGTCCTGCTGGCCGGGCTGGTCTGGCGAATAACGCAAGTTGCCTTCGGTGGATTTTCGACGGCGGCAATAGTGGCTAACCCGGCCCCGGTCACGGTGAAAGTGACCGCGCAACCGACGTTCGTCCGCCTGGAATGGATCAACCTGTGCGAGCCGACTCAACAGGGGTTGGCGTTGTACACCGTTGGCGACAACCCATGCCAGCCCGATCAGACGGCCTCGCTGGCCTGGTTGCAAAGCCAGTTGACGACCAAAGGGCTTCTGGCTTCGACCGAGTATTTGGAGTGGGTGGAGTCTCCGGCGAACGCCGCCTGCCGCACGGCGGTGCTGGCCGGGCCAGGCGGGGCGCCCGCCGGCTGGGTGTGCGCCGATTGGCGTGGCGTGTACCGGCTGGATTTGAACGGCGGGGACTCCGGCGATCGTTGGCAGTTTTGGAGCGATGGCAACTGGGTGCAGAGCCGGTAATGTCCAGCGGCGCTATACACGATGAAGTTTATCGTACGGGGGTGATCAAACCAAGTTGCTGGGCCTTGGTGATGGCGGCGGCGCGGCTTCGCACACCCAGCCGTATGTAAGCGCCGGAGAGCAGGTTGCGGGCCGTCGAATTCATCACCCCCAGCTTGGTGGCCAGGTCCACCAATGTGTTTTCGGGATAGGCGGCGCATAGTGAGAGCGCCTCGAGTTGGCGCGGAGTCAGGCCCGGCTCAGGCTCTTGCGGGCGCCGCCTGAAGAGTAGTTGGTGGGCCTGTTGGCTGAGGTAAATGCCGCCACTGGCCACCGAGAGCAGAACCGCGCCCAATTGCTGGATAGCGGTGCGATCTTCCTTGAGAACATAGCCGCTGGCTCCGGCTTCCATCACCGCTCGAATCAAGGCCCGCTCGCCAATCATCGAGACGACCAGGATATTGATGCTGGAATATGTCTGAAGAATTTGCGGGATGACGTGCAGGATCGGATACGGGTTGGAGTTCTCCGGCGAGGTATGCACGTTTACGTCCAGCATCAGCACATCTGCCGGGTGTTCGGCCAACAGCGGCTCCAACTCCGAGCCGTAGTAGGCAACACCGACAACTTCAATTTGCGGCGATTCTTTCAAGCGGCTGAGGTAGCCGTCCACAATGCTTTGGTGATCGTCGAGGATTGCTACTTTGATTTTGGTGGCCATGGCAAACCTCCTATCTCCCTAACAGCATAGCAAGTTTGCGCTTCAAAGACAATACCCGGTACCGTAATTCAGTACATATGCCTATGCCGCGGCGCAATCTGCCTATGACTTTCCGGCAAACAGCTTTTCCACCTCTGGCACAATTGTTCCCCAGTCGTAATTTTCAACAAACTTGTAACCGGCTTCACCAAGTTCGGCCCGTTTCGCCTCGCTTCTGATCAACATCAGCGCCGCCCGGGCAAAGCCGGCGGCATCGTCGGCCAGGCAAACTTCCTGCCCATCTTTGACGGCGAAACCTTCGGCACCGAGGCGGGTGGAAACGATGGCCCGGCGCAGGGCCATCGCCTCCAGCAATTTGAACCGGGTTCCGCCGCCCATGCGAAGGGGGGCCACGTACACGGTTGCCCCGCCGATGTAAGGCCGGGCGTCTTCGACTGCGCCGGTGACGATGACGCCTTGCGCCTTGCCAAGTTTTTGTACGGCGGGTGTTGGCTTTTGCCCCACGATCACAAATTCAGCTTTGGGCGCTTCGCGGCGGATAAGGGGGAAGACTTCGGTGGCGAACCAGGTGACGGCGTCCACGTTGGGGCGATAGTCCATCTTGCCGGTGAAAACGAGTCGAGGGGATTGGGGAGTCGCGCGCCAAGGGTCACGCGACAGCGGTCGGGCGTAGTCGGTGAGGAAGATGCCGTTGGGAATCACGAGCGGTTCCACTCCGCCCGAGGTGGGGCTGGGGGGGGTGGCGAGGGCGCGAAGGGCGGCGGCGTCTTCGG
>CAYSIV010000083.1:16408-19731 GCA_964431175.1 uncultured Anaerolineales bacterium
AGCCGCTCCGGGTGCCAGGTCGCCTTCATGCAATCGGTGGAGGTTGTGGCGGGAGACACGGTGAGCATCCGCGTCATCGCGGAGCACGACCCGTCCATAGTTCCGTTCGACGTGCGTCTGCACGTGCGCTGGGTGAAACCCGACCCCCTCTGGCACTCTATCGGCGGGGAGATCGAACCGCTTTCGAGCTCGGAGGGCGGCGGCGTCTTCGGCGGAGACGCAGGTGACGTGGGCGGCGCGTCTGCATACCCGGGCTTCAAAGCGGGCCAGCTTGCGCGATTGAATGAGTGAATAGAGGGCGACAGGCCAGCGGCGCGGCAGGCGAAGATCGGTCTCAAAAGCGCGACGTTGGAGCGCCGTTTCGCAGTTGTGAGCATCGAAGATCGTGTTGCGTATTTCGTGTCGCGCGTTAAGCAAGTAAGGAGCGAGTTCGAGGCCCTCGACGAAGAGCGCGTCGAAAGAACGGGATTGCAGAAGCGCTTCGAGGCGAGTCTGGAAAGTAGTTGAGGCGAGACGATGCGCCAGATCGGGCAGGGGGGAGAAGAAGAGGTCGCGGAGGCGGTGGAGGCGGGTTCGCCGGGGCGGCGGCGCTGTTTCAATATGCTGGCAAGCAGCTTCAAGTTCGGGCGTGATCGATTCGTCCTTTTCAGCAAATGCCAGCAGGGTGATGGTGTGCCGGGCCGAGAGGCTTTTGATGAGGCCCCAGTTGCGAATGGCGGTTCCCTGCCGGGGCGGGTGAGGAAGTTGAGGAGTGAGGAAGAGTAGATTCACAGTGGCCGGTGGTTAGAGGTCAGTGGTCGGTGGGTAGTGGTTACTGTCCACTGATCACTGCCCACCGATCACTTTTTTGTAGACGGCCAATGTTTCGCGCGCGCATTTCTCCCACGAAAAATCTTTGGCCCGGGCAAAGCCTTTGGCGATGAGGGACTGGCGGAAGGCCGGGTCTGATATAACGTTTTGGATCGCGTCAGCGATGCTGGCCAGGTTGTCAGGGTCGCAGAGGGCAGCGGCGCCGCCGGCAATTTCGGGCAGGGAGGCGCGGTTGGCGATGACGACCGGTGTGCCGCAGGCGAAGGCCTCGAGGATGGGCAGGCCGAAGCCTTCGTAGTGTGACGGCAGAATGAGGGCCAGCGCGCCGTGATAAATGGCGGGCAGGTCGGCGGCGGCGAAATCTTGCAAAAGATGAACGCGGTCTTTGAGGTGGAGTTTGTTGATGAGGGCCAAAGAATCTTCAAAGAGCCAGCCTTTGTTTCCGGCCAGGACGAGCGGCGGCGCGCCGGGCGGCAACTGGGCGTAGGCGGTTAGCAGGCCGGGCACGTTTTTGCGCGGCTCAAAGGTGCCGACGAAGAGGAGATAAGACTGAGGAAGTTTGAGGCGGGTGATGACAGCGGTTGCTTCCTCGGGCCGTAGGGGCTGGAAGACAGGGTCGGGGGCAAGATGAACGGTGACAACTTTATCGGCGGCCACACCCAGGATGTCGAGCACATCGGCGCGGGTAGCGTCCGAGTCGGCCAGAATCGCATCCGCTCTTTTCACTGCGCCGCGAATCTGCCCGTTGTAATAGCGCCTGCTGTCGGCGGTGAGAAATTGCGGGTAGCGCAGGAAAGTGAGGTCGTGGATGGTTATGACCGAGCGGAATGAGCCGAACGGCGGGATGAAATCGGGCGAGTGCAGAAGGTCGAGGCGGTACGGCAACAGTTCGAGACCGAGGGCGGCGCGCTCGAAGCGATGGTGAGCCGGCGTCCAACAGTTGGCGCGGCGGGCATTCGCCTGAGCAGGCATGGGCAACGTTTCTCTTGCCTTGCGCGAGTGAAGGATGAGATAGTCGTTGGCCGGATCGAGGGTCGGCAGGGTGGCCGCCAGTTGGCGAATGTAGAACGAGATGCCGCCGCGGGTGTAGTAAGTGAGCCGGGCGTCGAGGCCGATTTTCCGCGCCTTTTTCATGCGCGGATGATACCAGTTTTTGCGCCGGAGAGGGTCTGGGCTATAATCGTCGCTATCTGTTGGAGGCGAAAATTATGGAAGAGATTCATCAGTTAATACAGCGACTTGATTGGCTGGATAAAGAACGGCAGAAGGATCAACAGAAGATGACGGCGTTGACCGAGCGAATTTCTACGCTGGAAAAAGAAAAGGCCTCCCTCGAGCAACGCTTGAAAGGAATGGACGGCGACATTACCAAAGCCGTCACCACCGCCGGCCGGGTGAGCGCAGTTGATACCTTGCTCAACCAGATACGGGCGGATGTGACCAGGCAACTGGAAACACTGGAGTCTCGCCGGGCCGACAGTGAACGCGAGCAGGAACGCGTGCGGCAAATTGAGCGGGAGGGGATGAACCGGGCGCTGACGGATGTGCGCAAGGCGTTGGATGTTTTGCCCCGGCTGGAACAAGATATGGTAGGCCGCAAAGAAGAAGAACGGCGGATGAACAAGCTGATGACCGACCTGCAAACCAAAGTGACTGAGGCGATCCGGCGCGACGAAGAACGCGCCCGGGCCATGGCGGCGCTGGAAGAAGGCCGCCGCCAGGACGCCAAGAGGGTGGCGGATGTGCAGACCGAACTGCCCGAACTCCGCAAACGCGGCGACGAGAACAAGACCAAGCTGGAAATTCTTGAAGACCTGGTGCGGCGCAACGACGTGCGGGTGGGTGAAATTCTCTCCCTCGAAAACGACCGTAAACTGTCGCAGATGGCCTGGATGGAAACGCAAGCGGTAGCCACCGCCGAGCGCGAACGCGCCTGGAACGACCTCAAACAGCGCGCCGAAACCGTCGTCCGCGACACCGATGACTTCTCCCGCCGGATGGAAGTTTACGCCGAGACGCACCGGCAGATGAAGAAGACCATTGAAGATTACTACGCCAATGTTGAGCGAACCGATCGCCGTATCGGCGAAGCCGCTGAAATCCAACGCCTGAGTGAAGAACGCTTCCGGCAGGAGTGGAACGCCTTTTTGGCTGACGAGCAAAAACGTTGGACGACTCACATGCTCTTGCGTGACGAGCAGTGGCGCGACCATGACCGCCAGAGCGGCAAAATGGCGGATCGACTGAGCGCTATCGAAGAGCAAGTGCCCGATGTCCGCGAGACCGTCCGGGGCATGCAGGCCATCTTTAACTTGGTTCGCGAGCTAGTGGCCGAGTACGATCAAACGCTGACGAAAGTCCGCTAGCCTTTTATGCGCGTCATCGGCACCGCCGGCCATGTCGATCACGGCAAGTCGGCCCTCGTCCAGGCCCTCACCGGCACCCATCCCGACCGCCTCAAGGAAGAACGCGAACGCGAGATGACCATTGATCTCGGCTTCGCCTGGTTCAAT
>CAYSIV010000084.1:0-19631 GCA_964431175.1 uncultured Anaerolineales bacterium
CGGGGCCGAAAGTTGTCCCCGCGAAATAGGCGACACCTCTTGACTAACTCACCGGGTTTTTAGAAAACGTCAATATCATCCGGTTTGAATCCTTTACCGCCAAATGCCGATTTGAAACTTTCAAGGGGCATCATTTGAACAAAGAATACGACGAAAAAATCAACGTCTCTCCTGACAAATTAGGCTATGTTATGACTCATCCCGGAGAAGTAGTATTTGTTCAATGGCATGATGAAATATTTAGCCTATCACCATTCCTGCATTTTCTAAACGACACTACGGGACATGAAACTTATCTGTGTTTTTTCAAAGGAAAGAAAGAAGGCAAATACTGGTACGAGCCAATAAAATTACGAACCGAGCAAACATTTGATCACCTTCAAAGTCGATTCGATTCTGAACACGATGCGATTGTAAGTCTGTTGGTACCGCGATGATACTTTTCGAATCTGAAATCGAACAGATTGCCCTCGACCTTCTCCGTGACGAAAATGGCTATGCCGTTCTCTACGGCCCCGACCTTGCCGAAGGCGAGGCCAAAGAGCGTGACTATACCGAAGTCATCCTGCAAGCCCGCCTGCGCGCCGCCATAGACCGCCTCAACCCCACCCTCCCTGCCGAAGCACGCGAAGAAGCCTTCAAGAGGGCCTTGCGCACGGTTTCCATTACCCTGATTGAGAACAACGAAGCCTTTCATCGGATGCTCACCGAAGGCATTGATGTTAAGTTTGGCATTGGCGAGGGCAAGACCAAGACCGACAAGGTGTGGCTGATTGATTTCGCCAACCCGGACGGCCTCAACCGCAACGAATTTCTGGCAGTCAATCAATATACGGTTCTGGAAAATCACAACAACAAGCGCCCCGACATCGTCCTGTTCATTAACGGTTTGCCGCTGGTGGTAGTAGAACTCAAGAATCCTGCTGACGACGCGAAGCGTGCTGACGTGCAAGCCGCGTTTCATCAATTGCAAACCTACCAGCAACTCATTCCGTCCCTGTTCACCACCAACGCCTTCCTCATCATCAGTGATGGCTGGTTCGCCAAGGCTGGCACGATCTCCAGCGAGTACCCGCGCTTCATGGAATGGAAAACTGCCGACGGCGAAACGATTGTGGATGCAAAAGTTCAGCCTGAACTGGAACCGATGATCAAAGGCTTGCTCAACAAAAAGACCCTGCTGGATGTCATCCGCCATTTCATCGTGTTTGAGAAGACCAAGAACGCTTCGCCCCTTCGACACACTCAGGGCGGCGCTTCGCTCAGCGTCGTCAAGAAGATTGCCGCCTATCACCAGTATTACGCGGTCAATAAAGCCATTGCTTCCACCATCCGCGCCGCTAGTAGTGAGCCTGGTCGAACTACGGCAAGTTCGGATACGGTCATTCGTGAAGACCCGTCTGCTTATGGCTTGGCGAGTGTCACCGAGCAACTCAAAGGTGATAGACGCGCAGGCGTCATCTGGCACACGCAAGGCAGTGGCAAGAGTCTTTCGATGGTTTTTTATGCGGGTAAATTAGTATTGGCTGAGGAAATGAATAACCCCACCATCATGGTGCTCACCGACCGCAACGACCTTGACCAGCAGTTATTTGAAACATTCACCAATTGCCAGCAACTCCTGCGTCAAACGCCCGCGCAAGCCGCCAACCGTGACGAGTTGAAAAAACTGCTTGCCGTCGCATCGGGCGGCATCGTCTTTACCACCATTCAAAAATTTCTGCCCGATGAAAAGGGCGGGACCTATCCGCTTCTCACCGACCGCCGCAACGTTGTCGTCATTGCCGATGAAGCCCATCGCAGTCAATACGACTTTATCGACGGCTTCGCTAAACACATGCGCGACGCCCTGCCGAACGCTTCTTTCATCGGGTTTACGGGTACGCCCATCGAAAAAGAGGATAAGAACACCCAGGCAGTTTTCGGCAATCACATTGATGTCTACGATATTCAACAAGCCGTAGAAGACGGCGCGACGGTCCGCATCTACTACGAAAGCCGTCTCGCCAAAATTGAGCTTTCCCCCGCCGACCAGAAGATTCTCGATGAGCGCGTCGAAGAAGTCACGGAAGACGACGAACTGACTGAACGTCAACGGCGCTTTGTCAAATGGACGGGCGTTGAATCGGTGGTTGGAAGTGAGCCCCGCGTCAAACAAGTCGCCGCCGATTTGGTGGATCACTTTGAAAAACGTCTGTCCGCCGCCGATGGCAAAGGCATGATCGTTTGTATGAGCCGCCGCATCTGTGTGGAATTGCATAAGGAAATCATCAAACTTCGTCCGCATTGGCACGACTCCGAAGATGATAAAGGCGCAATCAAAGTTGTAATGACTGGTTCCGCCAGCGACCCGCTCGACTGGCAGGAGCACATCCGCAACAAGCCGCGCCGCAAATCCATTGGTGATAGGTTGAAGGACTCGAATGACTCACTCAAACTCATCATCGTCCGTGATATGTTCCTCACCGGGTTTGACGCCCCGCCCCTGCACACGATGTATATTGATAAGCCTATGAACGGGCATACCCTTATGCAAGCCATTGCCCGCGTCAACCGCGTCTTTGGTGATAAAGAAGGTGGCTTGATTGTTGATTACATCGGCATTGCCCAGGATTTGAAAAATGCTTTGGCTGTCTACGCCGCCAGAAATGGCAGAGGCGAAATCAAGCACGATCAGGAAGAAGCCGTCGCCAAAATGCTCGAAATCTACGAAATCTTAGTGGATATGTTTGACCGCTTCGATTATCGTCAATACTTCAAGTTGGAACCCAGAGCCAAACTCAACTACATTCTCGACGCAACAAACTATATTTCAGAGCTTACCGACCCCGCAAAAGGCAGCGGGGCAGGCGAAAAAGAAGGCAAGACTCTAAGGAATGGCAAAGAACGCTTCAAGGAAAAAGTCGTTCTCTTGCAAAGGTTGTTTGCGTTATCTGTGCCTCATCCAAAAGCATTTGAAATCCGTGATGATCTTGCTTTCTTCCAAGCCATCAAAGCCCGCTTCAACAAATTTGATGACCAAACCAAGAAACATACAAACGAAGAAATCGAAACTGCCATCCGCCAGATTATCAATGACGCCATTATTTCTCAAGAAGTCATTGACGTTTTCGACGCCGCCGGAATCAAAAAGCCCGACATTTCGATCCTCTCCGATGAATTTCTTTCTGAAATTCAAAGCATGGAACGCAAGAATCTAGCTTTGGAACTGCTCAAACGTCTGCTCAATGATGAAATCAAAACTCGCAGTAACTACAATTTGGTGCAAGGCAGAAAGTTCTCTGAAATGCTGGCCGATGCCGTCAAGCGTTATCAAAGCGGTTTGATCGATTCCGCCAAAGTCATCGAAGAACTCATCCAACTGGCGAAAGACATCCGCGCCGCCGACCAGCGCGGCGAAAAGATGAATCTGCGCGTGGATGAACTGGCCTTTTACGATGCCCTGGCCGATAACCCCGCCGCCGAAGCCGTTCTGGGCGATCAAACGCTCAAACTCATTGCTCACGAACTGGTAAACAGCGTGCGCCAGAACACTTCGATTGACTGGCAAATCAAAGAAAGCGTGCAAGCCAAACTGCGCGTGCTGGTCAAACGCATTTTGCGAAAACACAAATACCCGCCGGATGATCCTGCCACAGGTGAATATACAGTTTCGGTCACTAAAGTATTGGATCAGGCCGAGTTATTGGCGGATTATTGGACGAAAAGTGAATAAGGAAGTCGCCGCTTGTCTCACTGGCAGTTGAGAAGGGCGACGTCGGCGCGAACGCGGGAATGGCTTGACCGATGCTCAACACCACCGCGCGGGTGAAGCCCACCGTCGGGCGGCTTTAGTTACACCAGGAGTTGTGTGTGAACACTTTGATAGCGTATACTCTGATCCTCTTTGTAACGCTCATCATAGTGTACGTATTCCTCAAGATTTACAGCGCCTATATTCGGCGTCCAGAGTCTTATCCTTCAGCCCGCTTTATTCAAAAACTGGGACAAAGAGCCATCACCCAGCGTATCGCCTGTCTGGGTGACAGCATTACTCAAGGAGATGTTGGCGTAAGTTATGTGGGCCTGGTGGAACGATATTTCTCGTCCCAGCCGGTGGCTTTTCTCAATGCCGGGATTAATTCCGACCTTTCGTCTACGCTGTTGCGGCGATTGGATGAGGTCATTGCCGCAAAACCGATGTTAGTCACGGTATTGATTGGCACCAATGATGTATGGGCCAGCTTGAATCCCCAAATTACCTTTGGCCTGCGCTTTCAAGGAAAAATCCGCGAAACACCGACCTTTGAAGGTTATAAAGACAATATCGTCAAGATTTTGCGCCGCTTGAAAACTGAGACCGCCGCTTCCATTGCTATTCTCTCCCTACCGTTGATTTCCGAAGATATCGGACACCCAGTCAACCGGCTGGGCGACCAGTACAGCGACTATCTGCGCGAAGTGGCCGGCCAAATGGACGTTGAATATCTGCCACTCCGCGAAAAACAAAAGGACTATTTGCGAGGGCGATCCCGGCCGGCCAAATATACCTATGACGACACTTTCCGGCCGTTGATGGTTGGCATGGCCTGCTATCTGCTTGGAATAAGTTGGGACAAAATAGCTGACCTGAATGGCAATCAGTTGAGCGTAGATAATATTCATAGCAATACCTGTGCCGCTCAAATGATGGCTGAACTTGTCGAAGACTTCATACAGCGTCATTCAAAACTGCAACCGGCGTAAAAGATTGGGCCGCCGCCCGCCGACGAAATGCATTCTCATAACCACCACTAAAATAAGAAGCGTGCGATGGCTCTCATTCGAGATTACGACCCACAGGATGCCGCCCAATTGGAACACTGTATCGTCGAGTTGCAGTCGTTCGAGAAGACCCTCGAGCCAAACCGCGCTGACGGACAAAAGATCGCGCCCGCTTATCGAGAACGGCTCCTGACACAATGTAACCAGAGCCAGGGGAAAATCTTTGTCGCTCAGGCCGACGGAATTGTTATTGCCTTCATTTGCGTATTATCACGGGTGGACGAAGAAGAGTTGATCGAAGAGAACCCCGAATTTGCCTACATCACCGATGTCGTCGTGTTGCCGGCCTATCGTGGTCATGGTGTCGGGCGAGCGCTTCTGCAACACGCCGAAGCGTACGCCATTCAGCACGGAGCCGCCGTGCTCAAGGTTGATGTCTTAGCCGCCAACACGGCCGCACGCGAGCTATACACATGGATGGACTATCAGGAGCATGAAATCCGTTTGCAGAAACAACTCCAACCTGCGGCTTAAGTTGCGGTCGGTGAAACCGCCATTCCAATTTATCCAAAGGAAAATAACCCATGACCTCACACCTTCGCAGTTTTTCGGTAGCAATTTTCGCTTTAGCAGTTTTATCGTCCGCCTGCGGCAACCAACCCGTACCCGGGTCTACATCCTCTCCGGCATCAACAACGGCCAACGGTGTGGTGCCAGGGGAGCTGATGACGATTGAGGGGCAGGCCGAAGATATTATCGATGTCGTGCCTAACGCAGATTGGTCAGGAGTCAACGCCGATATTTCAACCATCGAGGCGGCCTGGACGGGCTACCAATCACAAGCGGCAAAAGACGGCGCACCTCAAGCCCTGCAGGATAGTTTCGCTCAAGCTCTAGCGCGCCTGAAATCCTCTTCCAACGCTAAAGATGCGGCCGGCACCCTGCAAGCCGCCAATGACCTGAGCGCCGCCACCGTTGAGCTGTTTGACCTTTATCATCCCGTCATACCCACTGACATCGGGCGGCTTGATATACTTGAGCGGCAAATTATTCTTGACGTAGCCAGCCAGAACTTTACTGCCGCCACCGATACGCTTGCTTCAATCAATAGGGTTTGGGAAGGAGTGCGGCCCTCAGTCTTGGCGCACGATGGCAAAAGTGTAGCCGAGCAGTTCGATCAGAGCCTGGCAACCCAGGCCGAAGCCCTCAAAGCTAAAGATACAGCGGCTCTGACAGACGAGGCCAAAAATGGATTGGAACTCGTAGACGATTTGGAGAGAATTTATTAGTTGCGAGTTGACGACCTCGCCAGGTTACTGGAGCAACTCCGCGCGCGAGGCAAACATGCCTGGATAAGGGACCTGGACGGCAATCGAGTTGAGCTTTACGAAGAAATCGTCCCCTCTTAACGACTCTATGCCCGGCGATCACGAACGCCCGCGAGGACGCGGGCTTTGAGCATTTTTCAAACAGGCTCTTAACGACTCAACGCCCGGCGGTCACTTGGGCGCACCGCCGGGCATTGCAGACAAAGACAAATTGTAGAGGCGACCCGGGCCGCGGACACCTCGAGTGCGTCTGAAAATCGCTCCAAGCCCGCGTCCTCGCGGGCCAACCGCGAGGACGCGGTTGGAGAGCAATTTTCAGACAGCCTTTTACCCGGAGAAGGAAGCCCAGCCCGACTCAGACCAAATGGAAATATCGGGCATGCCCTCAAAGAGCTGGCCAAACGCCGCGGCCACGTTCGGGTCGCCCATGAATTTTTGCAGGCCTTCCAGATTGGTCCAGGTGTCAACGGCCAGAAATTCCGTCGGATTCTGGGGATTCAGATAGGGCTGATGCGCGATGGCCCCCATTGGCCGGGTCATGGCCGACAGCTTCTCGACCGTCGCATCGTGGGCCGTCTGAGCTTCCTTCGCACTGCCCTTGAGTTTGCCTCGTACCACAGTAATGTAATTCATGGTAATCTCCTTGTGAATGTTGGTTTCTATATAAGACGGGAGCGGATGCCAAAATTGTGCGGTCAGCCCGGAACTTGCGACTGGAACATCACCGCACAGTTTGACCCCGGTGAACCGTCATAATAACCTGAATCCGACAAGTGCGAGGAAACTGCCATGCCTAAAGCCAATAGCCAGACTCTCACCCTCAAGCGCCTCCCCTTCTTGCCCGACCCGGTTGAGGCCGAGCGCCTGGCCGCCGCCCGACGCGGAGATCAGCGCCAGTTTAGCGCTCTGACCGAGCCTTACCGCCGCGAGCTACAAGTTCATTGTTATCGCATCCTCGGCTCACTGCACGAAGCGGAAGACCTGGTTCAGGAAACGTTTCTGCGTGCCTGGCGGCGGCTCGACACCTACCAGGGCCGGGCGTCGTTCCGGGCCTGGCTCTACAAGATTGCCACCAACGCCTGCCTCGATGCCCTGGATCGAATGCGAAGCCGGCGTTCGCTTCCCAGCCAAACCCGCCCCGTCTCAGACCCTCACGCCCCAATCTTGCCCCCCGCCCCAGACATCAGCTGGTTGGAGCCTTTTCCGGATGAATGGCTGGTTGAGGCCGCCGCCGGCCCCGAGGCGCGCTACTCCGCCTACGAAAGCATCTCGCTCGCCTTCTTAACCGCCTTACAGGCCTTGCCGCCGCGCCAACGGGCGACACTGATCTTAAGTGATGTGCTGGACTGGCCTTCCCGCGAGGTAGCCGACCTGCTCGGGCTGACCGTCTCGGCGGCCAACAGCGCCCTCCACCGGGCGCGGACGACCCTGGCAAAACACTATCATGGCCGGGCGCTGGAGAGTCTCACTCCCGCGAGCGCCGATGAGCGAACCCGGAGACTTCTCGAACGCTATGTGCAAGTCTGGGAAACAGCCGATGTGGCCGGGTTGGTGGCCTTGCTCAAAGAGGATGCAACGTTTGCGATGCCGCCCTCGCCCTCCTGGTATCGCGGGCGGGCGGCGATTGGCGTGTTCGTGGCCGCAACCGTGTTTGCGGATGAGGGAATGTTCCCCGGTGAGGCCGCCGGCCGCTGGCGGCTCCTGCCAACTCGGGCCAATGCCGGGCCGGCCTTTGCCGTCTATCAACGGACGGGAGAGAAAGAGTATCAAGCTTTCGGGATTCTCGTGCTGGCCTGCCAGGCAGGCCAACTCACTCAAATTATCAGCTTTATCGATCCCTCTTTGCCAGTCCGCTTCGGCTTGCCGCCGACGCTGACAAAATGAAAATGCCAACAGACATCGCCCTCCTCTCAGTCCCCTTCGGTCAAGATCAATACCTGCGCGGCGTGGGGCAAGCGCCGACAGCGTTGCGCTCCGCTGGATTGTTAGAGCAGTTGGCTGAACGTGACATCCGCGTTGCCCGCGACCTGACGCTGGAAGACGCGTTTGGCGAAGGTGACATGCTGACCCGGTTGGGCCGCTTGCAAGCCACTGTAGCCGACTCTGTTGCCCAAGCCTTGAGCCGGGGTCTCACGCCTGTCATCCTGGGCGGCGACTGTTGCAACGCGGTTGGCATGTGGAGCGGGCTTACCCGGGCCCGACCCGGCGCGACAATCGGCGTCGCCTGGTTTGACGCCCACGGCGACTGGAACACCGAGGAGACGACGCTCTCCGGCTACATCGGCGGGATGCCCTATGCCGCCATTTGCGGACATGGCAACGCCCGCCTGCGCCGGGACGCCGGACTCACCGACCCAGCCGCCGCCGCCCACTGTGCCCTGCTCGGCCCGCGCGATCTCGACGCGCCGGAGAAAGCCCTGCTCGACACCACCGCCGTCACCGTGCTGACGACGGAGCAAATCCGCAGGAGTCAGAGCCACCAGCCCGCCCGGCAAGCTCTGGCAAACGTGGACGCCTTCTATCTTCACTTCGATGTGGACGTGCTTGATTTGAACGAAGCGCCAGGCGTGAACTACCCCGCCCCCGGCGGCCTGAGCAGCGACGAAGCGATTCGCATTGCCCGCAACCTGATCGCCGCCAAGCCCTTGCTGGCCTTCACCCTGAGCGCCGTTGACCCGACTCTTGACGCCAGTGGCAAGACGGTCGAAACGGGGATGAAGGTGCTATTGGAAATCCTGGCAAACGACAAACGTGAAACGTGAAGGCTATCGTTTCACGTTTGTCGTTTTACGGTTCCGCCGTCACCGCATCCGAAAACGGCTCCCCCGCCACATCCATCACCGGCACATTCACCACCAACGGGTATTCGTACATTCCCACCCGGACCGGAAAACCATACGCCGATAAATCGAAGAAGCTGATCACCAGATCGCCATCGCCCCAATAGCGTGAAGGATAGCCCACGCCGTCAACTTGAGCGCCCTCGGCATGGTTGAAGAAGTGATAGTCAGCGGCGGCGGGCACATAGCCCACGCGCCAGATCACCGTCCAGGCGGGTTGTGATTCCCAGCCCAGCAATTCAACTCCGTTCGCCAGCATTCGCGGCTCTGGAAACGGATTCACAATTTCAACCGCAGTATTCGCCGACAGACCCACCAGTTCAATTCCCAATTCGCCGCCGCGCAGAACCATGCAGGCCTCGGTCGCGGCGCAATTCTCGTAGCGCCCACGCGCCCGGAATTCTCCGGGCTGGATGATCGCCACCGCCCCGCCCGGCGGGAACACCGCCGCTTCGTTGCCGTCCACAAACCGGTGTTGCGTATTGCGAAACAAGGCATCCATCACTGCCGGGAACTCGTCCACTGCCGGGTCATCGCCACTGCCCACCACCAGAATCTCAGGAACGACCAGCGAGGTCTGCATTTGCTTGGCCCCGTCCACGGCATTGAGCAACAACCCAAGCGGCGTGCCAAAACCGCCCGGCGTGTTGTGTGAGCCGATGAAAAACAACAGGGCCAGCCACATGCCAGCTTGCGCGGCGGCAGAGATGATGACAATTCCAGAAAAGATAAAACCGCGAAGGCGCGAAGAACTCAAAGAGATCAAGAAAAATCTTCGCGGTCTTTGCGTCTTTGCGGTGAAAAAATCCGTGAGGACGCTGACGAAACTTCCAGCCAGGATGTAACCGGCAGGCAAGGTGATGATGAAGTAGTGAGGAAAGACGGGTGTGGAATGTCGAACAAAAAAGAGGATGGGAATGATGAGCCACAGAACAAGAATCAGGTCGGCGGGGCGATGGCGGCGAAGAGCAGTGAGCAATCCGGCAACGGTCAACCCACCCCACAGCCAGCGGATCAGGGTGATGTTCGGAACCAGGTTGAGATAGTCCTGAAATGCTTTGGGGCCAGCCAGTGAGTGAATGTCATCGCCGGTCAAAACCATCCAGGTGAAGCGGAGAGAATCGAGATCGAAGAGGGCTGGGCGAGAGAAGAGATTGGAGATTAAAGATTGGAGATTAGAAGATGTATTTGGGTTTGAGAGGAAGTAGAGGGCAAAGGGAAGGGCTGTGAGCGCCGCGGCGGCTAGTCCTAATACAATTTCGCGCCAGGCTTCCCGCGTTCGTCGCCAAAAGATAATGAGAAGCAGGCCGGTGAGCGGGATGAGAGCCAGACCGGAGAGGTGAATCTGCACGACGACGGCCAGGAACAAAAAGTGAAGAAGCAGAAACCACTTCCTTCGATCCACAAAGGCCGCCAGCGCCGAGCCGATGTAGAGCAGAACAAACAGGGGCAAAAGATTCTGGGCCCAGATTTTGCGCGAGTAGATGACGGCCCACGGGCTGACGGCGAAGAACAAAGTTGCCATCAGGGCGGCGGTCTCACCCCAATAACGCCGGGTGAGGCGGTAGCAAACGTAAACGGCAATTGTATTGAGTCCGGCGAGGAACAGTGTCGCCGAGTATGGGTGCTTCCACAAAAACAACGGCAGTGAGAACAGCCAGACCGACATGGGGAAGTTTGGGAAGCCAATTGAGGAGCCGATGCCGCGCAATGCGAAGGCTTTGAACTCGGCCATGTCGAGGGCGAGGGCGAGCAGGCGGGCTTCGTCGGCTTTGAACTCGGTGAGGCCGGGCCAGCCGAGGCGGAGGACGGCGGCGAGGGCCAGGATGAAGAGCAATTGGCAATTTGAGATTAGAGAATTAGAGATTAGAGATTGAGAGCGCATCACGGTTTACGCCACGAGAAGGCGAAAAAGGTCAGGCTGAAAATCAGGGTAATAATAGTGAGGCTAGCACCAACGGCGAGCATAGGAGAGGTGAAGTTGAAGGTGATGGTGTTTTCGCCAGAGGGAATAGGAACGGCCATGAAGGCGGTGTTCGCGCGAATGATTGGGACGGCCAGGCCGTCAATCGTTGCTACCCAGCCGGGATACCACACCTCGGCGAAAACAAGGTAGGCGGGCGCAGGGGTTTGGGCAACGACGGTGAAGTGGCCGGGGCGGTAGTCGGTGTAGAAGAGGTTAGTGACGTCTGATGACGACGGACGATGGACGACGGGCGACGAACGACTCTCAAGAACGACCTGAGAGGCTGGATTGAAAGTTGAGGTGTGGATGGCGGCGAAGGCGGCGTCGGCGGTATCGACGAAGATGGGATCGTAGATCAGGTGGACGCGGGGCATGGCGTTGGTGTTGAGGTAGATGTCCACGTCGGGGTCTTCGTTGAAGACGGGAACAAAGGTGCTGTCGGCGGGCGGCGAAGCTTTGTCGGCGACGACGAATTGGGCGTTGAGGAAGTTGTATTGCGGTGAGCCACGATAGCCAACCGACCAATAGTAGCGGTCGTAGTAAGCCAAAGCCAGCGGGTTGGCGAGGCCGGTGATCGATTCGAGGCCGAAGACAGCAGGCGCCTCGGGTTGCCATTTGGAGGTGGCGAGATCAATGCGAGTCGGGCCGGGCTGGGCGAGGAGGTAGTCTACGGCCGGGCCGCGTTCGTAGCCGGCGTTTGGATCAGCGCGATCCACTTCGACGAAGCCACCGAAGGCGAAGAGTTCGACGAACAGAAGAAGGGACACGGCGATGGCCGGGCGGGGCGCGCGTTGGAGCAAGACGCTCGTGACAGTGAGGATGGCGAGGGAGATGAACAAGGCGGCCCACGCGGGCTGGCGGCCAAAAGCGAGAGGGACGAGGCAGGCGCTCAAAATCCCAAATCCCAACAGCCAAATCCCAAATCTCCAATTACTACGCGAAGCGTCTAATCTCTTGCTCAATGCGCAACCGGCAAGCACGGCGAAGGCAAAGTTGGTGAGCAAGATAAAGCGGGCCGGGACGCGAAGAGAGGAGAAGCCGGGAACGAGTTTGTATAGGAGAAAGTGAATGGGCGTGTATTTGCCAAATGCGACGAGCAGGCCGAGGAGGGCGAGTAGCCAGAAGAAGCGCGTTTGCTTGCCGCGCGCAAAGATAACGAGGGCGAGGGCGGTGAGGCCCATGTAGCCAAACTCGACGCGATCCCAGGGCGGCGCGCCAGGGGCGACGAAGTCGCGCACGCCGCGCCCGAAGATGAGTGGGCTGATGGTTCCGGCCAGGCCGAGGGGCGGCAGGCTCCAGCGCGAGGCTTCGGTATAGTCAAGGGCGGCGCGGGCGGTGTGCTGTAGCATTTCGAGCGCGGGCAGGAGGGCGATGGCGGCCAGGCCAAAGGCGACGAGGACCGAGAGCGCGCCGAGGGCGATGACGCGCCAGTGGCGCTGAACGATGAGTTCGTAGAGGCCGTAGAGGGCGCAGGCGAGGGCAATAATGAACGTCATCTGGGCGTGGCCGGCGAGGGCGGCCAGGCCGAAGAAGAGGCCGGTGAAGATTGACCAGCGGAATTTGGTTATTAGTAATTGGCCGCTTCGCGTAGTTATTAGGGATTGGCGGAGGCAGAGGAAGATGAGGGGAAGGTAGGCGGAGACGGCGACGATATTGAGGTTGCCGAGATGCGTAATGAATACATCCGAAGCCATAAACGCCAGAACCGAAAAAAGTCGCGCCCAGACTTCCGAAGTCTTCGAGACTTCGGAAGTCTGAACTTCAAACCGCATAAACAGATACATGCCCGCGCCCGCGAGGAAAAGGTGAAAGGCGACGAGGGCTTCGAGGGCGGTGTAAGGTAAATCGGGGAAGAGGAGGAAGAGAAGGAAGTTGGGCGGATAGAAGAGACCCGTCTGGTTGTCGGCGGCGAAGGGGGCGCCGGAGTAGAGGGTGGGGTTCCAGAGCAGTGGCCGGTAATCAGTGATCAGGGATTGGAAGTTGAGGTGTTGAGCGGCATAACGATAGGTGGGCCAGAGGAAAGAGACAAGGTCGCCGCCGCCCTGGGGGATGATCCAGCCGGGAATAAAAAGCGGCCAGACGAAGGCGAGGGCGGCGAGGAGGATAAAGATAAAAGCTACTAGATCAGTTCGGGTAAGTTGGGCGGTTCGCGCCAGCGGGTTCGGTGGTTGGGAGGTTACATCGGCTGATTTCATCGCAACTTGCCCTGTTAGTGATCGGATGTATTATACAGGCGGCAGAGGAGACAACACGCAACATGGCGCAATCCCCCCAACCGCCCGGAATGGATGTTTTGAAAATTTTGATTGGCCGGATCAAAGACCCGGTGTTTCTCTTCGGGTTGGCCGTCATTGTGGCAATTGCGCTGTTCGGCGCGCAAATCCCGCCCGCCTTCGTCACCCTGATCTATCTCGTCGTCGGCGTCGGGTTGATCCTCTACACGATGCGGATGGTGGCGGCGGAAATTGCCAAAGCGCGGCGCGACTCCACGCCGCCGCCTAAACCCGCCATTGAATCAGCGCCGCCGGGCAGCCGGGCGAGCGGCGGTGACAACAGCGCCAACGTGGCCGTGGCAGGCAATGTCAACGCGATCCACATTGATGCGCGGCCCCTGCCCGCCCCGCCTGACGCGCCGCCGCTCTCCGAGTCCGAGCAGTTGGCGACTTATCTCGAAAAAGTAAAATTCGACACCAGCCTGCTACGGCTGGGCGGGTTGAGTCCCGAGGCCAGCAACCCGCAGAAGCAGGCGGGGATGCCGCGCAACCCCGGCACGCTGGCCGAAGTCTTCATCTCTCTGCGGATTGATCGCTATCGCGGCGAGCCGGGCGAGAAAGAGTTGGCGAAGCCCGGAGCGGATGCGGACAGGTTACTGCGAAGCGAGCGCGAGCAACTGACCGCGCTCGAATCGTTGAGCGACGACCGGACACTGCGATCCGTGTTGCTCGGCCAACCGGGCGCGGGCAAATCCTCGGTTTTGCGTTATCTGGCCTTCCGGTTGGCCGAAGCCTATTTGCAACCTGCTCTACTGAAAGAGACGATGTCTGAATGGCGGGCCGGACCTTTGTTGCCCGTCGTCGTGTCGCTGGCGCGGCTGGCCGATGACTTGCCGCCGAAGGCTGGCGGGGCGCTGGCCGACGGGGCGCAAACGTTCATCACTCGCGAAGTGGAGTCGAGCGCCGACTTGCGCGGCTTCGCCAAACGCCTGTGGCGCGAAGCCCGCGAGCGCGGGGCGCTGTTTCTGTTCGACGGGTTGGACGAAGTGGCGCCCGACAAGCGGGCGATGGTCAAAGACGCCATCACCGCCTTTCTGTCCACCCGGAGCAAGTGCCGGGCCGTCGTCACCTGCCGCACCTTCAGCTATGGCGACGAGAAATGGCGGCTGGAGGGTTGGCCTCCCTATCAATTGGAGCCGCTCACCGTCGAGCAACAAGACGAGTTCATCCAGAAATGGTACGCCGCGCTGAGCCGCAGTGACCCCGCTTCAAAATCCGCGCACGACCTCAAAGAGAAAAAATTGAAGGAAGCCCTCCTCTCCGGCGACGCCCGCCAACTGGGACAACTGGCCAGCAACCCCTTGTTGCTGACGCTGATCACCACCGTCCACACCGACCGGGACGAACTGCCGCGCTCGCGCATCGTGATCTACGAAAAGTGCGTTGAACTGCTGTTGTTCCACTGGCAAAAGCGCCGCCAGCCCGGCGCGCCCCTGCGCTCCGTCCTCGAAGAGATGGCGCAGGCCGCGCCCGGCGACGACGCGCTGGAGAGCAAACTGATGGACGGCCTGAACGAGATGGCCTACCGCGCCCGTGAAAGCCGCGGCCCCAAGCAGGGCGAAAGCACGTTGATCGATCTCTACGCCCTGCGCCGCGCCCTGGCCCCCTACTTGCCGCCCGCCGCCATCGCCGTCTTTGAAGACTATTGCCAGAGCGCCAACGGCCTGCTGTTGGCCCTCGGTTCGCGCCACCTGTCCGACCGTCCGGCGGACGAAGGCCCCGTGCCCTGCTTCGCCTTCCCTCACCCCTCGTTCGAGGAATATCTGGCCGCGCAATACATCGCCGGACTGGAGAAGCCCAAGCAAACGCTGGCCGCCCACAACGCCGAGAGCGACCGCTGGTTTTACGTCGGCCTGTTTCTGGGCGAGCATTACGGCATCCGTAATCATCGCCTCTGGGACATGCTGGAACTGTTTGACGAACTGCTCCAGCCCCTTATAGCACCAATAGGGGGCCAGCCCCTGCCCCTCCGCGAGGACGCGAGGGGAGAGCGTAGAGAAGGTGCGCCGGTCTGGCGCAACGTGTGGCTGGCCGGGGTGATCTGGCCCATCTTCGCCAAAGAGTTCTCTGATCGACACCGCCAATCAGGCGTTGGAAAAAGACCTGCGCCAGAAACTGAAGACCCTGTGCGCGGCGGGGGAACTCTCGCCCCGCGAGCGGGCCGACGCCGGGCGCGCCCTGGCAACCCTTGGCGACCCGCGCGATCTGGAAGAACTCGTCCCCGTTCGCGCCGGGTTGTTCTGGATGGGCAGTGAAGAAGAAGGGCCGCAACATCAAGTAACCTTGCCCGCCTATCGCATTGGCAAGTATCCGGTGACGGTGGGGCTGTGGAAAAAGTTTGTGGCGGCGACCCAGAACAAGTGCGATCCTGATTCGTTGGAAGGCCCCGACAACCACCCCGCCCACGACGTCTCCTGGCACGATGCTTGCACCTTTGGTGAGTGGCTGACTGATGAGTGGCGGAAGACCGGCAAGATTGGCGCTGATGAGACCGCCCGCCTGCCGACCGAGGCCGAATGGGAGAAAGCGGCCCGGGGTGACGACAAGCGCGAGTGGCCATGGGGGAATGAATTCGATCCGGGCCGGGCCAACACCAGCGAGAGTGGCATTGGCCGGGCGTGCGCCGTCGGCATCTTTCCCTCCGGCGAATCGCCTTATGGCTGTTTGGATATGGCCGGGAATGTGTGGGAGTGGACGCGATCAAAGATCAAAGATTATCCCTACCACGCTGATGATGGACGTGAGGAGTTGGAAGGCAACGACAACCGGGTGTTGCGCGGCGGTTCCTTCGACCTCAGTCGTTGGTTCGCCCGGTGCGCGTGCCGCTACGTCTACCCTCCCGTCAACCGTAACGACAACATCGGGTTTCGGCTGGTGGTCTCCCCCGGCTCTCGCTTTTGAATCCCTGATCTCTGAATCTCTGATCCCTGATTCCTGTAGAGCGATTGCGGTTCAAAGGAAAACTATTAAACTCCGCGCGAAGCGCGGATCGCAAAATTTTTCAGGAGCCTTTCGAGACCCTAAGGGTCTTGAAGACCCTTAGGGTCTCATGTCTACGAAACCTTACACTCATTTCTATCCTCACATTTACGCCTGGGAAAATCTGGAGCTGGCTTATCACCGGGCGCGGGCGGGCAAGCGCGGCCAGGCCCCGGCCGCCTTCAGGGATTTTTATTCTCACACCTTCCGATGCCCGGCCTCTGCTTTTGGATCATTGCCGAGCAATTCGAGCGCGTGTGGCAGGATCGGGATTAGCACCTCAAGATTCTCGCGCACGGCTTTGGGGTTGCCGGGCATGTTGATAATGAGCGTCCGTTTGCGAATGCCGGCAACCTGCCGCGAGAGCATGGCATGTTGGGTGATGGCCAGGCTGGCGGCGCGCAGGGCTTCGGGGATGCCGGGCGCTTCGCGCTCGAGGGCGGCGCGGGTGGCTTCAGGCGTCACGTCGCGGGGAGCAAAGCCGGTGCCGCCAGTGGTGAGGATCAACGCCGCTCGTCCGGCGTCAGCCCAGGCGATCAGCGTGTCTCGAATTTGATCGAGTTCGTCGGGAAGGACAGCGGTGAGCGAGCAATCCCAGCCAAATTTTTCGGTGAGGATTTGGGCGATGAGGGGGCCGGCGGCGTCGGGGCGCTCGCCGCGCGCGGAGCGATCAGAGATGGTGAGGATGCCGACTTTCATAAACTCCAAATTTCAAAATTCAAATTCCAAAAGCTCGATCCTACATTTTGGAATTTGAACGCTTCGCGTGGGCGTTGGGAATTATCCCCTGATTGTTTTGCTCATAAAAATACTGGGCGAGTGTTGCCAACCGAGCCGCTCGTAGAAGGCGGACACGTCGGCGTTGTCTGGCGTGACTTGCAGGTAATACTTGTAACAGCCTTTGGCCCTGAGGCGCGACTCCAATTCGTTCATGAGCGCCACGCCAACGCCGCGCCCGCGATGCTCGAGGGAGACGGCGAGGTGGTAAACCATGCCGCGCCGCCCATCGAAGCCGCCAAGGACCGCGCCGACAATGCGCCCCCCGTCCTCAGCCACCAAAAATAAATCCGGATCGCGCTCTAGCTTCTTGGCGATCTCGTCGCCGGTATCGGATGTGCCGACGTGGACGCCCGGCCCGGCGGAGCGCCATAAGGAGAGTACCGCCTCGTAGTCATCAGCCAAGTTGAACTCGCGAATCATGTAAAGGAAATTCCCAACTCCCAAACTATACGCTTGGAGTTTGGAATTTGGAGTTTGGAGTTTGGGGTTTTGGGGCTTTGGGATTTTGGGATTTTATTCTTCCTCCCCGCCCACCACTTTCTTCCACGCCCCGTGAATGCCGTCGTCGGTCACGCCGTAGTAAACGCGCAACCCTTCGGGCGTGCGTTGGGTCAAGTCGAAGCGGATCAAATTCCCCTTTTGCTGTTTGCGGATCAACCCCAAATCGCCATACCAGGTGATCGCCTTTTCATTCGGGGCGGCGGTCTCGGCCTGGCCGATAGCATAGCGCCACAGGTGACGGGCCGAAGAGCGGGTGACATTCTTGACGATGTTGCCGTTGCGCAAATCGCGCACGGTATGATAGAGCTTGCCGTTGCGCTTTTCGGTGGCGACGATTTCGACTCCGGTGCGCGGCGGATCGAGTGGAGACGAAGCCAGATCAACCGGGGAGACGGCCGCGGTGGTGGCCTCCACCGGGGCGGCCTGAGACTCCGGCTCTGGCGCGGAAGCGGCTGCTTCGGCGGGGCGGCTTCCCCGGAGAGTCAACTGCACGATCTCATCCCGCACGGCCAGCGAGGTCTCGGCTTCCTGTCGCAGATAAATCTTGTTGTCGTCAATGGCGTAAGGCGGGTCATTGCCGCGCGGGACAAGAACACGGACGATCTTTTTGCCGCGCGTCTCTTGCGCGTCCACCGTGACGTTCAGCGACGGCATGAGCCGGGAGGCAATTTCCTTTTGCAGTTTCGTGGCCGCGGTTGGCGCGCTCTGCACGCCGACCGGCGGATGTTTGAGATCGGCGCTGACGCCAATGTAGAGTGTGCCGCCGTTGGTGTTGGCAAAGGCGCAGACATCGGCCAGAATGGCCGTGAGCTTGGCCTTGCCGTTCAGGCTGTCGTGGAAGTCCTGCACGATGTTGGGGCCTTGCTCGCGCGCGGCCTGAACGTAATCGAAGGCCTCGTCGCCCACACTGCCGCGATACGGGCGGGTGCGGGCGAAGTCACTGCCGAGGAAGAGACTGCGGAGCGACTCAAAGGAGACTTCGTCCAGCATCACCTCGGTTGTGCGGTCGCCCAGGCCCAGGTTCTTGGCGCTGTTGGGGTCGCGGCGCAGACGATGAGCGTCCGAGCCTTGAATACAGTGCATGCGGCGCGGATATTCCGGCTTACTGCCGTTGAAAAAAGCGGCGGTCGTGCGGCGGCTTTTCTGTTCGAGATCGGTCACTTCGAGCGCGTGCAGGTGCGGGTCCTGAGTATAAGCGATCTTGGTTTGCCCGCCGAAGGTGAAGCCGCGCATGGCGACGCCGTTGGATGAGTTGGCGTGGGCGGCAATCACCAGCCCGCCGGCCGCGTCAATTTGCTCGTAAGCCGTCAACACGTCGGCAGTCGCGCCCACGGTGGAGGAGCCTTTATCGAGTTGATCGGATGGGACGTTGAGATTGAGCAGGATGTGCTCGAGGTCGCGGATGGGCGTGGCCGGCGAGAACAGGCCGATGATGTGAAAGCCAAAGGTGGCGGTGAATTCGAAGCCGGGCAGAACCAGAACTTTCGTCAACAGGCGGCGATATTCGTCGAGCCGCTTCTTTTCGTCCGGGCGCAGGCGGTTGAGGCGCTCCAGCAGTTCCAACTCGTCGATCTCGGCCCGCAGGCGGCGATAACCGGCCACCGTGTTGTGGTCGGTCACACCGATGATGTCGAGGCCGCGGGCTTCGGCCCTCTGCAAAACGTCGAGCCAGGTGGCGTTCGGCTCCTGGTAGTCGCTGGAAGCCGGCGTGTGCAGGTGAAGGTCCATTCGCCGCCAGGTGGCGGCGCGAACGGCTGTTTTTTTTGGTTTAGCTTTTCGACTCACAGGGCCTCTCGCATCAGGCGGTCACTCTTTTCAGAGCATCGGTAAGCTGGTCAGGCGAGTAGGGTTTGAGGATGAAGTCGTTAGCCCCAGCCGCTTCACACTGGTAGCGAACATCCTCGCCCGAAGCAATGATGACCGGAGTTTTGCCGATCCCGGCGTCGGCGCGAATCTGGCTCAACAGCTCAATCCCGTCGGCGTCCGTCAGATGGACATCCATCAAAACCGCATCCGGCTTTTGGGCCCGGATGATCTTTAGCACTTCAGCGCCACGCGCTTCATGAATCACCTGAAACCCGTCAAGTTGAAGGAGGGTGGTGAGCAGTTTCACCATGCTCCGGTCGTCGTCTACGATCAATACTTTTGGCACGGCAATCCTCTTTACTCTTTGGACTCTATTCAAACTAAGCCAGTGCGCGCTTCGACCGCTTCGCGTCAG
>CAYSIV010000085.1:0-19095 GCA_964431175.1 uncultured Anaerolineales bacterium
CAGAGCGCAACCGCCGAACCTTCCGGGGCCACTCCAACCCTCGCGGTCGTTTCATCCACTGCCTTCGTGGAGGAAACTCCGATTGTGGCGGCAACAACCTTATCTTCTGATTGGTCATTTGAAGGTATGCGGCTCTCAAGCGATCCAACGAACGGCGGGGTGTGGTTGTACGGCAACATGATTAATAATACGGGCATCGGACAGGCATTGGTATCGCTCGGGAGTAGATTTTTTGATGCTCAGGGCAACCCGGTGGACGATGACCATTCCGAGGCCGCCGCCTGGCTCATTCCAGTTGTCCCGCCGGGTGGGCGAATGCCATTTCTCTTATACGTGGCCGATCTTCAAAGCCCCGCCAGCTTCGTTCTGGACATGACCGCGGAACCGAGTAATGAAGTTCCGCGCCACGATTTTGCCGCCTCCGACCTGACCCAAACGATGGACGAGGGGCAATACTGCGTCTGGGGCAAGCTCCACAACCCCGGCCCCGAATTACAGACAAACTTGTTTATTGTGTTGGTCTTGTATGACCGGCAAGATCGGGTGGTCAACTTTGGCGATGACCCCTCGCCGGGTTTCGGCGGTTGGATGGGCGATCAAGTTCTGGACTTTCAAATCTGCCTTGACCCCCTTCAACAAACGATTGCGCGTTATGAAGTCCAGGCCTGGGGGCAATAGTGTGGGATGGCTTTCGATGTTGAACGCGGCGCGAGCCTTCGGTCATGGTTGCTAGCGCATACCCTCGTCCAGCACTCTTTCCGCGGCCAGCCGCGCGGAAACAAGCGCTGTTGGCACGCCGGTGCCAGGATGGGTGCTGGCTCCAACGAAGTACAGGTTGTGATAGCGTGGGTGCCGGTTGCGAGGCCGGAAGTAGCCTAGCTGGGTCAGGTTATGGCAAAGCCCGTGGGTGGAACCCTTCATCAGGTTATAGCGCTTACGCCATGACAACGGCGTGTAATTCACCTCGAACTTCAGGTGCGCTTGTAGATCGGTGATGCCGAGGGCAGCCAGGCGGCGGAACACGTCCTGCCGCGCCCGGTCTCGAATTTCTCCCCAATCCCGCTCATCGTTTTCGCCTAAATGCCCAACCGGAACGATGGCGATCAGGGTGTCCTCCCCAGACGGGGCCATGGAGGGATCGAGCCGCGTCGGGGCGTGGATATACAGACTGGGATTCTGTGGCAGGGATAAATCCTCAATGATGCTCTTGAAGTTTTCCCGGTAATCGTCGGCCAAGAACAGGGTGTGAGGGTTTAGCATTTCGTAGGGCTTGTCCACACCCCAGAAGAAACTTATGACCGAGCAGGAGAAGCGCTTGTGGGCGAGTTGCTCGGCCAGGCCATCGGGTGGCAAGAGATCCTGGTACACGTAGGGCAGGTCGGCGTTAGCCAAGATCGCATCCGCCTCTAACCGGCGACCGTCGGCCAGTACCAGCCCACGGGCGGAGCTCCCGTTCACTTCGATTCGTTCCACCGCCGCGTTGAACTCGAACTCCACTCCCGCTCGGAGGGCAATCTCCATGAGCGCCTCCACAACCTGGTACATGCCGCCTTTGGGATACCAAACGCCGTGAGCCAGTTCGGTGTAGGGCATCATCGAGAAAGTGGCCGGGGCTTCGAAAGGACTCAGCCCCATGTACACATCCTGGAAAGTGAAGGCCGCCTTCAAACGGGGCTCATCGAAGTAGGCCGCCATATTGCGGTAGTGCGGCACCAACGGTTTCAGGCTGAACAAGAGGGGCAAGTTGCCGAAGGTGAAGAATTCGAAGGCGGTGCGGAAATCCCGGTTTACCAGTCGCTTCATGCCCAGATCGTAGTGACGGCGACCTTCCTCATAATAACGCAGGAAGCCCTGATAACTACCCGGCTCGACGGCCTCCAGTTGCTCACGCATGGCATTCAAATCAGAAGTCAGAGCTAATTGACTGCCATCATCGAAAATCAAATGGTAGGTTGGGTCAATCCGTTGGGGAGCCAACATTTCACGCATGGAGGCCCCCAACGCGGCAAATTCCGCCTCGTACAACAAAGGCATGATGAGAAGAGTTGGTCCGGTATCAAAGTGGTGCCCAGCACGGCTGAAACGATCACAGCGCCCGCCTGGCTGAGAATTCTTCTCCACCACAGACACCTGCATCCCGCGCTGGGCGAGATGCGCCGCGGCGGCGATCCCGCCAATCCCGGCGCCGATGACGATAACGGATGGCGTTTTCATTGCTCTTCCCTCATTTGGTCGATAAAGTGCGAGAGATGCCTCCAGGCGGGCCGTAGTTGAAGGCCATTGATAGCGCCGACAAACCCATTCTCATCCCGGCGGTCAGGCTTTTGCATTCTGGATACCCGGATCGCAACCGGTAGCCGTCCCGCTCGATGGCATCCAACACCCCTTCAAAACGGGCGGTATATGCATAACCAGCTATCCGGCAACGGGGGTTTTCGACCTGGGCGAAATAGTTCCTCCCAGCTTCGAAGTAAACGCGCGCCAGTTTAACCCGGCTCTGAACCCATGTTTGATAGGCAGTGCTCTCCACATCCCGCGGATCGATTCGATGCAACTGGATGAACTCAAGCGGAATATTGAAGTAGCCGGTTGTGGTGTCTTCCAGCGTGTCCCGTAGCATGTGGGTGATATGCGCGGCCGTGACGGCCAGATACCGTATCTCGCTTCGTGGGGAGGCGCAATTGTGGCCGATGAAGTAGTGCAGGGCTTCCGTTACTGCGGTCGCCAACCAGCGCGTGTATTCGGCCAACTCCGCTTGGGAAATCAACCGGCCTCGGCGCTCGGCGTCGAAGACCATCACGGCCATCATATAACGGATGTAGGATTGCAACCCGCTGTTCTTCCCCCGATCGCCTCGGATCAAATCCACCAACATACGCTCTTCAGCGGCCACCTGATGGGGCCAGTCGCCACGGTAACAGCGATCGATAAGTTCTTCCTGGCGTTTTATGAAAGTAAGCCGCTCGGATTTCTCCGATGCGTCCTGGTCGAGATGGTCGTCCACCCAACGAAAGTAGGCGTAAGCGTTGTACGCATCAGGGATCAGATCGCGATCCACCAGGAAACGGATTGTATAGTAGGTCTGCTTGCTGGCCGCCTGTGTAATCGAGGCGGCCAATGCCGGGGCGGGTTTGTTATTTTGCTCCATATTTCACTCCGGCGTTGAGTATATGTATTTCTCGAGGCGACAATACGTGGAATGAATCACCAATAACGCAGTGCATTTATCCTGGTATTGAATAAATGTGGCTCTCCCTGCTTTGGCGGGAAAATTAACCACGAATTTCACGAATGACACGAATTTGGCTTAATCCCTTCGTGAAATTCGTGTAATTCGTGGGAGAGAAGGCAGTTTCCCGTTAAACCCGGTAGAGCCATAAATGTTACTTGCCCCTCTTGGATATCTATCGGGGTGGATCGGCTTTTCGGTGGCTCGCAGGTTTCGGAGCAGGAAGGTACGGAGTGTCGCCCACAACCCGCAAAGCAGGCGCAAAGGTATCGTCAGAATATAGGCGCGCGTAGATAACTGCAATTGTGTCGTCACTGCTCCATCAATGGTCAGGCATTTCAAGGGAGATATTGCTCAATGGCTTCCTCGGCAAATGGCCGACCACTTTCGCGATAGGCCCGCGCCAGCTTGTGGATATCAAAAGGCACCCGTCGAAACTCCAATCCCACATGCTCATCTTCAATCTGGAGCACCGCATATTCTGCCCAGGGATCGGCTCGAAAGGCATCTTCTGCCTGCGTAGGACTGTAGGCAAACCCTACACTGCCCGGGTTGAAAAAGAAATTATTGCCAATGCGCCGTAGCTGTTGCAGATGTGTATGCCCGCCGGTCAGAATATGTGCCGCATACTTCCCCAGGAACCGCTCGAACTCATCTTGGGATAGTTGAGGCAGAATTACATCGTCAAATGAATCTGGTGAGCCATGAAAGCAGAGCAAAGTCCGGTCGTTGAGCAAAGGAATTTCAATCGCAGGTTGAAAACTTGCGATGAAAGCCTGATCGTCCACCGAGAGTTGGGACAATGACCATTCACGGACGGCTTGCATTTTGCGGAGTCGTTCAGATGAAATTTGCTCCCGCCCGGATTCTTCACCGGAGAGCAACCAGGCATCCGCATTGCCCATGACGACGGGGCAGGCAAGTTGACGCAATCGCGCAGCGACCTGGGCCGGTTGCGGCCCGCCTTGAATGGCGTCGCCGAGGCAGACAACTCGATCAACTGGGTACAGTTGTAAATCAGCGAGCGCAGCATCAAGGGCAACACAGTTTCCATGAATATCGGCGAGGATCGAGATTTTCATACTCTGGCAGTCCTTTGAGCGAGGCGATGTTGTTGCGACTTACACGGTGGTAGTGAACTCAACAAATTTTACAACAACACTGTCTCATCCATGGGCTGGGTTCATCTTCAGCACTGATGCCGGCAGGAATTTTGTTGATCTACGTCATCGGATCCTTTATGCTAGCCGTGTGGAAATTCAAGAAGGCGTAAGGTGAAACATGATATTCTTAGAGTGTTGACAAATGGCAAGTATTAGAGCAGTTTCCAGGTTGGTTTACGGTTGGGGCGGCAATGGTGGCGACTAACATCATCAACAATGTGCTGGAAGTGGAATTGGACGAGTATTTGTATGCCTATCGCCTAACAATTTGTTGCCTGTACCGTGGATCGAGTCTGAGGATGTAACAAATGCCGTCCTGTATCTGGCTTCGGACAAAGCGCGCTTTGTGACCGGCTCACAATTTGTGATTGATGCGGGGTTGTTGACGCGTTAGACAGCGACGGTAGGTGGGGCCTGACTCAGATTTATACGACACTTAATTTCGACTCTGGCTGAGCATGGGCTTTGTGCATAAGACATTACCTTGCAAAAAATAGAGCCTCATCAGGTGATGAGGCCCCGTCGATATGTAGAACGTGAACCGGGAACTAAAACTGAACTATAACATTGGAGAAAATATTGCCGATAGCCGGGCCGAGTATCAATAACATGACCATTACTAGAATCGCAACAAGTACGATAATCATCGCGTATTCAACCAAGCCCTGCCCTAGTTCTTGTTTATTACGGCGCATTACAAGTCACCTCCTCTTTAGCCGATAATGATCAGGGAAACATGAGTGTATTGTAGAAAAAAAAGCCTGTTCGGGCAAGAAGGGTTTGGGGGGGTTGGTTAGGGTTGCGAAGGTTTGCCAGGCTATAATTCGCACATCTTATCATTTATGGAGTCAAAAATGAACATTGCAATCATTGGATTTGGGAACGTGGCTCACGGGCTAGTGGAATTGCTGGTGGCGCGGCGCGCGGCGCTGGCCGCAGATTATAGCTTTGCGCCGAAAGTGACGGCGATTCTCACCCGCCGCGGCGTGGCGCTCGATCCTGGCGGGATCGATCTTGATCAGGAGATTGCGCTTAATCAACCTCCGATCCCGATGGAGGCTGCTATTGAACGGGCAGATGTAGTGGTAGAAGTGACCCCTACTGACGCCCAAACTGGCGGCCCGGGCCTGGCGCATTGCCGGGTGGCCCTAAACATGGGCAAGCACCTGGTCACTGCCAACAAAGGACCGCTGGTGGTGGCCTATCGCGAACTGGCCGCGCTGGCCAAAGCCAAAGGCGTGCAGTTTCGCTTTGAAGGCACGGTGATGGGTGGCACGCCGGCGATGGTGCTGGGCTTGGAGACTCTGGCCGCGGCCGGCGTGCGCTCGGTGCGGGGCATTGTCAACAGCACTACGAACTTCATCCTGACCCGGATGGAAGCGGGCGGTTCGTACGCCGATGCGCTGAAAGAGGCGCAGGAGCTTGGCTATGCCGAGGCCGACCCGACCGCCGATGTCGAGGGCTGGGACGCGGCGGCCAAGGCCGTCATTCTGGCCAACACATTGCTGGGCGGCGACTTGCGGGTCAATGATGTTGAACGGGAAGGCATCACCGGTATCACGCAACCTATGATCGACGGAGCCAACGCCAACGGGATGCGCTGGAAGCTGATTGCCGAGGTGAAAAAGAATGGCAATAAAGTGAAGGCCAGCGTGCGTCCGACACAAGTTGCGCTGACCGACCCGCTGGCGTTTGTGGGCGGCGTCACGAGTGCGCTCACTTTTGAGACTGAAGCTATCGGCCCGACAACATTGATCGGAGCGGGAGCAGGCGGCAAGGCGACGGGCTTTGCGGTGTTGAGCGACTTGTTGAAGATTTGGCAACGGAAGGCAACCGATTAGACTGCTCAGTATCTCCATTCCTCCATGCCCGTCATCGGCCTCGCCCCGCTTCGTGAAATCGCCCGCGCCATCTCCGCCGTGCGCGATCTCGATACCACCCTCGACCTCATCGTTCACAAAACCACCGAAGTCATGGGCGTGGACTCGTGCACCATTTACCTGCTCGACCCCGACGGCAAGGCTCTGCGACTGCGCGCTTCCACTGGCCTCGCCCGCCGCGCCGTAGGCCGCGCCACCCTCAATATTGGCGAAGGCCTGACCGTCGACATCGCCGACAACAAACATCCCGCCTGGCAACCGTAACGACGGAGCGATAAAATATTACAGCTTGTATCACCGCTAAGGATTCGTAAAGATATAAATTCTCGTGTCACCCTGAGCAAAGCGAAGGGTCTCCCGCTCGGCCAGTGTGATTCTTCGCTTCGCTCAGAATGACAAACACGGAAGCTATTCTTTTACAGACCCTAAGCCGACAAGGAGGCTTAATTTCCCTTGCTTTCCACCACTGCAATCTCCTCCGGCGTCAATTCGTACAACTCATAAACCAGCGCGTCAATTTGCTTGTCGGTGGAATCGATTAGCCTCTGCAGGCGCTCCAGTTCGCGCTCAAACCTGACAGGTCGGCGCAGTGACATGCTGGTATCACAGGTTTTGCCGCGCCGACCTGTCAGGTTTCCGGAGAAGCATCATTTATTAGCCGCTTCCACCACCGCAATCTCCTCCGGCGTCAACTCATACAACTCATAAACCAGCGCGTCAATTTGCTTGTCGGTGGAATCGATGAGCCTCTGCAGGCGCTCCTGCCCGGCGGCGTCTTTCGCCTCGGCTTTGCTCTTGTGCAAGTCAAGCATTTGCTCCACCAGCGTTACCATTTTGTCGTGCCGGGCTTTGTCGAAATCTGGTAGCCGAATCGCTGATAACGCTGATATATGTACTTGAGGAAAATCGTCCTTTTGGGCAATCATTGAAGAGTTAACGTAAACCCATGAGATTAGTTTGGAGTTCAAAACTCCCAGCGCGAATTCAACTGCAGCCCCTTCTATTTTAGGAACCATATTGAGTACGTTGTCAGTTGTAATCATGGTTTCAAATGCAAGGCAGGCTTGTAATCGGAATTTTCGGGTCAGTAACCGGCGCAAGGCAATGCGCTTGCCTTCAAACATACGCATCGGGCGAGTGGAAGCAATCTCGTCGCTATACTTCAAGAACGATGTGCGCTCCGCACTTATGAAGTATCGAGAAAGTTCATTGCCTTGCAATTCGGGCAAGTATTGCTTGCTTTTGCGCGAAGTAGCATGAAGGAAACGAGACTGGATTTGCTGTTCAGTATGTTTGCTTCGGCTATAAGGTTGAACACCGCGCGAAATATCGAACCAATCGCCAAATTGAACCTTTGGCGAATTCACTTTTTCAAGCACGGGTGCTGTTTGCGCTGATAGTAATACCGATAAACGATTGTGATTATCTTGCCGAATGTTCACTATGGGTACTTTACTCCCCACACTATCAGGCACAACAGTCAAACGCTCTTTCTTGGGGAAGAAGTGCACCAGGCATATCTCCGAAACGGTGGATGTTAGAACTACTATTGCGGTGTCAATATAAGCATCCTTGAAAACATCAAAAGGCAAAGCATAAGCCACTACGGGGTACAACTCATGTACGAGTTTGCGCCGAGATGCTTCATATTTCTCGCCTGTTAACCATGATGCCGGGATAATCATCGAAATCCGCCCGTCCCGCTGAAGCACTCGTTTAGATTGGAGTAGAAAAAGCTCGTAGGTGTCGAGGGTTTTTGATTCGCCCGCGAATGATTTTTGAAAGTACGTCTTTTGGTCGCTTGATAACTCTGCCCCATAGGGCGGATTGCCAATCACGCAATCGAATCCTCCCGCTTGCATCGCCTCGGGAAACTCCGCCGCCCAATCAAACGGGTTCACTCGCCGCAGTTCTTCGGCATCGGGCATCAGTTGGCCGGAGAAGTAATCGGGGCCGATGAGGCTGTTGCCGCATTTGATGTTGCGGTCAAGGTTGGGCAAGGCCCGCTCCTGCAAGAGCGCGAGTTGCCGGCCCAGCGTTTCGTCGCTCTCGCCCTCCAACACCTTCAGCAATAAACTCAGTTTGGTCACTTCCACCGCTTGCCGATCAATGTCCACCCCAAAAATATGCTCGACTAGGATTCGCTTCTTCTCGGCAGTGGTCAGCCGCCACGCTTCGCCGTGTGGCCGAATCGCTTCGGCATGTTTTTCCGGCTGATGCCCGGCGTACCATTGTTGATAATAGTCCAACAGATATTGATATGCGCCGAGCAGGAAAGAACCGGAGCCGCAGGCCATATCCAGCACGCGGAAGCCTTTGAGTTGTTTGGGGCTTTTGCCTTCAACCTGTTGGCCCACCGTGTTCTGGACGATGTAGGCCACGATGTAGGCCGGGGTGTAATAGACGCCGCCCGCCTTCTTCACTTCCGGCTTCTCTTCCACTTTGGCCTGATGCCCCGCCGTAAGGCGGATAACCTTGCCCAAAAACTGCTCGTACACGTTGCCCAAAATTTCGGCGGGCAGAACGCTAAACTCATAGGGCGATTGCGGGTAATACAAATCGGCCAGAATCGGCTGGAGGGTTTTGTCATCCACCGTCAGGCGCGGCGTGATCTGGTCGCCCGTTTTGGTGAAGTCGAACAAGCCGGAGTTGTATCTGGCGTCGGCCTTGCGGGAGAGGGTCAGCAGTCCGGCGTAAATGCCTTCGCCTTCGGCCAATCGCTGTAACCGCCCGTATTCTTCAATGCCCCGGTCTTCAGCCATGCGCAGGAAGATGATGCGGTCAATGAGGCGCTGAACCGCGTCGTTCAATTCGTCAATGGTCAGGCGCGCGTTACGCAGGGCGATGTTCCGGGCCAGCACGTCGCGCCAGCCTTCGATCTCCTTCAAGAACTCGGCGTCCACTTCGGACGCGCCGCGTTTGCCTCGCTTCGCGCCGCCTTGCGCGAACTGGTCAAACGAGCCGCCCCACACTGCCGCGCGCGAGAACACGTCCCACACTTCCCCCCAGCGGTCGGCGTATTCGTTGCAGGTCATGTAATTCGCCCGCGCTACGCTGGGCTTGTCTTTTTCGGAGGGGCGAATGCGGCAATCATAGACGGCCAACTCTTCAAAGTCGGTGAGGAGGGACAGCGGCAGTTTGGCGCTCCACGCATAGCGGCGGAGTTGATAGGCGGGGGCGGCGGCGGTCTTCAAATCCACGCCGGGCTTCTTGGCCTCGCCAAAGAACTTGCGCTCACGACCCACCCGAAAGGCATAGTCCGGGGCCTTCTTTTGTCCTTCGATGTCGAGCGAATCTTCGAGGATCACTTCGCGGTAATCGGGCGCGGCCTGCTGGTAGTTATGCACGTCCCAATTGAGAGCCACAAAGAGCGGGTCAATAAACTCTTGTCGAGCGTGAGCTTCTTTGTAGGCCGGAGCAACATACATGGCCTTGTTGGTGGCAAAGTGCTTTACCAGCCGGGCGATTTCGTCTTTGGATCCCTCGAAAGAAAAAGGCATCATTACCCCTGCAACGCCCCCGGCGCAACGCCCAACAACTTCTGAGTCAACTGCCCGCCTTCGGTGAGAATGGCTTGCAGGGCCTCGCGCAAGTGCGTATCGGCAACCACCAGCGGCGCGGTGGACTCCCGGCTCTGGTCGGCGGCGATGAGGGCGGCTTTGCGAAGCAGCTCACGAATGAAAGCCGAACTGACGCCCTCGGTGCGGCGCACCATGCCTTCGAGGTCTTCGATCTGCAAGTCCAGCCCCTTGCCGTAAAGCGCCAACAACCGGCGGCGGCAGTCGGCGTCGGGCAGGGGGAATTCGATGGCCTGGTCAATCCGGCCCGGGCGGGCGGTGAGGGCCGGCTCCAACAGGTCGGGCCGGTTGGTGCTGAGGATGAACAGCACGTCGGTGTCCTCCGACAGCCCGTCCATCTCGTTCATTAATTCAAAGAGCAGAGGGCCGGCGGCGTTCTCGCGCTCTCGTTCTTCCGCAATCAAGTCCACGTCTTCCAGCACCACCACCGACGGCGCGAGGAGGCGGGCCAGCTGGCAGGCCTGCGTAATCAGCCCCATCACCCGCCCGGTGAGCAGGATCACCGTCCGGCCCTTCATCTGCGCCAGCAGGTACATGATGGTGAGCGTCTTGCCGGCGCCGGGCGGGCCGTGAAAGAGCAGGCCGCGCTTCACGTGCCGGCCGGCGGCCCGCAGTCGCGGCGACAATTCCACGAAGCTCAAGGTGTTGCGTTCAATCGTCTGCAATAGCCTGGGCGGCAGAATGATCGAGTCGCGCTCGATCTGCGGCAGGTTGTGAAAGCCGATGCTGTCTGGCCCGTGCGCGCCCAGGGCGAGGACGTGGCCGCGATAGACGTTGCGCTCGTGGGCCAGCTTGCGAATCTCGGATAAGGCTCGTTCGGCCCACTCGGACAGCGGGCACAAAATTTCCAGCGTCACGCCCTGCCCGCCAAAGAAATTCTCGGCCGCGCGCACGAACACCACCAGCCGCGTGTCGTGATCGTGGATCAAATACAAGCCGCGTTCCATGCACTGCAAGCGTTCGCCGTCCGCCAATTCCACCGAGCGATACTGCACCGGCCCTTCGGCGACGTATTGATATTGCCGCCGGGTTAAAATGGTGGACAGGCTGAAGCCGGGGTAGTCGTGGTCGGTGAGATAGCCTGCTTGTTCGGCCGAGCGTTCGGGGCCGGTGAGGAAGTAATCGAGCGCGATCTGCAAATTCGGCAGGTCGCGATCGGCAAAACTTTCTCTGACCACAACCAGTTGGGTGGGGTCGACCCCCAGGAAGGCCGTGATCTTGTCGGCCAACAACGGCGGCGGCGGCTCGGATGGGGGAATTTGGGAATTGACGAACTCGATGAATTTGTGCCAGGCGGCGCCGAACTCGGCGGGGGAAAAATCTGGAGTCATGCCGCCAATCTTAGCACAATCAAGGGTTTTGCTTTATCTTGGCTATAATATCCAACGGGATCACAAATCGCATGGCAACGGACGAGGCTAATCGTTCTTGTTGTCGTCGTGCTGTTTGGCGAGACAACAGACGCGGACGGATTGACCGTTCCCAATAACTACGTAACAACCGTCCGGGCTTTTTTTATCTATGGCAAGAGGTGACCCAATGACCGACGAACAAAAAGAGCATTACGAATACGACGAAGAAGGCGACGTTTTGGACGTGTACTTTGGCCCAAAACGCCCGGCCTGGACAATTGAACTGACCGATAATATTGCCTTGAGCCTTGATCGCGATGCTCAACAGGCTGTCAGCCTGTCGTTGTTAGATTTCTCCGAACTCATCAAGCCAACGCCACTGGGGCCGCGAAGTTTTCCGCTGACGGGCTTGGCCGATTTGCCGCTGGCTGAACGCGATCTCGTTATGAGAGTCGTGGTGTCGACGCCGGTTAATGCTTGGCTGGATGTGTCTGTTGTGGAATCTTTGCCCGACTCGCCTTTTGCTGTTACGCATCTGCAGCCGCTCCCTCCGCAAGTGTTGAGCCTCATCGCAGTGACAGCATAATCTCAGATTCGTAAAGCTTCTTTTGTCCTCTTTACAAATTCCTTCACGCCTTCAATCGGCCTCTCACCGCTCGCCGCTTTGATGACGGCCGACCCGATGATGACGCCGTCGGCGAACTGGCCGACCTCGGCGGCCTGGGCCGGGGTGCTGATCCCAAACCCAACCGCCACCGGAACATTGGCCGACTCTTTCACCCGACCAACGAACTCCCTCAACCCGTCGGCCACACCCGAACGTTCGCCGGTCACGCCCGCCACCGAGACCAGATAGATGAAGCCGTTGGCGCGTGAGACGACTCTTGTGATTCGCTCCGGCGTCGAAGTCGGGGCAAGCATGTAGATCAGTGACAGGCTGTGCTTGCGGCTTTCGCTTTCAAGCTCGTTTGCTTCTTCAAGAGGCAGGTCGGGGACGATGAAGCCGTCGGCCCCGGCAGAGGCGGCGTCACTGGCGAACCGGGCCGGGCCGTAAGCGAAGATCGGGTTGTAGTAGCCCATTAACAGAAGTGGAGCGACCACGCCGCGCCGCCGCAGTTCAGCCGTCATCGCCAAACATTTAGCGAGGGTGACGCCGTGCTCCAGCGCCACTTGCGTCGAGTGTTGGATGACCGGGCCGTCGGCCAGCGGATCGCTGAACGGCACGCCAAGTTCGATCAGATCGGCTCCGGCCTCGGCGGCGGCTTGGGCGCAGGCCAGCGACGTTTCGGGATCCGGGTAGCCCAGGGTGAGGTAAGGCATCAGGGCGGGGCGGTGGGCGAAGGCGGTGGGGATGCGGTTCATAGGTGTTTCATCACCGTATCCAAATCTTTATCGCCCCGGCCTGAAAGATTAACGATGATGACCTGATTCGCTCGCATCGTCGGGGCGCGCTTGAGAGCTTCGGCGACGGCATGCGCCGACTCAAGGGCGGGGATGATGCCCTCGGTGCGGCACAAGGTTGAAAAGGCGGCTAAGGCCTCTTCGTCGGTGGCGGAAGTGTAAAAGGCGCGCTCGTTGTCGTGAAGGAATGAGTGTTCCGGGCCGATGGCGGCATAGTCGAGACCGGCCGAGATCGAATGCGTCTCGGCGATCTGGCCGTCGGGCGTTTGCAAAACGAAGGTCTTGGCGCCATGCAGGATTCCAACTCGACCGACTCGCGGATCGCCAAAGCGCGAAGCATGTCTGCCGCTGGCGATGCCGGAGCCGCCGGCCTCCACGCCGATCATTTCCACACTCTCGTCGGTAATGAAGTCGTGGAACAAGCCAATGGCATTCGAACCGCCGCCAACACAGGCGATGAGCGTATCGGGCAATCGCCCGACCTGCTCCAGAATTTGCGCCCGCGCCTCGCGCCCGATGATAGATTGAAAATCGCGCACCATCGTCGGGTAAGGGTGCGGGCCGAGCGCCGAGCCGAGCAAGTAATAGGTGCCGCGCACGTTCGTCACCCAATCGCGAATGGCTTCGTTGATGGCGTCCTTGAGCGTCTTGGTTCCGCTCTCCACATCGCGCACTTCCGCGCCAAGCAGTTTCATGCGAAAGACGTTGGGCTGTTGCCGGGCCATGTCCACCGCGCCCATGTAGACGACGCACTCCAGGCCGAGCAGGGCGCAGGCGGTGGCCGTGGCCACGCCGTGTTGCCCGGCGCCGGTCTCGGCGATGATGCGTTTCTTGCCCATTCGTTTTGCCAGCAGAGCCTGGCCGAGAGCGTTATTGATCTTGTGCGCGCCGGAGTGGGCCAGGTCTTCACGCTTGAGATAAATCTGCGCCCCGCCAAGTTGGGCGCTGAGTCGCTTGGCCTGGGTGAGGGGTGTTGGGCGGCCAACATAGGTTTCGAGCAAGCGCTGAAGCTCGCGCTGAAAAGCCGAGTCGGCTTGAGCTTCGTTGTAAGCCGCCACGAGTTCGTCGAGGGCCGGCATCAACGTTTCAGGCACAAACTGGCCGCCGTAAGGGCCGAACTTGCCGGGGGAGTTAGAGTAGGGAGTTAGAGTCATAGTTGATAACGAAGGACGGCGGACGAAAGCAGATTCTTTCGTCATTGGCCCTTCGTCTGTTTTGTCGCTTCGATAAATGTGATCACTCTGGCCCGATCCTTCACGCCCGGAGCCGACTCGACACCTGAGGCCAGATCCACGCCCCACGGCTGGACTTGCTGAATCGCCTGGGCGACGTTGTCTAGGGTGAGGCCGCCGGCCAGCAAGAGCCGACATTGCTTCGCCAGTCCAGCCGCCACCGCCCAATCTGCCGTTTCCCCTGTCCCACCGAATTGACCGACGGTGTGAGCGTCGAAGAGAAGTAATTGGTTATTAGCCGCTTCGCGTGGTAATTGGTAATTGCGAACTGATTTGAATCCGCGCGCGCCTATCGCCTGTAAAACGTCCTCCGGCTCGTTGCCGCTCAACTGCGCCAGGTCCAAGCCGCATTCGTCCAGCACCGCCGTCATTGTTGCCGCCGACTCGTTGACGAACACCCCGACGAGGATGGGTGGCTTTGGCAGATCGTGAAGAACCGATGCGATTCTGCGCGCAGTTTCAGGCGCAAGATAGCGGGGACTCTTCGGATAGAAATTCAGCCCGATGAAGTCGGCCCCGGCTTCGGCGCACATGAGCGCATCGGCAACTGTTGTTACACCACAAATCTTGATTTTCATAGTTTAACCACGGAGCACACGGAGAACACAGAGTTTTTTGTATATCGCTTCTCTGTGGATTCTGTGTTCTCTGTGGTGAGTCACTGTCTTGCTAACTCTCTCACTTTCACCGCCACATCTCCTGCTCGCACAATCGCCTCGCCCACCAGCACCGCATCCGCCCCCAGCCCGCAGAAGTCATCCGGCGAACGAATGCCACTTTCGGCCACGACGGTGACCTGGGGAGGGAGCAGGGGGCGCAGGCGGCGGGTGGTGTCGAGATTCACCGTGAAGTCGCGCAAGTCGCGGTTGTTGATGCCGACCAGAGTCGCGCCACAGCGCAGGGCGCGCGCCAGTTCATAGTAAGTGTGGATCTCCACCAGCGCCGCCATGCCCAAATGACGAGTTCGATTCTGAAACGTGAACAACTCGTGATCGCTCAATTCGGCCACGATGAGCAGAACGGCATCCGCGCCTGCCGCCCGCGCTTCGTAAACCTGATAGGGATCGCAGATGAACTCTTTGCGAAGGAGCGGCACACCTGCGAAACTTCCCGAAGGTTCCAAACCTTCGGGAAGTTTGCGTCGCAAGTTGAGCGCGGCAATTTGCCGCAAGTAGTCCAGCGCGCCGCCAAAATATTTTTCGTCGGTCAACACCGAGATGGCGGCCGCCCCGTTGGCGGCGTAGGTCTGCGCCAGCCGGAGCGGATCGAAGTCGGCCACCATCACACCCTTTGACGGCGATCCCTTTTTCACCTCGGCAATCAGCGCCGGGCGCCGGGCGGCCTTGAGCGCGGCTACGAAATCGAGCGGCGGTCTGGCCGTTTCGATCTGCCGCCGCAACTCGATCATCGGCACGCGCTTTTTTTGCTCTGCCACCTCGGCGCGTTTGTGAACAAAGATTTCAGAGAGGATGGTCACTTCTTTCACCGCGAAGGCACAAAGAACGCAAAGAAAAAACACAAGATAGCTTATACTCCTCGCGTGTTCTCCAAAAAGCCGCGCCATGATATGCCAGATGAAGAAGGGGACAGGCTGAAGCGTTTCAGAAACTTTTATCTGTTTGTGCTGATCACAGTATTTCTTGCTGGCGGCATCGCCCGCCTTATTCAGCAGTACACGCATATCGAGTGGTTTGATGGCATGGTTGAGATGTTCGGTGGTCTTCACACCCTTTTTCTTGGCTCACCCTTGTTGTTAATTAAACAGCTAAATGCATATCGCTGGCCGAAGTCTCCAACCCTTTCAGTAATCAAACTGGTATTTGCTTGGATAGCTTTTCTACCCTTCGGCTTACTGGGTCTGGTCTTCACTCTTCAGGGCGCGTCCTGGATTTGGATTTCATGGCGTTGAAAACTTTGCGCCCTTCACGTCTTCGCGGTTAGCTCTTTCCCAGTTCATTCGACAACTTAACCAGCGCTTCCAGCTTCGCCAGCGCCGCGCCGCTTTCGAGAGCAGTGCGGGCTTCGGTCAAGCCGCCGGTGAGATCGCCTGAGTCGGCGGCGATGGCGGCGGCGGCGTTGAGCAGAACCACGTCCTTCAACGCCCCATTGCTCTGGCCGCCCAGCACGCGACGCATGATTTGCGCGTTGTCTTCCGGTGAGCCGCCTTTGAGATCAGCCGGGTCGGCGCGGCGCAGACCAAGCGTTTGCGCGTCAAGTTCAAACGTTGTTACCTGGCCGTCTTTGAGATGGCTAACTCGATTGAGGCCGGTCGTGGTTAGTTCGTCCAGCCCGCCATGCCCGTGCACCACAAAAGCCGCTACCCCGCCAAGCTCGCCGAATACTTTGGCAATCGTCTCGGTCAGCGCCGGGTCGTACACGCCGATGAGTTGCTGGCTCGCGCCGGCCGGGTTGGTGAGCGGGCCGAGGACATTGAAGATCGTGCGTTGCCCCAATTCCTTGCGCGGCCCCACGGCATGCTTCATAGCCGGATGAAACTTGGGCGCGAACAAGAAGCCGATCCCCACTTCGGCAATGCACTTTGCCACTTGTTCCGGCGTCAGCTCCAGGCTCACGCCCAACGCACTCAGCACGTCGGCTGAGCCGCAGGCTGACGACGCGGCGCGGTTGCCGTGTTTGGCGACTTTGCGCCCGGCCCCGGCGACGACGAACGCCGCCGCCGTAGAAACGTTGAACGTGCCCGCGCCATCGCCTCCCGTTCCGGCGGTATCGAATAGAGGGGAGCCGTCACGGCGGCCTGTCTCCACCCTGGTGGCGTGGGCCCGCATCGCCCGGGCACTGCCGGTGATCTCGTCGACGGTTTCACCTTTCATCCGTAAGGCAATCAAATAGCCGCCAATTTGAGCCGGGGTGGCCGTGCCGCCCATGATGTCGGTCATGGCGCTTTCTGCTTCGGCCTGAGTGAGATTCTCGCGGCGGAGGAGTTTGGGAAGAACGTTTTTGATCATGGTTCTATCTCCATTGTTGATTGTTGATTTCTGATTGCTGATTAACAAAATCAGCAATCAACAATCGAAAATCAGAAATCTAGAAAATTCTTCAACAACACCTTCCCGCCCTCGGTCAAAATGCTTTCCGGGTGGAACTGCACGCCGAAGGTCGGGTAGTCTTTGTGGCGCAGAGCCATCACTTCACCCTCTTGAGTGAAGGCTTGAGTTTCAAGATCGTCGGGCAACGGCTCTTCGACAATCAGCGAATGATAGCGGGTGGCATTGAACGGCGACGGCAGGCCGGCAAACAAATCCTGGCCGCTGTGATAAACCGGCGATGTTTTGCCGTGCATGAGCCGCGTCGCGCGCCGGACGTTGCCGCCGAACACTGCGCCGATGCACTGATGACCGAGACACACCCCCAGCACTGGAATCTTGCCGGTGAAGCGGCGAATAGCGTCATTGGAGATGCCGCCGTCATTTGGGTCGCCAGGGCCGGGGGAGATGACAAGGTGACTTGGTGACAAGGTGACAAGGTGATCAAGTGTTACTTGATCATTGCGAAACACTTGTATCTCTGCGCCCAACTCGCCGAAGTATTGCACAAGGTTGTAAGTGAACGAGTCGTAGTTGTCTATTAGGGCCAACATTCCAACCTCCACGCGAAGCGTCTAATCTCCAATCTCTAATCTCCAGTCACTCGCTCTCGCCAAAAATATCAACCGTGTCCTGATACAACTCGGCCACATAGTCCAGCCCGGTTGCTTCGCGCACCAGCCGCATCGTCTCTCTGGCTTCGGCCTGCATGCGGCGAATGCCGTTGGCGATCACATCCTGCAGGAGCAGGGGGCGGGCCAGGTAATGCGCCCGGCGCTCGCGCAAGGGTTCGAGGAAGGCGTTGAGGGCTTTGGCGAGTCTGGCTTTCACTTCCACGTCGCCCACTTTGCCGGCGCGATAACGTTCCTTCAGCTCAGCCACTTCGTCTGGGTCGGCGTTGAAGGCGTCGTGATAGGCGAAGACTGGATTGCCTTCGACCGTGCCGGGATCGGTGGCGCGCAGGCGATTGGGGTCGGTGTACATGCCGCGCACTTTCTCTGCCACCGTCGCCGCGTCATCCGACAGATAAATAGCGTTGTTCAACGACTTGCTCATCTTGGCGCCGCCGTCCGTGCCTGCCAGCGTTGGCACTTCGCCCACCAGCACCTCGGGTTCGGGGAAGACGGGCGCGTACAGGGCGTTGAAGCGGCGGGCGATCTCGCGGGCCAGTTCCACGTGCGCCTGATTGTCTTTGCCAACCGGCACCAGGTTGGCGCGGGGGAGCAAAATATCCACCGCCTGCAGAACCGGGTAGCCCAGCAGGCCAAAGGGCATCGTGTCTAAATTCGCGTCGCGGGCCATATCTTTCAATGAAGGCAGGCGCTCTAAGCGCGGCACGGTGACCAGCATCTCGAACAACAAGTTGAGTTCGTAGGTTTCGGGAATAGCCGACTGCACAAAGATAGTGGAAAGCTCCGGGTCGATGCCGACGGCCAGATAGTCGAGCACGGCGTCGCGGATGAAGCCAGGGATGGCGCGAATGAAGTCGCGCTCCGGCCTGGTGGTCAGCGTGTGCAAGTCGGCGATGATCACGAAGGCTTCGTACTCGTATTGCAATTTGACACGGTTGGCGAGACTGCCTACATAGTGGCCGAGATGGAGTCGCCCGGTGGGGCGGTCGCCGGTGAGAAGGCGGGGTTTGGTCATAGGGATGCTCCTTCAATTCGTTGTAGTGCTCTTGTGAATCAAAAAGACTGCTTCCCTTGCTGGGACGAAAGCAGTCTTCCGTGGTGCCACCCATTTAGGCAATGCCTTCAAACAAAAAATCCGCCGATGATGCGACGGATTTTTGCGAAGGCCAGCCTCACTTGTTGCGGGTACTACCTAAAAGCGAGTGATACCCTCTACCTTGATAACGGTGGCGTCTCCGGCGGCGGCTACTCGGCATCGCATCGCGGTTACAAACCGCTCCCACAGATAAGTGGGGATGTCTTTGGCCTGGCAACTCTGAGGTCCATTTCGCGCCGGCGTGTGCGTCAAGCTCTCACCAGGTTCTGCCCGACTCTCTGCGCACCGTTTTGGCGCGTACTCGTCCTCTTCAACGTTTTTAGTGTATTCGATTGAATGGCACTATAACAAACTCGACGGCTTGAAGTCAAGAGGCAAAGCCCTGTGCGAGCCGCATAGCCTTGATGGGTATTTCGCGTTTCAGGTTGCACAAATGGCTCCACTGAAAAAAGCCCATTTGAACCGCGAAGACGCCAAGAACGCGAAGG
>CAYSIV010000086.1:0-11092 GCA_964431175.1 uncultured Anaerolineales bacterium
GTTCAACGAGCAATACGGCGAGACGTTTGTGATTCCCGAGCCGCAAATCCGCGAAGCCACCGCTAAGGTGCCCGGGGTGGACGGCGAGAAGATGAGCAAGAGCTACGGCAACACCATCGAGATCTTCGGCGAGGAGAAAACATTGCGTAAGAAAATCATGGCCATCAAGACGGATTCGCGCCCACCAACCGCACCCAAACCCGATGCAGAGAATAACATTGCGTTGCAACTTCTGAAACTTGTCGGCCCGTCGAGTTTCGCGGATGAGTGGGAAAATCGTCTGCGCAACGGTAGTGAACTTGGTTACGGCAGTCTGAAAACAGCATTATTTGAGTGTTACTGGACTTACTTCGAGGCTCAGCGCAAGAAACGCTCGGAACTCTCTGCAAACCTGGATTTCGTGAACAAGGTTCTCGCTGACGGCGCCGCGAAAGCGCGCGGAAAGGCCACCGAAGTTCTCAAACGCGCGCGCAAAGCCAGCGGCTTGGAATGATCAATCTCGAAAGGAATGGTGAGTCATGACCAGAATCATTTTGATGATTGGCGCGGCGGCGGTCGGCGTCTTGCTCACGGCGGCGGGACTCGCGTTCTATTTCAACCACCGCCAAGCCAGGCTGCTTACCCAAGCGCCCGAGCACGGCACGGCGTTCATCCTGGAAGTTGGTTCCTCAAAGACAAGTGCCGGGACGAACGAGCTTCCAATTCTCCAGGAGGCGATCCGAAGACGGGCGGCGAGGGTGGGCGTCAGGGTCTATTGGGAGACGGTCTCGAACGCGCAGGTTCGAGTGGTGGCTGCCCTTCGGAATCCCGGTGACTCCCAAAAGGTTCAAAGCCTCCTGTTTAGTCAGGGCGTGTTGGCGTTCCGCCTGGTGCATCCGGAAAGCGACAGACTGATTCAAAACGGTGAAGTGCCGCCTGGCTATGAGATTCTCAAACGGGAAGTCCTTAGCCCGCCAAGGCCGGTGTATCTCGAACGAGTCCTCGTCAAAACCGAAACCGAATTAGGCTTGAGCGGAAACCTCATCGAGCATGCGATGGTCCTGCGCGGGAATCGTGGCGAGCCGGAGATCGCCTTCACGATGCAGCCGGAAGCTGCCGCTGCTTTTGCGAAGGTGACAGCCGATAACATCGGACGGCGACTGGCGATCGTGCTGGACGGCAAGCTCTACTCCGCCCCGGTCATTCAATCTCCGATCACCGGAGGGCGCGGTCAGATCACCGGTCAGTTCACCAGCAGCGAGGCGCTGGAACTGGCGGGTGCGATTGAAACTCCGCTCCCGGTTGCGGTCCGGGTGGTGGAGGCAAAGTCATTTTGAAGCCCGAATCCTCAGCAAAGGGAACGCCGGCCTCCGACCCGGCCCGTTGCAAATCGGCACCAACGCGCCGGGTCGGAGACCGGCGCTCCGACCTCTTTGCGCGACGACCTCGCTTCGTAGTGCGCATCCGGCCCCGGAAATCTCAATTCTTCGCGCCGCCGCCCGCCCGCGCGTGCGAGAGCAGCCACTCGTATAGCCCCGGGTTGTTGTAAGTTTCCGTCCACGAGTTGTGATTGGCCTCGGGATAAACCGTGAGCTTCACTTCTTTCACGCCATACTTCTTCAGCGCCTTGACCATCCGCTCGGATTCGTCGAGCGGCACGACTGCGTCCTTCGCGCCGTGAAACGCCCAGATGGGCAGGTTCTTCCACGTCGCCCCCTTGTCGCCGGGGCCGAGGATGGCATCAATCAGATTGCCGCCACCGCAGATGGGCACGAGCGCCGCAAACTTTTCCGGATGCGTCAGGCCCAGCCGCCACGTGCCGTAGCCGCCCATGCTCATACCGGTGAGATAAACGCGGTTCGTATCCACGGCGTATTGCGCGGTGAGGCGCCGGCAGGCTTGACGGAAAACGTCGCGCGCAAATGCCCCGCCAGTTCGGCTTCAATCACGAAAAACTTTTCTGAAAACAATTTCTTTGCACGTTCCTGGGAAGTGTAGTGGAGTCGGTCGTCCGAGTTTTCCAGTCGGCACCGGCGCACTCGCGCGCGCGCGAAAGCCAACACGCCCAAACGCGGCGCGAGACGACGGAGGAAAAGGCGCGGCACATGCTGAATGAAGCACTGGACAAGTTGGGCCGGACGGGGGCAGAGTTGGCGCCGCGAGCGAAGGCTGATTGTCACGGAAAATCCCGATCGCACAACGGCTGCGGGCCGGCACGAGTGTGACGTTGAAGTGGATCGCCGCGGAGTTGCAGATGGAAACATGTACGCACATGGCCAACCGCCTGCAACAAGCGAAAGGAAGGCCTGAATCTGAAAACCAAAACGAATTCAACCTTGTGCAGGTCCTCGGGGCCACTTCACGGTGGAAAGCAGCCATCATCAAGACCCCGTTGCGCGCGCGGGTCATTTGAATTGGACCGAGGCATCATCAGGAACGGGCGGGGTGGGTGGCGGAGAGGCAACCCATTGATTGAGCTGGTAAGTGATCCAAAAGAGCACACCCATGACGATCACTGCGCCCAGCAGAATCAGGAAAAATCGGCGCGCCCGTCGCCGGTGCCGGTGGCGGCGGTATTTCACGTGGCCCGGCTTGCTCAGAACGGGGTCTGAATGGCGCTTGGTTAAGAGCATCTTTCGATGGTTTTTGTCCGCGCTTCCGGTTGCGTTCCACGATCATTTCGTGTCGCGGTTTGGTGTGCAAGCGAAAGTTCTAAGCCGGCCCCATGCAGTTGAACTTGGGCTGATCTTAACGCAGAGGCGCAGAGAACGCGGAGGCGCGCAGAGTTTGGCAAACAAATCAGCGCTCACCTTTTGGTGTGCTTCAACTGTTTCCCCTCTGCGCCTCTCCGCGGCCTCTGCGCCTCTGCGTTTAAGCCGGCATTCCGTTTTCCAACTGCATGGATCCGGCTAAGAGGTGTCAATGGTATTGACAGATTTTTCTGAAAGCGGTGGGGCAGCCATCCCGGCGGTCATCATCCCACCGACCGTCCCGGTTGGAGTTTCACCTGCAGGCGGGACGCCCGCAGCGCCTGCCGCAGACGAGGACGGCGGCGACACTAACGGAAACTCGTGGCCAGCCAGAAACAGCCCACGGCCATGGCCGTCACCGCGCAGGTGCTCAGCAAACCGCGATAAACTTTCACGCTGCCGACGGCGAAGCGCCGCGTCGCCAGTCCCATCACCGAGGAAAACGTCGCCATGGAAATCACGGTGCCGACTCCGAACGCGGCGAGATACGCGATGGCCTGGGCCTGGGTCGGGAACGCGAGAATCGGCAGCACGCCGAGAAAATGCGAACTGCCCGCGAGTCCGTGCAGGACGCCGATGGCGAACGCGGCGTGCGTGTGGCGATGCGGCAGGTCGCGCTCCGGCGCGTGACCGTGGACGTGTGTGTGCAGATGAACGTGCGGCTCGCCATCGTGTTCGTGTTCGTGCGCGTGGACGTTGTGCCGGAGCGCGCGGTGCAATGCCCACAAGCCGATGCCGAACAGCATCACGCCCACGAGCCGTTCGCCCCACGACGAAAGCAAATCCACCGGCAGCCAGTCCCGCAGCCACAGTGAGAGCAAGCCGATCAGGCCCACGCCCGCCGAATGGCCGAAGCCCCAGCGCATGCCGGCCTGCCACGCGCGGCGCGGACGCCGCACGGCCAGCGGCGCGATGGCCGCGAGATGGTCCGGCCCGGACCACACATGCAGCGCGCCGGCGATCAATCCTGTTATGGCTGAGATCACAAATGGAGTTGCGCCGAGATCACAGCCGCTTCACCCAGATGTTGCGGTATTGGACCGGATTGCCGTGGTCCTGCAACAGCAGGCCGGCGGGTTCGCCTTCCTTTTCGTCCACGGCGCCCGGGGTGCAGTGTGGCAGTTCGAAGTCGTCATGGATCACCACGCCGTTGTGGACGACCGCGATGCGCGCGTTGGCGGACTTCTTGCCATCGTCGCCGCGCCGGGCCGCGTGGAAGGTGAGGTCGTAACTCTGCCACTGGAGCGGCGGGAAGCACATGTTCACCTGCGGCCGGCGAATCTGGTAGAAACCGCCGCATTCGTTGTTGAGGCCTTCCAAGCCGTAGCTGTCCAGCACCTGCAGCTCGTAGCGGCCCTGCACGTAAACGCCGCTGTTCGCGCGCGCCTGGCCAAACGCGCGCGGCATGTACGGCAAACGAAACTCCAGATGCAATTGATGGTCGCCAAACTTTTCCTTGCTCACGATGTCGCCGCCCTTGAAGACTTCCATCACTCCGTCCGGGAGAAGTTTCCACGTGACGGGCTGGCCCGCATTGCGCGACTGCCATTGATCGAGATTCGCGCCATCGAACAACACCACCGCGCCTGCCGGCGGGCGCTTGCCCAGATCGGGCGACACGCGCGGCGACTTCTTGAGTTCGAACTGGCCCGCTTGACGGCCCGCCACGCTGCCTTGGACCGAATCGCCCGTGAGTTTGCCCGACCAAAGCGAAGCCGCGAAGACCACGCCGGCGTCCGTGGTGCCCGTGATCCCGCCAACGTCGAACGGGATGTCATCCATGAATCGGAACTGATCGTCGCGCACCACGCCGCGCAACCGGAAGAGATAAGGACCGCGTTCGCGGAAGTCGGCGACGATGCGAGCCTCGTAGCGGCCCTCGTCCAGCGGGATCATGTAAACCGAGACGGGCTGCTTCTGGCTGCCGATGGTGATGCTGCCCTGCCAGTCACCCATGAAGCGGTCCGTTGGGTCTGCAGCAGCGGCTTGGGATGCGAGGAGGGAGATCGCAACAAACATTCCGAACGCGGAGAACTGACCGCTCGACCGTAGCGCAGATTTCCTGGTCTGCTGTGTCGCCCGTCCTCCGTAGCGGCACTGCGGAGGGTGGACGGGTTTCCAAACCTGCGCACGGTCCGCCCGGTTCGACGCCCTGCCGATCAGGAAATCGGCGCTACAGCAGGTTGGGAAACCTGTGCTACGCCGGATTCGCGCGCTCGTCGCCGAGCGTCGGTGAAACAACCGGGCCGGCCCTTTGAACAGTGAAGCCTTCACAATGGCGGACTATAGCTCCCAGCCCTTGCGGTTGTCACGCTTCACGAAACGGGCCGCCTGCGGCAAGTTGGTGGACTTCATGTTCGGCCCGTCCCACTGCATCCGGTAGCCCTCGCCGACGCGCATGGCGACGCAACCGAGCAGAATGATTTCCGTCAGATAGGCAGCGATGTCGAAATTGGAAAATGAAGGCGTGCCCTCTTTCATCATGCGGAACCACTCCTCCTTGTGGCCGGGCGAGCGCGGAATGGTTTGCGGCACCGCCGTCACGGCTTCGTGCTTGTCGCCCTGCACATACAACTCCTGATCCTTCATCGCCACGAGGAAGCGCGCCCCGTAGTCGTCGGGAGAGAACAGCTTTCCCTTTTCACCGACGATCAGCGCGCCGCTGGGAGGCAATGTCCCCATGGTTTGTAAAATCTCCCGCGTCTGATCGGCCGGCGGACGGAGCGGCATGAGTTCGTCGCCGGGACTGCCGTCATACCACCAGAATTTGAGCGGAGGCAGACCTTCGCGTTCGGGAAACTCGAAACGAAGGCGGGACGTTTTCGGAAAGGTCTCCGGGAAAAAACGCGAGGCCACTTCGCACTCGACCACGGTGGCATAGCCGAGCTTCAGGGCGCGGAACGGCATGTTGACCGTGTGGCAGGCCACGCCGCCCAACGCACCGGTGCCGAAATCAAACCAGCCGCGCCAGTTGATCGGTTGATAAACGCCCTGCTTGTAGGGCCGCCTGGCGGCCGGGCCGAGCCAGAGATCCCAATCGAGTTGCTCGGGCACCGGGTCTTCGCCGGCCGGCCGCATCAGGCCTTGCGGCCAGATGGGACGGTTCGACCACACGTGCAATTCCCGCGGCTTGCCGATCACGCCCGCCTGCACGACTTCGATCGCGCGCCGCAGGCCGGTTTCCGCGCTGCCCTGATTGCCCATCTGCGTGGCGAGTTTTTTTTCCGCCGCGAGCGCGCGCATGAGGCGGGCCTCGGAGACTGTCTGGGTGAGCGGCTTTTGACAGAAGCAATGCTTGCCGAGCCGCATGGCCCGGATGGCCGCCGAGCCGTGGTGATGATCCGGCGTCGAAACGGTGACCGCGTCAATGTCCTTGCCGACCTCGTCGAGCAGCTTGCGGTAATCCCTGAAACGTTTTGCCTGGGGGAACTGCTTGCCCTTTTTGTCCAGCGTGTTCACGTCCACGTCGCAGATCGCCACAATGTTTGCACCGGAGGCGCCGACCTCATTGCTGTCGGCGTCGCCTTTGCCGCCCACCCCGATGCACGCGACGTTGATGCGCTCATTCGCGCCGAGCACCCGGCCGACGAATGGGAAGGAAAGCGCAGTGGCGGTGCCGGCGGCAAGCGTGCCGCGGCGGATAAACTGGCGACGAGTCAGGAGGTTCATGGTGACGTGCTGATTGGATGGGCTTTGGCTTTCGCGGCGCGAAGATTTTTCAGGTGTGCGGCACAGGGCGACGAGCGTGTTGGGCAAGCTTCGATCGGAAGCCGGGGGCATCGCCGTCACCTGAGCGCGGTGGAGTGCAGGCTCATCCAAGCCGCATCCTGGCTGTTGGGAGCCGAGACGCCCAGAGCGCTTACGCCGTCCACCGGCACCACCGGTTGCTTGGTGCGCGCGTCTTTCCACGCGTGAATTTCGGCGTGGCCATCCACGAAACAAAAACCACAGGCGCCGCTGTGGTAACTGGCCGGCAGGTCAACAAATCCATCCGAGCTCATGCTGTGGACCATCCATCCGTCGTTGATGCTGCCGGGGTGTTCATCCACCACCATCCACACTTCGCTCGGCGGAGGCTTGATAACGTCCGTGAATCTATTGTAGCGGTAATAAATGCCGTTGAACCAGACGGAGCCGCCGGAAGAATCGTTGTAGGCGCCGCCTTCGATGAACGCATTCATCGAGACGCTGCGGCAGCGACTGGACCAGCCCAGGCGGCGCTGGATCGCCGAAGCATAGATATCGGCCGGACATTTGAAGATGGCGGGACTCTTGAGGTACGGCCCGACCTTGCCCGCCAGCAGGAAGGCGGTGTTGGTGTTCTCGGGATCGCTCGTCCAGTCCATGTGGCCCTGAATCCAGCCTGGCTCGACTTGGCGGCTGCGGGGGTCGTAGCCGTTGCCGCTGCCCTGATAATTGGGCGGAAACCAGCCGCGGAAATCGTCCCCATACATGGTCAAGGCCAGCCCGACCTGCTTGAGGTTGCTCATGCACATGATGCCTTGGGCTTTGGTCTTGGCCCGGCTCAACGCCGGCAACAACATGGCCGCAAGGATGGCAATGATGGCAATCACCACGAGCAACTCAATCAGTGTGAACCCAGCCCGGGTGCGTGGATGAAGACGGTTGGCTTTCATGTTGCGATCATCATGCCGCCAGAATGGAAACAGTCAAGAAATCTGATCAGGGTGTGGGGGCCGGGCGATTCTCCCAGTTTTTGAGCAGGGTTGACAAAGCGGAAAGGTCGCCCTCACCCCGGCCCTCCCGCTGGGAGAGGGAGTCTTCTTCGCCGGTCCATGGCAAATCGTGCGACTGGATCAGCAGGACAATCTCCGCAAAACGAAGAGCATGCGCCTGCAGTTCCCTCTCCCAGCGGGAGAGGGTGAGGGAGAATCGTTGAGTTGGATTTGACGCGCTCATTCTTTGAGATGCTCCCGCGGGCCGGGGCAGCCATTCCGGTGGTCAAGCGACGCTGGAGGAATCCGAGTTTTCCGAGGCGGGCGATTCCGCGGACCACTTCAAAGGCGCCACCCCTGGCGATAGTGATGATGGATGAATTCATCCGCGGCCGGACAATTTTTCGCGCGCATACGTTTCGCGTCCCACTCGATTTTGCAGCCGGCGCGGAACGCCACGTTGCCGAGCAGCGCGGCTTCGGTGAGCGGCCCGGAGTAGGCGAAATCGCTCGGCGCCGGCTGATTGGTTTTGATGGCGTGAAGCCAGTCTCGGTGGTGCTGAGTGAAATCGCTGTGGATGGATTTCGGCTCGGCGTAGTCGGCGAAGTTCGCTTCGCGCAAAATCAGATGGCGCGTGTAGTCCGCGAGCAGGGTGCCTTTCTCGCCGATGAACAACACGCCGCTGTCCCATTTCGCCGCGATGGCCGCGGGCAGCAGCGCGGGTTTTTTGCCGCCGTGATACCACGTGAGTTTGAGCGGTTTGGGCTGGCCGCTCGGCGCCGGATATTCGTAACGCACGATCAGGTACGGCGGCGTCGAGTCGGGATGCGGCGCGGGACCGTCCATCACTTCCGCGGACAGCGGTGCGCGCAAGCCCAGCGCCCAGTGCGGCAGGTCCAGGAAATGACAGCCGAAATCCGCCAGCGCGCCGCCGCCGAAGGCCCACCAGTTCCGCCATTTGATCGGCACATACTCCGGGCTGTACGGACGCGGGGACACGGGACCGAGCCAGAGATCGTAATGCAAACCCGCCGGCACGGGCGGCGTTTCCTTCGGCGCGTCCTTGCCGCCGTAGGTGGCGGCGACCCAGACGTGGACTTCGTTCACTGGCCCGACGGCACCCTGCTGAATCAGTTCCACCACCTGGTGATAATTTCCTCCTGAGTGAATCTGCGTGCCGATTTGGGTGATGAGCTTGTGCTGGCGCGCCAGTTCGGTGACGACGCGACATTCGGAGATGGTGCGTGTGAGCGGCTTCTCGCAATACACGTGGCGCCCGCTGCGCAACGCCGCCGCCGCGGCCACGGCGTGCGTGTGGTCCGGTGTGGCGACAACCACGGCGTCAATGTCTTTCTGGTCGAGCAGGCGGCGGAAATCGTTGTAGGTTTTCGCCGCCGGGAATTTTTGTTTCGCCGCGGCGAGGTAGGTGTCGTCCACGTCGCACAACGCCACAATGTTTTCGCTGGCGACATTGTTCATGTCGTATTGCGCCTGGTGGGCGACGCCGATGATGCCGAGGTTCAGCTTTTCGTTCGCGGAATTTTTCCGCGGCGCGGCCTGGCAGCCCGCGAGCCAAAGCCCGGCGGAGCCGAGGGCGGTTTGTTGTAGGAACTCACGGCGGTTTTTGCGTGTGGTCATAAGTCAAATCCTGCGTTGGTTCGGAACGGTTCTTTGTCTTTGTACTTTCAGGTTCGCAACTGGATCACGGCATCTCACTGACGATCGCAACCGCAATCTCCGCGCTCAGACGAGCGGGTCAATCTTGTTTGGCACTTCGCCGCGCCGGGCTTGGGCCCAACACTGTTCGAGTTCGGCACGGTGAAGTTCCGCTCATTCCTGCACCAACCCCAGGACCCGACCGGGCAACCGCCCTTTCAACACCGCTTGGCTGCCGATGGCAATCTGCGCCTGATGCTCCGCGTAATCCGCGTGGAAGTGCGGAGGCGGATGTTCATCGTCGTAAAACCGGATCACGATCCCGAGGAAGCGGCTGACTTCAGGCATGAGCGGCAAGGGTTTTGAGATCGGGAAACAACTCCTCGGCCGGCTTGCAGGTCACTTTCAGCCAGAGAGAATCAGGGCACAGATCCAATTCGCCAGGCCAGGTGAGCGCGCCGTAGTCGGCGACGAATGCTTGGCGAAAGAATTCGTAGTCACGCCACACCGAAAACACCCCGCGGCCGACGAGATGCGATAAATCCGCTTCCCCTTCCACGCCGTCGTCGAAGCGCAGCCAGACGTGGTAGTGCTCAAGGATTTTGAACGCCGTGATCTTCTTCATACGTCGCCAGAAGTTACACCGACCAACCGCGTTCATTCAACCTGTAATTCCATTGCTCAGGGCCGGCGGCGCCGAGCGCAGTTTGTTGGAGGAACTCACGGCGGGACGGAGACGTTTTCAAAATGTAAATTCGGATTCGCCGAACACGATTTCTCATTAACACCCAACTTCAGTTGGGTGATTGACTCACAGGGCGGATTCCAACCGTTTCAACGGTTTCGCTCCCGCGCGCCGAAAACCGTTGAAACGGTTTCCCGCTTCGTTCTTCGCGCCACACCCGGCTGAAGCCGGGTGTTAATGAGACTCCGCGCACGGAAGATCCTCGCCCACAGTGCGCCCGCTTCATGAGAGCCCTTTGACTTCCCAGCCTTTGCGATAGCGGCGGCGGACGTATTGGTTGGCGTCCGAGAGATTCGTGAACTTCAGCTTCTTCGCGCTCCACTGCATGGTGGCTTTGGGGAAACGCGTCGCGACGCTGCCCAGCAGAATCGCCTCCGTCAGCGGGCCGGCGTAATCGAAGTTGGCGGCGGTCTGGCCATTGCCGCGGCAGGCCTCCACGAACTGTTGCCAGTGATCGTTCTCCGTCACCTTGGGCCGCGTCCAGTTTTCGAAATCCTTTTCGGGGAAAAGTTGCGCGCGCGCGATGTGCGGCAACATCATCACGCCTTTCGTGCCGATGAACAATGAGCCTTGGTCGGGCAGCTTGTCACCACCCAGATCAGGTTGCACTTCCTTCGGCGGACGCTCGTCGCCATCATACCAAGTGACCTTCACCGACTTGCCTTCAGTGAATTGCGTGCCGGGAAAAACGTATTCGATGCGGGCATTGATGGCCCAGTTCCACTGGTTTGGCGCGGGGCCGTCCGAGCGCAGTGAAATCGGCGCGGTCAAGTTGAGCGCCTTGAACACCGGATCGTAAATGTGACAGCCCATGTCGCCGAACGTGCCGGTGCCGAAGTCGAGCCGCTTGCGCCAGTTGCCGGGATGATAATAGCTGTCGCCGATGAACGGGCGAGTAGCGGCCGTGCCAAGCCAGAAATCCCAGTTGAAATCCGCCGGCACCGGGTCGCTGCGTTCGGGCCGTGGGGAGGGGTCGCCCCAGGCTTTGTTGCTCCAAGTGTGGACCTCTTTGACTTTGCCGATGGTCCCGTCCTGGATGATGCGGACGGCCTCCCGGTAAATGCCGCTGGAATGAATCTGGATGCCCATTTGCGTCACGAGCTTTTTCTGGCGGGCGAATTCGGTGAGCCGGCGCGCTTCGTAGATGTCGTGCGTCAGCGGCTTCTGGCAATAAACATGTTTGCCGAGTTGCATCGCGGCCATGGCGATCGGGGCGTGCATGTGGTCGGGCACGGTGACGTTGACCGAGTCAATCGCCTTCTCCTTGTCGAGCAACTCGCGCCAAT
>CAYSIV010000086.1:11102-14166 GCA_964431175.1 uncultured Anaerolineales bacterium
ATCCTGATAAATCTTCACCTCCGGGAAATCCTTCTTGAGCGCCCGGGCTTTGGTGAGGTCCACGTCCGCGACGGCGACGAGGCGGGCGCCGCCGCCCCGGGTGATGCCTTGAATGTCGCTGTGGGCCATGCCGCTGGTGCCGAAGCTGGCGTGGAGCAGCGTTTCGTTTGGCGAAGCGGCGCGCAAACCGCTGGTGACGCAAGGCGCCACCCACAGCCCGGCCGCAGTCAAGGCCGCCCGGCGAAGAAACTCACGGCGGGAATAATTGTTTTTCATCACCTCACTTTGCCGGCAGTTCGCGGATGTAAATGTTCTTGAACCAAAGCTGGTCGCCGTGGTTTTGCAGTTCGATCTGGCCGCTGGGGAAGATGGGCTGGCTGCGGTCCCAGTAATTCTCCATCACCGTTTCACGCGTGACGATTTCGCCGTTGAGATACACGTGGGCTTTGTCCCCGGCCATGATGATGCGGAAGCGATTCCACTGGCCGATAGGTTTGTCCGCAACCTTGAGCGGCTTGCTCGGATTTTTCTGGTTGTTGTAAAACGCGCCCGAGCCGACTTCGGCGCCGTTCTTGGTCGGTGCGGTGTGCGGATCCCAAATCTGCACCTGCGGCGAGCCGCGCAGATAAATGCCGCTGTCGCCGTGCGCCGGAATTTTCCAGTCCACGAGCATTTCAAAATTCGCGTAGTCCGTCATCGCACAGAGGCTGCGGCCCTTGCCGTCGAACACGATTTCGCCATTCTCTACCTTCCAATGCGCGCGCATGTTTTCGTCCGCTTCCTTCTGCGCCTCGGCGCGCTGTTCAGCGGTGAGCGCGGCGCGCTTGATGGGATTGTCATTGGGTGACTTCAGCAGCCCTTTCCAGCCGTCGAGATTTTTTCCGTTGAACAGCGCCGTGAAACCGGCGGGTGGCGTGTTGTCCGGGTCCGGCCGGGAAGTGTCCTGGATGCGGAGATTCCGGAACTCCAAGTAATCGCCGTGGCCCAGGAATCCGATGTGACCGCGGTCCCGGAACAAGCCGGGGTGTTTGTGAATCTTCTCCGGATCGGTGACGTCGTTGAGGTTCGCGTCCACGATGGTCTGGCCGTTGACGACGACTTTGATGTGCCGGCCATGCGCGGTGATTTCCTCGGTGTTCCATTGGCCCGCGGGCTTGAGCGCGCCGCGCTTGGCGGCGACGACATCGTAAATCGAGCCGTGATATTGTTCGGGCCGGAGCTTGCCCCACTTGCCGCGGTCCGCGGCGGCATCCTCAAGAATCTGGATTTCCATGCCCAGGTAGGCGGCGTCCCCGCCGAACGGCGCGCGGATGCCGATGCCGTTGTTCGAACCGTCTTCGAGTTTGAACTCAAAGCGCAGGATGAAGTCGCTGTATTCTTGCTCGGTGAAGAGGTTGCGGCCCTTCGGTGAACAGAAGATCGCTCCGTCCTTCACGCCGTAGCCGTCGGGCGGTCCGTCGGCGGCTTTCCAGCCATCGAGCGTTTTGCCGTCGAACAAGCTCGTAAAGCCGGCTTCGGGTTGCGCCGTGACGCAGCCGGTCAGCAGCGCCAGACCGGACAGAGTGGTGAGAAGGCGTTTTGTGCGGGGCATTTTTTCGAGTGATGCGAAGTGATTCTTTTTCATGGTGGTCTCGAACTTGTCGTTTCGGTCCGGCGAGCGTTTGCGAATTTGTGCGGCCTGTCAAGCGGGGGTTTGCGGGGGTTTGCGGCCCAGCCCGGCCCGGACAAAAAAAAGGGACGGCTCAATGCCGTCCCTTGTGGGATCAAACAGAGGTAAACTCCAGTGCTATTCGGCCTTTGTGTCCGCCGGTTTCTTATCGCCACCGGGACCGCCGGGACCGCCGGGGCGACCGGGGCCGCCTGGGCCACGACCCTGCGGAATCTTTTCCCATTTGGCAAACTGTTCGGCAGTGAGGATGCCTTTCATCTTCTTGCTCAACTCCTCGCGGTTGGCCTTAATTTTTTCCCGGCGCTCTTCGGGGGTGGCGTTGGGGTCGCGCGATCCACGCATCTTTTCCTGCTGTTCTTTCAGAACGGCTTCGACCTTGGTCTTCTGGTCGTCCGTGAGTTTGAGTTCTTCCGCCAGCTTGTTGAGGCGTTCTTTGGCCGCTTCACCACGTTGACCGCCCGGACCGCCGGGGGGACCTTCGCGTTTCGGGGCTGGCTTGCCTTCCTTGGCGTCTTGCGCGCGGACCGCCGGGGTGTAGGCGACCAACACGCCCGCGATTAACGCGGCAATCAGACTGATTCTCGTTGCTTTCATAAACTTCGGTTCGCTTTCGTTTGGTTGTTGTGGGCCGCAGTGTGTGCGGCAGTTACCCCCCGTCAGACGAGGAGCGGCGGAAATGGTTACACGAGTTTGGCCCCGTGGCACGGGCGGTTGACACGTTCAAACTTGTCGGTTTGGCTGGAGGTGCTAAGGTTTCTTTGCAATGAGCGACAAGAAATCGCTGAAGATGGTCACCTGCGGCTGGTGTGAAACGAAAGTTTTCATTTCCGGCGACCTCCTGCCGCTGGCGACGACGCCCTGCACCAAGTGCGGCCATCCCATCATGATGCCCATGCCGCTGCGGCAATTCGAACTGCGCAGCGTGATCGCTTCGGGCGGCAACGGCACGGTTTATCGGGCGTTCGACACCGTGCTCGAACGCCTGGTGGCGGTGAAGTTGATGAAGAAAGAACTGACCAGCGACCCGGTGGCACTGGAAAACTTTTACCGCGAAGCCCGCGCCTGCGCGCAGCTGAATCACACGAACATCATCCACCTTTACACCTTTGATGAATCCGAGGGGCAGATGTATCTGGTGATGGAGTTGGCCGACCGCGGCAGCCTCGACAATCGCATCGAGAAACAGCAGCGCGTGACCGAACTCGACGTGCTCGACATCGGCATCAAGATCGCATCGGCGCTCGACCTCGCGCTCAAGCACAATTTCCTGCATCGCGACATCAAGCCGGGCAACATCCTGTTCAATACAGACAATGAACCCAAACTGGTGGACTTCGGTCTGGCGCGCAGCGTTGAGGCGGATCCGGAATCCAGTGCCGTCACCGAGGGCACGCC
>CAYSIV010000086.1:14210-19065 GCA_964431175.1 uncultured Anaerolineales bacterium
GCGAACGCGAAACGTTTTTGTCGGACATGTACAGCCTCGGTTGCACGCTCTATCACGCGCTGACCGGCCACGTGCCGTTCGAGGCTCCGACGGTGGAGGAACTGGTTTCGGCGCACGTCCACACGCCAATGACGCCGCCCCATCTTGTTCTACCCGAGATTTCCCAGCCGACCAGCGACGCGTTAGTCAAGGTGATGGCGAAGAGTCCGGCGGATCGCTTTCTCAGCTACGACGAATTTAGCCTGGCTTTGGAGGCGTCACGCAGCCAGTTGCTGCGGCAACAATCAGCCCAGCTGGACACGGAGAAGCCAAAGTCCAAGACCAGTTGGTGGCGGCGGTGATTTGAGAAAACAACGGGGGCGGGTTTCCGGCGCTGCCTCCGGTTGATCGGTCGAATTCCGAGCGCTATTTTTCTTTTTTCACTTTTTCTTTTTTCGCGTCGTCGGCTTTCTTGGCTTCGCCTCCGGGTTTGGGTCCGAACCGGACTGATTTGGCGCTCAGTTTGCCGTCGTCGCTTTTTTGGTAGTTGCCGCTCACTTCTTCGCCCACGGCGGCGTCATCCAAGGTGGCGGGCTTGCCACCCTTCGACAGCTTCGTCTCCGAGGTGATCTGGAAGCTGCGTTCACCGACCGTGATGGTCTTCGCGTTGTTGTCCACGGCGCCAAGCTTGCCGTGGAATGGAATGTGGCCCGCTTTCTTTTCACCTTTCGGCACGTCCTTCTTTTCGGTGGTCGCGGGTTTTTCCTGCTTCTTTTCCTGTGCGAACCCTTGGGTGGGTGCCACGGCAATCGTCGCGGCGAGCAGACTGACAACAGCGATTCCAAGCATGTTTGTTTTCATTTGGTTAGTGCGTTGATGTTTTTCCCGGGTGCGACACAGAAGAGCTACCGTCACGCAATCAAGCAGGCAAGTCCATTTTGTGAGCCGGCGGATCGGGTTGGCATGAGCCTTTGACAATTACCCACCGGGGGAACTGGAAGTTTTCAATTAATCTGCGGCAGCCAGGACTTAAAAATGTCCGGTTTTGAAAACTTCAAGAGATGCTTCCAAATTTTTCTTCCGAATTTTTCTTGCTCCGTTGGCTTAAGGAGATTATGCGGGGAGGTTCGTTGCTGGATCATTTATGAATTATTCAAAACTGCAGCTTTGGGAGCGATTTCAGAAGTATTACACGGAGTTCCCAACCATCGGCCTGAGGTTGGACCTGAGTCGCATGCGGTTCGACGATGGGTTCTTCGATCAGATGGAGCCTCGAATCCGAAGTGCCTTCGATGAAATGGACGCTCTTGAGGCCGGGGCGATAGCCAATCCCGACGAAGGCCGGATGGTCGGTCATTACTGGCTGCGCAATCCGAGTCTTGCCCCTACTGGCCAGATCCGGGAGGAGATTGAAAAGTCTCTCGCTCGTGCGGAGAGGTTCGCGAGGGAAGTGCGTACGGGGCTGATTCACGGGCATGCAGGGCCGTTCAAGAATCTCTTGATCATTGGTATCGGAGGTTCGGCGCTCGGCCCTCAGTTTGTCGCCAATGCGTTGGGCCATCCGAACAGAGATAAGTTGACGGCCTTTTTTCTGGACAACACAGATCCGGATGGCATCCAGCGTGTGCTCGCGATGATCGGTGACAACTTGGGCCAGACTCTTTGCATCGTCATCTCCAAATCCGGCGGCACGAAGGAAACTCGAAATGGCATGTTGGAAGCGAAATCTGCTTATGAAGCGGCTGGTTTGCATTTCGAGAAACATTCTGTAGTCATCACGAGGGAGGGCAGCACATTATTCAACGTCGCTCTCAAAGAAAAGTGGTTGACAACTTTTCCGATGTGGGACTGGATTGGCGGAAGGACGAGTGAATTATCCGTTGTATGGCTCCTGCTAGCCGAGTTGCAAGGATTTGATATTCAGCTTATTCTAACTGTGGATAGGGCATGCGATGAGGTCACACGTCGGAAAGATGCTCGAACGAATCCAGCCCAGCTTGCACTCGCTTGGTATTACGCCGGAAATGGAAGAGGCTCGAAAAACATGGTCGTCATCCCGTATGAAGATAGATTAGAGCTTTTGTCCCGATACCTTCAGCAACTGGTCATGGAATCTCTCGGCAAGGAACGCGACCGAGCCGGAGCAATTGTGAACCGAGGAATCAGTGTGTTCTGGTATAAAGGTTCAACAGACCAACATTCTTATGTTAAACAGCTTCGTGATGGAAAGAATGATTTCTTTTGCACGTTCTTGGAGGTGCTTTCCGACGGCGAAAGTAGTTCAATGACAGTAGATGGAAACACTACGACGGCAGATCATCTTGCTGGGTTTTATCTCGGTACGAGACAAGCCTTGTTTGAGAATGGGAGGGATTCAATCACGGTGACTGTGCGAGAGGTGTCCTCACTCAGTGTTGGCGCATTGATCGCACTCTTCGAGCGTGCGGTCGGTTCTTACGCGAGTTTAGTGAACATTAACGCATACCATCAACCGGGCGTTGAAGCCGGGAAGAAAGCGGCCGAGTCCATCCTGACTTTGCAGGGTGAGGTTTTTGATCTTCTAACGCGTGAACAAGGTAGAGCCATGACTTGTGCCGAGATTGCTCAAGGCATCGGGAAGCCGGATGAGGTCGAGCATGTGTTCAAAATTTGCGAACGATTAGCAACAAATCCATCAAGACGGCTGACAACGCGAATGGATTCCTAGCTGTTCAGTGCGAAGTATGAGATATGCTGACAAGAAATCCTCTGGATCATGTTCGTTTTCCAAAAAAAGTATGATGTGATTGTCGTTGGTGCTGGCCATGCAGGTGTTGAGGCCGCTCTGTCGGCGGCTAGGCTGGGTTGTCAAACCTTATTGCTAACCATGAATCCTGACACCGTAGCCCAGATGTCCTGTAATCCAGCCATAGGAGGTCTAGGCAAAGGTCACATGGTTCGCGAGATTGATGGGCTCGGGGGAGAAATGGGGAAGGCGACTGACATGAGTGGCCTTCAGTTTAGAACGCTCAACACAAAAAGGGGACCTTCTGTTCAAGCCACAAGAGTTCAATGCGACAAGAAGGCATACCAATATCGGCTCAAATGGATTTGTGAACGGCAAGCGAATCTCGAAATCAAGCAAGAACAAACAATCACGCTCATTTCAGAAAACGAGATCGCAATTGGAGTGGAGACGTTCATGGGTGTGCGTTACCTTGGCAGAACCGTTGTAATCACCACAGGCACTTTTCTTCAAGGGTTGATGCACGTTGGCTCAAGTCAAGCCTCAGGTGGTCGCGCTGGCGAATCTGCGTCCATAGGCCTTTCTGCATCACTGACAGATATTGGCTTGGACCTCGGCCGCCTCAAAACAGGCACGCCGCCAAGATTACTCAGGAAGAGTATAGATTTTTCGCGAACACAGGATCAGCCTGGGGATAATCCGATTCCATATTTCACATTTTGGAAGGAGGGATTGTTCCACATGGAACATTCCTCGGCGAGATCGGGTGGACCAGCAACCACATCACAGAATTATCCACCGGGTTCAATCTTAGAATCAGTCGGAGGGCAATTGCCGTGCTACCTTACTCACACAACAAAACGGACCGCAGAGATAGTGCGATCCAACATTTCGAGATCTCCATTGTATGCGGGAGTGATCAAAGGGATCGGGCCGAGATACTGTCCGTCCATCGAGGATAAAATCATCAGGTTTTCAGAGAAAGAGAGGCACCAGATCTTTCTAGAACCAGAAGGGATCTCCACCGACGAAATCTATGTGAATGGCTTATCCACCAGCCTTCCATACGAAGTGCAATTGGAGCTCGTGAGCAGCATTATTGGTTGTGAGAATGCACAGATCGTCCGACCCGCCTATGCCGTCGAGTATGATTTCGTCTTTCCAACTCAATTGAAACCGACGTTGGAAACAAAGGTGTGCGGCAACCTCTTCCTGGCAGGTCAAATCAATGGGACTTCTGGATATGAAGAAGCTGCTGCTCAAGGACTTATTGCAGGTATAAACGCGGCAATGGTTGTGCTTGGACGCGATCCCGTCGTCCTCAGGCGTGATCAAGCCTACATCGGTGTATTGATCGACGATCTCGTGACCAAAGGCACCTCAGAACCATACAGAATGTTTACTTCTCGTTGTGAATATAGACTCTTATTGAGGCAGGACAACGCAGATTTGAGGTTGTCTGAACTTGGCCATCAAATCGGGCTGCTTCCGAAAAACAATTACGAGACTTTCCGCGCGAAGCAGCGACTGATTGAAGAGGAGCTGGACCGCCTACATCAGTTACGGGTTGGGACAAACTCGCTCGCACAGTTGCTCCGTCGGCCGGGTGTCACTTACAAGTCACTTCCCCATCAGAACCCCTCGTTGCCCGAAGAAGTATCTGCACAGGTTGAAATCATCATCAAATATGAGGGATACATCCGACGCCAGGAGTTGGAGGCGAAGAGAGCAAAATCACTGGATGACAAACAGATTCCGGTAACTTTTGACTTCGGAGGCGTGCCAAGCTTGCGATCGGAGGCGCGGCAGAAGCTGAGTCAGATCCGTCCGGCCACCTTGGGCCAAGCTTCGCGGATCTCTGGGGTTTCGCCGGCCGACATCAGTTCGCTGACCGTTTGGCTCGGACGCGCTGTCCAAACGGAGTCGAGTGCAATGGCTGGCGCGTCGCTGGAAAAGACGTTCCAACCAAGTGATGACATTGAAGACTAACGCGGTTCGCGTAATCCTGATGACCATTCTTGACCTGTTAAAACGGTTTGCGGAGGATGCCTTGATGATTAGAGCATTCTTCATTTCCCTGGTCTTGCTGTTCGGCACGGCCGCGCAATTTCTTTTCTGTAAAATGTTTGAGCATCTAAACTGAGGGCTGGG
>CAYSIV010000087.1:0-19049 GCA_964431175.1 uncultured Anaerolineales bacterium
GGCCGAGAGCAGAACTTCGGGCACGAACTTCTTGCCCTTCTTAAACTCCGCGCCGATCACGTCCATGCCCGGCATCAGGCCCTTGTCGAGCACGTCCTTCGCTGTCAGGCCCGACGCCAGGGCGCTGTTCGTCAGCGCGGCGATGTCCTTCAGCCGGCCTTCGATGACTGTGTTGGAAATTTGAACAAGTACTTCGCTCATGGTTTGCTCCTTTGAAAAGGTTTGTTGGGATGGCGCAGGGACGAAGCATTCGGAGGGCAAATTCGCCCTTCGCCATAAAATTCTGCCAGATGCTTCGCCTCTATTGGTATCTCGCCTCGGCTTTCGCCAGAATGTCGCCAATCTCCTTTTGCGCCGCCAGCGCAAGCGGGGCCGGCTCGTGCGTCTCCAAAATGTCGGCGAGATGCTGTTGCACCCGATCGCCCATGGTGAGACTGCCACTCGCCAACCACTCCTCCCAGCGAGTTCTATCCATCAAAGTCGGGAACCAGAACTCATTCTTGAAGTGGTCAAGAGTGTGGTTGGTTGCCAGGTAATGGCCGCCCGGCCCGACTTCGCGGATCACGTCAACCGCCAACGTTTCGGGCGTGACTTCGATACCGCGCAGGATGCGTTTCACAAAGCTGATGATCTCGTTGTCCATCGTCGTCATTTGCAGAGCGCCCGTCATCGCCGACTCGGTGTAGCCGACGTCGTGAACGAGGTCCGCTCCCGACAATCCGGCAAAGAGGAGTGAGATTGCGCCTTCGATTCCGGCTTGCTCGTCCACCAGTTTGGAGTCGGTGCACCCCGCCGTTGACCACACCGGCAGGCCGAGAGTGTGCGCCATCTCGGTGAGGGCCGCCGAGTGCAGCGACAGTTCCGGCGCACCGTAAGCCAGCACCGAACTCAGCATGTCCATGATCGAGACCACACCACCCATCACAAATGGCGTGCCGGGTTGAATGGCCTGGGCGATCACCAGGCCGTGCAACGACTCGCACAAGGCCGTCACCAGAATGCCCGCTGAGGTGGTGGGCGCCGTGCCGCCGCCCATCGGGCAGGGCGTGTAGATGAGAGGGATGCGATTCTTGGCACAATAGACAAGTTTGTCGGCGGCCTCGGCATTCGATTGCAATGGCGAGAGCGGCTCGGCGTAGAAGATGTAGTTTGGCTTCTGCCTGAGCGCCTCTTCGCCACCCGCGACGGCGGCAGCGATGTGGTGAATGTCCCGGCAGGTGTCGAGGGTGTACGACCAGGAGACGATCGGCTTGCCGGTGTTGGCCATCATTTCGGCAAACTCGTACACGTCGGCCAGATCAGGGGTCACGTCGCTGACCGTGCCGAGCGATTCGACGAAGTCAATGTTCGGCAGGGCGTCGCAGGCGCGGGCCACGTCACGCGCATCCTGGCGCAGATATTTGCGCCGTTCGCCGGTGCGCGGGTCGCGGAAGTTCGGGCACGTTGGGCCGGGGCCGTAATGCACCCGGTTGGGGCCAATCTCGATGTTCTTCTCGAGACCGCCTTCCCGGCTGTACACCGTGAACGACGACGGGGCGGTGGCCAGCGCCCGGCGCACGAGATAGCTTGGGATTCGGACTCGTACGCCATCAACCCAAGCGCCCTGCGCCTTCAAGACGGCCAACGCCTCGTCGTTGTAGACTTCGACACCGGTGTGCTCCAGCACTTGAAGTGCGGCGCGAAACACATCCTCCTTTTGATCGTCAGTGAGAATTTCAAATTGGACAGTGGAATTGGTTTGGTAGTTTACACGCATTGATGGTCCTCCTTGCGCGCTGGAAAAGGCGCGCGGCAAAGTCAATCGCCGGTCAGATCATGGCCCGGATTCGCTCTTGAAAATCAGCAATGTGTTCACGGATGGCTGCTTCAGCTTTTTGGCTATCGTGTTCTTTGATCGCCTCAAGGGCCGCCCGATGTTGTTCGACGGCGTCATGCATCGGCCCAATTCGCTCCAGGGCGAGATACCATAACCGCAGATTCAAGTTGTAGAGGCGGCCCAATGCCGAACGCAGGAATTTATTGTGGGCGCTTCGGGCCAGGGCCCCGTGGAAGGCACGGTCAATTTCAATATGAGCTTGCGTATCATTTCGGGCGTCTGCCGCATCCAAATCCGCCAGGGCCTGTTCCAGGGTGGCGATGTCGGCCTCGGTGGCCCGCTCGGCGGCGAGGGCGGCGGCGTGCCCTTCGAGCAACTGGCGCAGTTCAAAAATTTGCTGTAGGTCGGTGACGCTGATGTCGGCCACAAAGGCGCCGCGCCGGGGGCGGAGGATGACCAGCCCCTCGCAGGCCAGCCTTTGCAGTGCTTCGCGGATGGGGGTGCGCCCCAACTTGAGTTCCTCGACCAGCGTCGACTCCTGAAGGGGAGTTCCCGGCGATAGTTTGAGCGTGACGATTTGATCGCGCAAGCGCTGATAGGCCTGACGGCTCAACGAGATTCCCCCGCCATCTTCATCGAAGATAGCCGGGTCTGCCAGATTCGGAATCATATCCACAGGTTTATCTTCCCAACATCTCAAGCTTCGGGATGATTGGCTCGGTAGTGGGCGATGTAGTTTTGCGCATACTCATCACGCCCGGTGAGCAGGTCGGCAACGATGACGGCCCCGCGCACTTTGCTCGGGTCTACAATCGGGCAGTTCACACCGGCGGCGATGGCTAACGCCACAAAGTAGTTGTTCAACAAGTCGCGGTCGGGCAGGCCATAGGAAACGTTCGAGGCGCCGAGGGTGAGGTTGAGGCCCAGCTTCTCACGAACAAGTTGGATCGCCTTTAGGGTGATGGCCCCGGCTCGATGGTCAACTCCGACCGTCATCGTCAGGCAGTCAATCAGGATGCGCTCCGGGCCGATGCCCAACCGGGCGGCGCGTTCGACGATTTTTTCCGCGACGCGCAGGCGGTCTTCTGAAGTTTCGGGATGCCGTCATCGCTCATGGTCAGGCCGATCACGGCAGTATTGAATTCTTTGACCAGGGGCAGGACACGGGCCAGCGAGGCTTCTTCGCCGGTCACTGAGTTGATGAGCGGCCTCCCGCCGACAACCTGCAACGCGGCAGGCAGGGCCTTTTCGTGTGTCGAGTCAATGCAAATGGGTAGGCCGGCCGCCGAGGCGGCGGTTTCCACGGCCAGGGGCAACATCTGCTCTTCGTCCACACCGGCGGCCCCCACGTTGACGTCAATCACCTGCGCGCCCTGTTCCTTTTGCGTGTTGGCGAGTTGGCGAACCAGTTCCATATCGCCGGCGCGTAACGCCTCGGCCAGTTTTTTCTTGCCGGTCGGGTTAATCCGTTCGCCGATGATGACGGTGGGCGTATCAGGGCTAATCACCGTCGGGAGGCTTCTACCAGACAGAAAAGTTTCCACGATTTTTCAACCTTTCATCTGCACCCAGTTGAGTTGCGTCTGATATATTTGTCTTATATGACTGATATACGAATTAAACTGCGTATTCGGCCTATACAGATAGTGCCTTCTGTCATGTCAAAATAGTTATTTGTCATAGCTTGCAGAGGGGGACTGCTGGCGAATTGTCTGGCCCGCGGCTTCAAACATTATTGGCTCTCCCGTTTTTGACGGGATTTATGGGTGTCACCCTGAGCGAAGCGAAGGGTCTCTGGCTGGTTGCGCCGAGATTCTTCGCTTCGCTCAGAATGACAGGGGCGCTTTCCCGTTAAAGCCGGAAGAGCCACATTATTCTTCTGCTTGATGATGGACTTTGTCGAGAATTAACTCCCAGCCGCATCCTCGCGGGCCAGGAGTTCAGGGCGCAAAATGAAACCTGCGCCGGATGTGATTTCCGGCGCAGGTTTCTTCGTCTGTTAGAGTCCCGCCTTCTCCAACTTCGCCCAGGTGTCTTTTAGTGACACCGTACGATTAAAGACAAGCCGGTCGCTTGTCGAATCGGGATCAACACAGAAGTAGCCGTTGCGCTCAAACTGGTAGTGGTCGCCGGGGGCGGCCCCTTTCAGAGACGGCTCCACGCAACACTTGGGCAGGACTTCCAGCGAGTCGGGGTTGATGTTTGAAAGGAAGTCGCCAGCGGCCTCAGGGTCCTGGTTCTGGAACAATCGATCATAGAGCCGCACTTCGGCTTCCACCGCCGTGGCGGCGGCCACCCAGTGAATGGTGGCCTTGACCTTGCGGCCATCCGGCGCGTCGCCGCCGCGGGTGGCCGGGTCGCAAGTGCAACGCAGTTCCACCACCTGACCGTCGGCGTCCTTCACCACCTCCACGCACTTGATGAAATAGGCGTAGCGCAGACGCACTTCGCGCCCCGGCGCGAGGCGGAAATATTTGGGCGGCGGGTTCTCGCGGAAGTCATCTTGCTCGATGTACAGCACGCGGCTGAAGGGCACTTTGCGCGTCCCGGCGGTTGGGTCTTCGGGGTTGTTGATTGCATCCATTTCCTCAACTTGATCTTCGGGATAGTTCTCGATGACGACGCGCAGAGGCTTGAGGACGCCCATGACGCGGGGGGCGCGCTTGTTGAGGTCGTCGCGGACGCAATGCTCCAGCAGGGCAATGTCAATCGTGCCGTTGATCTTGGTGACGCCAATGCGGGCGCAGAAATCGCGGATGGCTTCGGGGGGGCAGCCGCGCCGCCGCAGGCCGGTGAGGGTGGGCATGCGCGGGTCGTCCCAGCCGCGCACATGGCCCTCTTTCACCAATTTCAGGAGCTTGCGTTTGCTCACCACCGTGTAAGAAAGATTGAGGCGGGCGAACTCGATCTGGCGCGGATGGTAAATGTCGAGCGCGTCGAGGAACCAGTCGTAGAGCGGGCGGTGATCTTCGTATTCGAGCGAGCACAGTGAGTGGGTAACGCCCTCAATCGAGTCGCTCTGCCCGTGGGCGAAGTCGTACATCGGGTAGATGGGCCAGGCGTCGCCGGTGCGATGATGGCTGGCGTGGAGGATGCGGTAGAGCACCGGGTCGCGCAGGTTGATGTTGCCGGAGGCCATGTCAATCTTGGCGCGCAGAGTGCGGGCACCGTCGGGGAACTCGCCGGCCCGCATCCGGGCGAACAAATCGAGATTCTCTTCCACTGAGCGGTTTCGGTAAGGGCTGTCCTTGCCCGGCTCGGTGAGCGTGCCGCGATACTCACGCACTTCGTCGGCGGTCAGGTCGCAGACGTAGGCCTTGCCTTTCTTGATCAACTCGACGGCGTAATTGTAGAGTTGCTCGAAGTAGTCGGAGGCGTAGAAGAGGCGGTCTTCCCAGTCGTAGCCCAGCCAGCGGATGTCGGCCATGATGTTCTCGACATACTCGGTGTCTTCTTTGACCGGGTTGGTGTCGTCGAAGCGCAGGTTGCACTGGCCGCCAAAGTCGGCGGCGATGCCGAAGTCCACGCTGATGGCTTTGGCGTGGCCGATGTGCAGGTAGCCGTTCGGCTCCGGCGGGAAGCGGGTGTGGACGCGGTTGAAGCGGCCCGCCTTTAGGTCTTCGCTCACGGCGGCGCGGATGAAATCGGTGGGTTGGGGGGTGTTCTCCAGAGTCATATGAAGGGTTTACTCACAAGGTTAGGATGTGGAAAGCTCACCCTTAAGTGTAACATCGTTGCGGAAGTTTCAGAAATGGAATATGATGCCGGGGTTGGCATTTTTCTGGATGCTAGATGAACTGTCGGCCATGCTGGGGCGAATCGTTGACTTGCATACCCCGCGAAGTCTCTTCGAGCGCAGGGGGTTGAAAGATCGGAGTAGTTCATAGTGCGGCCTGCTTCGCGTGCCCCAACCAAACACTACAACGAATTGGGGGAATTAACGAATTCGTCGCGTAGCGTCCCCAAATTCGTTGTAGTGATGCCACCTCATTTACTCCGGCAAAATCGCAATCAGCGTTTCAATCCAAGCCTCAGCGGCGGGCAATGGTGAGGAAGAGGCGGAGTTGGCCGGTGGTCATATAATTCACTGCAAAGACACAACCCCCTAAAGAAGGCAGGCGGGCGCAAAGAGGGTGTTGGGATTATAATCCTGAGCATGGCTACTAACCGCCTTGAAGTTTTCAGTTCTCGCCCGGTATCGCAACGATTGCGAGAGGCAGAGGAGTTTTTCATGAAACAGGGCCCCGTGTTCAGCACGTTGGAGCGCCTTGCGCGCCGCTTACAAGAAGAAAACATTCCCTACGCTGTTGTGGGTGGAATGGCTCTCAACTTGCATAATTATGAGCGCATGACGCGGGATGTGGACATTTTGATGACCCGGGAGGCCATAGAAAAATTCATTGAGCGCTGTGTTGGGCTGGGTTACGTGCAAGCATTTCCCGGAGCGCGAAAATCGTTTCGTGACACTGTCTCGCAGACGACTATTGAAGTTCTAATTACGGGAGAATATCCTGGCGATGGCAAGCCTAAGCCGGTCGCCTTTCCTGATCCAGCGGTGGCTTCGGTGGAAATTGATGGAATTCGTGTCATTACCCTTCAAAAGCTCATTGAATTAAAACTGGCTTCTGGTATTTCCGCTTCGCACAGGTTACGCGATTTAGCGGATGTTCAGGATTTGATTTCGGCTCTGAAACTCACATTGGAATTTGCCGAGCAATTAGACGAAAGCGTTCGGGCCGAATACCACAAGCTCTGGCAGGGCGCGCAAAGCGCGCCGCCGGGCGAGGGGACGTAATCGCCCCGTCACAAGAATTGCATGACACTTGTCATTTGTTTAGAGCGCGCTCTTGGAGAGCGCGCTTTTTTTATCCCCAGCTTGGCCTGAATATGACAGTTGTCATACGCCCTGGCCAGGTTTGGGTGAATAATTGCACAAATTGGTTATCAAGGCGAATCGCTTTCTCAAACCCCAAGGAGGCTCCTATGAAAAAAGTTTTTACAATGTTGTTAGTGCTGGTCACCGTCCTGGTGGCTTGCAGTGGCGGCAAACCTGCCGCCACCCCTGCCGCCAGCGGCCTGCCTACCGATGCGGCGGCCCTTGCCGCCGAGCGTGGCCTGACCCAAGATGATATTTACGCCGCACTCAAGACCTACACCCCTTCCGGCCAGCTCGATCCCTACATCATGTTCGCTTCGGGCGGGCAGGGCGGGCAAGTGCTGGTCATCGGCGTGCCCTCGATGCGTATTCTTAAGCTCATCGCCGTGTTCACCCCGGAGCCCTGGCAAGGCTACGGCTTTGGCGGGTCGAGCGACAAGGTCATCGAAGGCGGCTACATGCCTAACGGCGATGAACTCAAGTGGGGCGACACCCACCACCCCAACCTCTCCGAAACCAAAGGCGAGTATGACGGGCAGTTCCTTTTCATCAATGACAAAGCTAACGCCCGCCTGGCCGTGATTGACCTGCGCGACTTCGAAACCAAGCAATTGATTAAGAATCCCAACGCCATCAACGACCACGGCGGCGCGTTTGTCACCCCCGACACCGACTACGTGATCGAAGGCCCGCAGTACGCCGCGCCGCTCGGCTATGAATACGCTCCCCTTGACCAGTACAAGGACAAATATCGCGGCCTGCTCACTTTGTGGAAGTTCGACCGGGCCAAGGGCCGTGTGGACCCAAGCCAATCCTTCCAGATCGAACTGCCGCCCTACTGGCAAGACCTGTGCGACGCCGGCAAAGGCCCCAGCGATGGCTGGTTCTTCTGCAACTCGTTCAACACTGAACTGGCCACCGGCGGCGTGGAACTGGGCAACCCGCCCTTTGAAGCCGGCACCACCAAGAACGACACCGACTACCTGCACATCATCAACTGGAAGAAAGCGGCTGAAGTCTACAAAGCCGGCAAGGTTGACATGCTGAACGGTATGGCCGTCATCAGCCTGGAAACGGCCATCAAAGAAAACCTGCTGTACTTCGCCCCCGAACCCAAAAGCCCGCACGGCTCGGATGTGACCCCCGGCGGCGAATTCATCGTCGTCGGCGGCAAGCTCGACCCACATGTGACCATCTACTCGTTCGACAAGATTCAGAAGGCCATTGAAGCCGGTGGTTTGGAAACCGACACCTACGGTGTGCCCGTCATCCCCCTCGACAAAGTGATGGAAGCCCAAGTGGAACTTGGCCTCGGCCCGCTTCACACCGTGTTCGACGACAAGGGCTACGCCTACACCTCGCTTTTCCTCGACTCGGCGGTGGCCCGCTGGACTCTCGGCGGCCCGTATGCCAGCAAGCACCCCGAAGAGCCGTGGACGCTCGTCCAGAAACTGCCTGTGCAATACAACATCGGCCATATCGCCGCCGCCGAAGGCGACACGGCCTCGCCCGACGGCGGCTACGTCGTCGCCCTCAACAAGTGGAGTATTGATCGCTTCGCCAACGTCGGCCCACTGCTCCCGCAAAACTTCCAACTGGTGGACATCAGCCAGACCGGCGACCAGATGAAAGTGCTCTACGACATGCCCATCGGCATGGCCGAGCCGCACTACGCCCAGATCATCAAAGCTGACAAACTCCACCCCTTCGAAGTCTACCCCGAAATCGGCTGGAACCCGGAGACGATGAGCGTTGACCCCAATGCCATCACCGACGCCAGCCAGGCCCGGGTAGAGCGAAACGGCAACAATGTTGAAATCTGGACGACGGTGGTGCGTTCGCATTACACGCCGGAGCACGTCGAAGTCCAGGAAGGTGATCATGTAATCTGGCACTTCACCAGCATCGAGCGCCAGCGCGACGCCACGCACGGCTTTGCCCTCTCCGGCTACAACATTAACCTCAGCCTGGAGCCAGGCGAAGCGCAGACCATCGAGTTCGACGCCAACAAGGCCGGCACCTTCTCTTTCTACTGCACCGAGTTCTGCTCGGCCCTGCATCTGGAAATGATTGGGTACTTCTTAGTCAAACCGTAACCAGAGCCGGAGACATGGAGACCGGGAGACAAGGAGTTGAACTTCTCCTTGTCTCCCCCGCTCCCCTTCTCCCTGTCTCACGAGTAAACCCATGAAGCAGTTCTTCTCCCTCGACCCCGACGTCAAAGTCCTTCTGCCCGACGGCAGCACCCGCCACCTGACAGACTATCTTTTCCCCAGCGCCCTGCTGATGCTGTCGGCCCTCATGCTCATGGTGTCCATGTTTCTGCCCTATTGGAGCATGACGATGACGGCTCCGCAGTATCCCAAAGGCTTGAAGGTGGATGTGTACGTCAACCGTCTCGAAGGCGACATGCGCGAGATTGATGAACTTAATCACTATCTGGGCCTGCCGCCGCTCGACGACGGCGGCCAGTTTGAACGCTCGATCTCCCTCATCTCGATTGTGGCCCTCGGCCTGTTATTGATGGCCGGGGTGTTCATCCACAACCAGTGGGCCGGGGTGCTGGCCCTGCCTGCCCTCGGTTTCCCCGTCGTCTTTGTGGCCGACCTCTGGTACATCCTTTATCACTATGGCCACAGCATCGATCCCGACTCGGCGCTTGGCGACGCCATCAAGCCTTTCACCCCGCCCATCGTCGGCATCGGCAAAGTCGCTCAGTTCGGCACGATTGCCGATTTCAACATCGGCTTCTATCTCGCCATCGCGGCACTGCTCGTCATGCTCATTGGCCTGTGGTTCCACCGCGCCGCCTACAAACCGATTGTGGACGCCCGCAAGAAGGCGGGGAGCGCGGCGGTGGCTAGTAATTAGTAATTGGTTATTGGTTATTAGAGGAAGCAGAGATGAGTCGCAAAATGGTTGGCCCGGTAGTGATAGCGATATTGTTGGTGTTAGTCAGCGCTAACGCCGGCCTCGCTGCCTCTCAGCCTCCTAATAACCAATTACTAATAACCAATAACCTGGTCGTCTCCCCCGCCGGCCCCTACACCACCATTGAGGCCGCTCTGGCCAACGCTCACGACGGCGACACCATCGAAGTGCGCGGCGGCGCGCAAGCGTACCCGGCGCTCACCATCGAGAAGTCGGTGACTCTGCAGGGCACGGGTTGGCCGGTGATTGACGGCGGCGGGCAGGGCACAGTCGTACTGATCAGCGCGCCCAACGTCGTCTTCAAAGGCTTTGAAGTGCGCGGCAGTGGCGTGGAGCCGGATCGTGATCACGCCGGCATCACCCTTACCGCGCCAAACATCACTGTTGAAAACAACCGCCTGACCGACGTGCTCTTCGGCGTCTTCGTGGCCCAGGCTGATGAGGCCGTGGTGCGCGACAACGATATTGCCAGCAAAGCCAAGTATGACACAGGCCGCAAAGGCGACGCCATCCGGGTGTGGTATAGCAAGAACGTCATCGTCGAGCGCAACCATGTTCACGACGCCCGCGACGTGGTGTTGTGGTACGCTGAAAACATCGTCGTCCGCGACAACATCATCGAAGGCGGGCGCTACGGCCTGCACTTGATGTACTGCAACAATTCGCAGGTGGAAGGCAACCGGGTGCTGAATAACTCGGTGGGCGTTTACACCATGTACTCGAGCAACGTGATCCTGCGCGGGAACGACATTCGCGGCCAGCGCGGGCCGAGCGGCTATGCCCTCGGCTTCAAGGACGCCGACTTTGTCGAGGTGACCGGCAACGTGGTGGCCGACAACCGGGCCGGGGTGTTTCTGGATGGCACGCCGTTCAACCCGGGCAGCTCCGCCCACTTCGACGGTAACATCTTCGCCTTCAATGACGCAGGCGTCATCATGCTCACCGCTGTGCGCGGCAACACGTTTGAGAACAACACCTTCTGGGAGAACGTGGAACAGGTTGCCTTGCAAGGCGGCGGCAAAACCGGCGAGAACCTCTGGCAAAACAACTACTGGAGCGATTACGCCGGTTTTGACGTTGATGGCGATAACCTGGGCGAGGCGCCCTACACCTCCGAACGTTTCTTTGAAAGCCTGACTGACCGCGAGCCGATGTTGCGCGCCCTCATTTACAGCCCAGCGGCGCAAACTATTGAGTTCGCCGCGTCCTCATTCCCCATTATCAAACCTCAACCTAAATTAGTAGATGAGTCGCCGCGTCTACAACCCGCGGCCATCCCGGCCTCAGCCACCGCTTTAAAGAAGCCAGCCCTGCCCATGACTCTGCTGGGGGTCGCTTTACTTGCCGTCGGCATCCTGTCCGGCGCTCTGGCATTTACAAACCGCAAAGGCCGCGAAGACCGCAAAGAAAATACACAACGTTTTTTTCTGCGCTCTCTACATTCTCTGCGATTGAACATCTCTATGGCAATTCAAACTCCACCCGAAACCGCCGTGCGCGTTGACGGCCTGATCAAACGCTACGGCAAGATGACGGCCCTGAGCGGCGTTTCGTTCGTGGCCCGCCCCGGCGAGGCGCTGGCTCTGTGGGGCGAAAACGGCGCCGGTAAGACCACTCTCATCAAAGCCCTGCTCGGCCTTATCGAATTTGAAGGCGACATTTCCATTCAGGGCTGTGATGTGCGCCGAAACGGCAAGGCCGCCCGCCGCTACATCGGCTACGTGCCACAAGAGGCAATCTTTTATGACATGACCGTTCAGGCGACGATGGAGTTTTATGCTCGGTTGAAGCGGGTGAACCTGGATCGTATTCCGACACTGTTGGAGAAACTCGGCCTGAGCGAGCACGCCCGCAAACCCGTGCCCGCCCTCTCCGGCGGCCTCAAGCAACGGCTGGCACTGGCTGTGGCTCTGCTCTCCGACCCGCCCGTGTTTCTGCTCGACGAGCCAACCGCCAACCTTGATGCCAAAGCGCGACGCGATTATCTGGCTCTGCTCTCGGTGTTCCGCAAGGAAAAGAAAACCATCATCTTCGCTTCGCACCGCATCGAAGAAGTGGAAACACTGGCCGACCGGGTGGTGGTCATGGAGGCCGGCCGGGTGACCGAGACCCTCAACCCCGGCGAAGTCCGTTTGCGGCTCGCGCCCAACGTCGAACTCACGTTGTGGGTGGCCGACGGCGAACGCCCCCGCGCCCTGGCTTGCTTTGAGAGCAACGGCCTCAACGCTCACCTCAACGGGCGCGGCACTGTCGTCGTCCGCGTTGACCCGCAGAACAAACTGCAACCCCTGCACCTGCTGGCCGAGCAAGATATCACGGTGCTGGACTTTGAAGTGGAAAGAGGCCGGCTATGGAACTGAGTCTGCTATGGACGATTGCCATGCGCGAACTGCGCGAGAGCCTGCGCAACAAGTGGCTGGCCTTTTACGCCGTCGGCTTTGCTGCCCTGGCCTTTGCCCTCTCGCAAGCCAGCCAGGCCTCGGCTGGCTACAGCGGCCTGGGCGGCTTTGGCCGCACCGCCGCCAGCCTCGTCAACGCGTTATTGCTCTTCGTGCCGCTGTTGGGCCTCAGCGTGGGCGCGGGCGCGCTGGCCGGAGATCGCGAACGGGGAACCTTGATGTACCTGTTGGCCCAACCGGTGAATCGCGCCGAAGTATTTTTTGGCAAAGCATTGGGATCAGGGTTAGCCGTCACTGCCGCTTTGGCCGCCGGCTTCGGGTTGGCGGCCATTGCCCTGTCGTCAACCGGCGATAGCGACCCCTCCACCTTCCTCGCTCTCATTGGCTACACCGTCCTGCTGGCCCTCGTTTCGCTCGGCCTCGGTTTCGTCATCAGCGCCCTCACTCGCAAAGGCGCGACGGCCATTGGCGCTTCACTGCTTTTGTGGCTGGGGCTGGTCTTCTTCGGCGATCTGAGTGTGGTGGGCGCGACGCTGGCCCTGCGCCCTACCCCGGCTATGCTGTTGAGTATGTTGCTTGTCAACCCTTTGCAAGCCTTCAAGCTGGGCGCCATTTACAGCTTGCGCTCCACTCTCGATACGCTGGGCGCGGCCGGCCAGTACGCGGCCTATCGTTTCGGCGACGGCCTGCCGTTCCTGCTGGCCGGCCTGCTTGTCGTTTGGATTGTCTTCTCCTTCGGCACGGCTTTTACACTCTTCAACCGCCGGGGTGACTTATGAACATCTCGCGTTTATCGTTTGCCGTTCTACTCATCGCCTTGCTTGTCTCCGCTTGCGCTCCCAAAAGCACCGAGCCCCAGCCGCCGGAGATTCTCTACGGCCAGGATGTATGCGACGGTTGCGGTATGATCATCAGCGAAGCCCGCTTTGCCGCCGCCACCATTCTGCTGGACGGCAAAGCCCTCAAGTTCGACGACATCGGCGACATGCTGGTTTATCACATGGATCATCCTGAAGCGCAGGTGAAGGCTTGGTTTGTCCACGACTACAAATCCGAAGCGTGGATTCGCGGCGAGACGGCCTTCTTTGTAGAAGACGACATCAAAACTCCGATGGGCGGCGGCATCGTCGCCTTTGAAGACCAGGCCGCCGCCGAGGCCTTTGGCGCTGAAATAAAAGGCAAGCTCTTCAGGTTTGACGAATTGCGAGTGGAAGTGCACCTCGAAGTTCACGGCGGTTAGAGAATAACTTGTTGTCTCTCTACCGACCGGATCACAACAATATTTTCAGGAGACACTACAAAATGAAAGTAAGACTGCTCACCATTCTCTCTCTGCTCATCGCAGGCTCGTTTATGATTGCCGCCTGTGGCGGCCCGGCGGCCACCCCCGAAGGCCCCATTGGCGACGCCGTGGCCGGCAAGACCAAGTTCGAGAGCACCTGCTCCACCTGCCACGGCCCGGACGCCAAAGGCATCGCCGGTCTGGGCAAGGACTTGACCACCAGCGAGTTTGCCAAAGGCCTTTCGAATCAAGCACTGGTTGACTTCCTGAAGGTTGGCCGCCCGTCGAGCGACCCGGCCAACACCACCGGCGTTGATATGCCACCCAGAGGCGGCAACCCGGCCTTCACCGATCAAGACCTGGTGGACATCATGACTTACGTCCGCACCTTGCAAAAGTAATGTTGGACAAGAAGGAGGAACGGGGAGCTGTTATGGCCGATCCGAATCACACCTCGAATCAGTTGCGTATTGACCCGGTTACGGGTCTGCCGCTCCCCGATCCTTTTCCCGAATACATTCACTGCCCGCACTGCGGCGAGTCGGAAGTCGAAGTATTCTGTTATCAGACCAGTGTGAAGTGCCACAACTGCGGCAAGGAGATTCCGCACGCGCGCCCGCCCGATTGCGGTACCTACCCCTTTTGCAAACGGGGCGAGTCGTCGAACAACGGGCAGAGACCTCAGGAGGAAGGGTGAGCCTGCTGGCGCAGTTTTTCCACGTCGGTGATGACGAGATAGCCGCCGCGCCGGGTTTCGATCAGCCCCTGAGCGCGAAAACGGGACATGGTCCGGATGGCGGTCTCTAACGTAGTTCCAGCCATGTCGGCCAAATCCTGCCGCGTGAGTGAGATGGTAATCAGAATCCCGTCGGCCTCGGCCCGGCCCACCCGGTCGGCCAGTTTGAGCAGAATGTGCGCCAGGCGCCGCTCCACTCGCTCTCCAGCCAGAATTTGCAGATCCATCATCGAGTGCAGGCGCAGGCCCAACATGCGAATGAGCTTGAGCGTTGTTTTGGGGTGCGTGGTCAGAAACAGGGCGTAAGCGGCGCTGGGCAGGCTCACCGTTTCCACCTCGTCCATGGCTTTGGCTGTAGCCGGGTGGTGGGGCATGAACAGCACCGCGCCGCCAAAGGCTTCGCCGGGCGAGATTATTTCCAGAATCACTTCGCGCCCGTCTTCTTCGTGATGCACAATTTTCACCCGCCCCTGCCGCACCAGCCACACCCGGTCACACTCGTCGCCCTGATAAAAGACGGCGGCCTCGCGCTCGAAATGATCAACGCGAGCCTGCCCGGCCAGCGAGGCCAGGTCTTGTTCGGCCAGGTCGGAAAACAACGGCAGATGTCGGAGCAGTTCGATAATCTGGGAAGCGGCCAACATACGGATGTAAAGCGATTATACTCGCATCAACTCTCTCCACAACACGGAGTCTTTCATGGAAAAACCCTATTCACATCTCGCCCTTGGCGAGCAATTCCCCGACATTCCCGCCGACAGCATTCTGAGCCGGACGATCTACGGCGACGAGCAAGTGAAGGCGGTGCTGTTCAACTTTGCCGCCGGGCAGGAGCTTTCGGAACACACGGCGGCCATGCCGGCCATCATCCACATTCTGCAAGGTGAAGCCAGGCTTACGCTTGGCGGCGAGGCGCTGGAAGCCGGCGCCGGAACCTGGGTGCACATGGCGGCCAACCTGCCGCACAGCCTGCTGGCTAAAACTCCGGTGACGATGTTGCTCCTGATGTTGAAAGCACCCAAATGAGGCGTGATCATCTTCCGTTGATGATGTTCGCCGGACTGGCCTTGCTGGCCGGGATGTGGGCCGGGTTGAACCGTCTCGGTTGGGCGTTGCCGCCTTTTTACCCCGCCGCCCACGGCCCGCTCATGATCTCCGGCTTCCTCGGCACGGTGATCAGCATTGAACGGGCGGCGGCCTTTCGCCGCCGCTGGCCGTATGCCGCGCCTGCGCTCACATCGGTAGGCGCAATCCTGTTACTCCTCGGCGCGCCCGAACTGGTCTATCGCGGCTTGATCGTCCTCGGCAGTCTGGTTCTGCTCTCGGCCTTCGTCGTCACCTATTATCATCACTACGGCTTAAAATTGGAATGGGCCGCCGCCACCATGATTGTCGGCGTCGCGTCGTGGCTGGTTGGCAACGGCCTCTGGTGGTCAGGCCGATCCCTCTCTCAAGTGACGCCGTGGTGGATCGGATTCTTGGTGCTCACTATTGCCGGAGAGCGGTTAGAGTTGGCGCGAGTTCTTCTCTTGAACCGAATCTCACAGGCCACCTTCGTTCTGAGTGCCGGGCTGTTCCTCGGCGGCCTCGCGCTTTCATTGTTTGCCTTCGGTAGTGGCTTGCAGGTCAGCGGGGCCGGATTGATCGCTCTCGGCCTGTGGTTGCTTTACAATGACGTGGCTCGCCGGACGATCCGTCAGACCGGGCTGACCCGTTTCATTGCGGCCTGTTTACTGCCGGGCTACGTCTGGCTGATCCTCGCCGGGGCATTTTGGCTGTTGTGGCCCGCTTATTTCGCTGGCGGGCCATTTTACGACGCGATGCTTCACTCGATCTTTCTCGGTTTTGTGTTTTCAATGATCTTCGGCCACGAGCCGATTATTGTCCCGGCCATTCTGGGGACGCCGATGATCTACCGCCCGGTTTTCTACCTGCACCTGATTCTGCTTCACCTCTCGCTCATTTTGCGAGTGGCGGGCGACCTGACGGTGTCGCCGCCGATTCGGATGTGGGGCGGCCTGCTCAACGTCACCGCTGTGCTGATCTTCATCGGCAACACGATCGTGGCGGTGCGAAGCCAAAGACGTGACGTTTGACGTTTGTCGTTTGACTTCTGCCCCGACCACTTTTCACTTCTTATGCCCCCTCTCACCCGCTGGTTCATCAAATCCGCCCTCGTCTATTTTGTTGCCGCGCTCCTCGTCGGCGTTCTGCTCGCGGCGCGTTCAGTGGTCAGCTTGCCGCCAATCGTCGGCGCGCTGGGGCCGGTCTACTTTCACCTGCTCATGGTCGGCTGGGTTACACAGCTAATCTTCGGGAAGAACGATACTCGTTCGTATCGCCGTCAAGTGGTAAGCTCCCTGCCCCTATTCCACAAGTACAGTCCAGCCAACGCCCCGACTCATCGTGCCGCAACTGTATGCGCAAGTCAAAAACATCAAACGCATCTTGCTTTTGCTCACAGGTGGGGTTATGAGACAACCGGCCATTGACGCATGCCGCAACCCAACGCACATACTTAATATCATCTTGACTGATCTCTCTTTGCTCAATTTGCGCCATCTGCAAGTCGTGCTCGCGCTTTTTAGCTTCCACGTCACCGGCTACCATATCCATCTCTTTGCGCAACGCCGCCCGGCTCGTTTCGCTTTTCAATTCGCGTAGATCACGCGCCAATCGTGCTAACTCTCGCTCGGCTTTGGCAATCCCATCGGCGTATAACGCCAGCCGCTCGCGCATCGGCTGTATTTCGTCTTCACATTTCGCCGCATACTCGTGTACGCCTTTCTCGCGCTTTTCGTCATTCGAGATGATTTCGCTAAACCACTGCCATACAATCATATCGGCTTTGTCTGCCCGAATGCGCTCGCCTCTGCAATCTGTAAGGTGTGGATACTGCCCATGTATCCAGCAGTAATAGTAACTTCGGGCCTTCTTTTTCTTGGGCTTGGGAGTGTTGCCCCGCATTTTTGCGCCGCAAGGGCAATAGAGATAGCCCGACAAAAGGTAATCGTGCTTCTTTCGGTTGTGGCGTGATTTCTCTGCGTTGCGTTCGCGCTGCGCTCGCGCCATCTCCCACGTTTCCAGGTCAATGATTGCCAGTTCGGGCAGGCTGATTGCATGCCCGCTATATTCAAACTCACCGATGTAGGCCCGCCGGTCAATAATCATTTGGCGAGGCGTGGTCGGCCGCCAGCCCCGCCCCGCGCCCTTCTTCCCCTGCCCCCGTCCCGGCAAGGGTACGCCTTCCGCTGTCAGCATTTCGGCAATTGCCTGGAGGGGTTTGCTTTGGCCGCCATCTGCCCCGGTGTATAGTGCAAATATCCGCCGCACGATTGCCGCCTCCGCCTCGTTGATCTCTAACCGACTTTCCGGGCCAACACCCACTTTGCGATACCCATACGGGGCAAAGCCAGCGCCTACCCACTTCCCCGACTTGGCTTTGGCCTGCCGCCCCCGCACAGTGGCTTCTGTCGTTTTGGCGGGGTAGTAGTAGGCAAATAGACTCTCAAAGCCATAAGTCATGGTGCCTTCCAGCGTATTGTCAGATCGCCCCGATTGCAAAAGTGAAGTTCAATCCCAGCCCTGTGCCAAGTCTCGGCCAGTTCCCAAGCATGGCCGGGGTTACGAGAAAGACGATCAATGCTGTAACAAATCACGGCCTCAGCCTCGCCCCGTTCAAGCATTTTTCTGAGGCGGGCGAGGCCAAGGCGGTCTAATTTCGCGCCGGAGTAATCATCTTGAATTTCCGCCGAAACTGTAAAGCCTTGCTCTGTAGCATACTTCCTCATGGCTTCTAATTGAGTCGGAAAGCTGTAACCCTTTTCCGCTTGTTCATCTGTTGACACTCTCGCATAAACCACCGCTCGTTTTGTCATGTACTCTTTTCCCTTCAGTGTGGCTAATCTGCTCGCCCCCTCGACGCTTAGGGCAGGATCTTGCCCATCATGCGCCGCCCGCATACGCACTATTCCGCATGATGGGCAAGCTGTGCTTCACAAGGACTAGCCTTCAACTAACTCAAACTGCGCCACTTCCAACATTTCAAATAACGCTGATACCGACTTGCCGATCACCTCCGTCATTTGGTGATTGTCCAAGCCGGTAAATCGGCAAAGGTCGTAAAGCATCGTCGCGGCATTCAAGTCCATTTCCGCAACTGTTTCACCGGCTTCTTCTTCCAACTTCTTCCGAAAAGCCGTTAGCGTAGCGGCAAAATAATGTATGGCCAGAGGCGACTCATAGCGTGTGACTTCATTGTCTGTAAATGGGGTTGAAACCCTGATGTCAGGACACATTTAGAAATCGGCGCAGGGTCAACGGTCTGAGAGATAATCAGGTTATGACTACCGACCCTAATACTAGGCCGATTCGAGACTATATCCAGCAGATGTTGCCCTGGGCGCATGGCCATCAACTCAATGGGCTGACTGACTACATAATTGCGATCTTAGATAGACAAACTGGCAATCAAGCAGATTTGGTACGTGAACTGGGCAACCAAGAAGCGGCGCTAAAACGATTGTCGCGGCTGATACACAACGAACGGCTGCCGCCGCGCAAGTTAGCCGACCAGGTGTTGGCACAAGCCATCTCGCAATTGCCTGACCGGGGTCAAGTCCCTTTGGCGCTGGATTGGACGATAGAAGCCGAGCAACATTTGCTGACGATTTCATTGGTGATCCGCGGTCGAGCCGTTCCAATCTACTGGCCGGCCTACCCTGAAAGGGCGTTGAAGGGCCGCATGCGCATTTACGAAATGGCACTGCTCAAACGAGTGTTGACCCGGCTCGGGCGCAGGATCAGCCTCCGCCGATTGCGAGTGACCGCCGACCGCGGATTTGCCGATGTCGAGTTGATGGATCTGCTTGATTCCCAGGCGATTTTCTATGTCATTCGCGCCCGAGCCAGCACCAAAATTTTCGTTCAGGGCGAGTGGCAACAACTGCAAACCTTAGACATTATTGGAAATAGGCGATAATAGGGCTATGCTTACCTACACGACATTG
>CAYSIV010000088.1:0-18956 GCA_964431175.1 uncultured Anaerolineales bacterium
GGCCATGTCAATGTTGTGCGTCTCTACCCCCGTGCTCACATTGTAAACTTCGCCCAGCTTGCCCCTGTGCAAAACGATGTCAATGCCCTCGCAATGGTCGAGCACGTACTGATAGTCGCGCTGTTGCAGGCCGTCGCCATAAATGGGAAGCGGCTGGTTGTCGATGGCGTTGGTGGTGAAGAGCGGCACGGCCTTTTCGGGGTAGTGATAGGGGCCGATGTTGTTGGAGCCACGAGTGGTGGTGACGGGCAAACCGTAGGTAACGAAATAAGCGTACACCAAATGTTCGGCCCCGGCTTTGCTGGCCGAGTACGGACTGCGCGGCTCCAGCGGGTCGCCCTCAACACTGCGGTTGGGCGCAGGGATTGCACCATAGACCTCGTCGGTATTATGCAACAGGCAAGGCACGTTGCCGCCAAAGAATTTCTCGTTACCGGGGACAGACACGTCATAGACCACAAAATTACCGGTGAGGCGCCGGATGTTTTTTATCTTTGCAACCCCGATAGGCGAGTTTAAGAGGGCAGCCAGTTCTGGTGGAATTGAATCAAACGTGGCGGCCAACTGGCAAGCTTTTTGTTTGCCAACTAACGGCTTGCGATGAAGAGAGAAACCTTTAGGATTGCGCGTACCAAGCTTCTTTATAAGCCAAGCGACAGGGAGGCAACGCGCCATTGGTGTTCGCCAAGGACCGCTTTCGTCCGGGCGATTATTCTCCGCAGTGATTTGTAAATCGTAAAATTCACGGTCACGAGTCACAGTCACACCGGGCGGAACCTTCCCCGCAATTTGGCGAACGGTCCGCCGACTAACAAGACAGTTGATATTGTTCAGTCGAGCTAACCAGATCAAACTCTCGACTAGGGTTCGGCTGATAGTGGTGTAATACCGCCGCCCGTCTCTTTTTATTGCCGCATCACCCTCGTAGCCTTTGAAGAAAGCATCAATTAACTCTTTGGGTTGCATCCAAAGCCAGGCTGGCAGACGTTTTGTTTCGGCGGTTGCCCCGAACTGCGAAAACAGCGCATGAACCCAGCGTGAGGCGTAGGTGATTTGAAACGTCGACTCGCGTTTTTGTACCGAAGCATGAATGTTGAAAACCTCCCTGGCGCATTGTTGCAAAAGTTCAAGTTGTGGAGTTTCATTGAGGCCAATAGTAAAAGTCACTGTTCGCAAACTGCGCTCCAACTCCGCCGGAGTGCGGGAGCAATGACCCTCGGCAAGGTAAAGGCCAAAAACTTCCATCAAAATTGGTGTGGTTGTCAGGCACTCAAATGGAACGTGCAACTTATTCTTAACCAATTGCCACTTTTGTTCGACTGCTTGAGCGAGACTGTCACTGACGCTCGAGGCGCTGACGACGTATACCCCCGCCTTGTTTTTACGCAGATACCCATCGTCAGTCAAGGCTTCTACCAATCGATAAGAACTTGTGGCGCTAAGTTCATGGGCCAACTCTGCCTGCAAATTACTGTAAGTGAGGCCGTTTCTTGCGGCAATCGCGTTCATAATTGCTTGTCGCTTAGTCAGGGCTACGTCCATGCCATCATAAAAATAATCCGTCAGCAGTTGGCGTAGGTCGAAAATATGAGGGCGGCGGTCTTCCAGTCCCTCGCCAACGAATGTGATCAGAGCATCACCGGCCCTCAATTCACTTGTTGGTTTCGTAAAGATTCCATCTTCAGTAAAAACGAAAACGGAATGGGTCGCCGTAGCTCGAATCTGCCCACCGCCGTTGTAAGTAATTTCATACACTTCGTCCACGGAGTGTTTGACGAAGTGCTTCATCGGGCGGAACGCTACCTGGTAGCCCTCAGTCATAGTCAAGACATCAAATTCTGAAAGGTTCTCGGCTTCGAGGTCGGCAATGGGCCGCAGAGCGGTGTTGCCTGTTTGGCGATGGCGGACCAGCAAAGGTGTGTCGCCGGTCACGCTGCTAATTTGATGGAAGCGTTCGAGTTTGAACTCTTTGGCCGCCTCCAGCAAAACGTGCGCGCCGTTGACGTTCGTTTTCACTACCGCGTCGGACTCCAGGATGGAGCGGTCTACGTGAGTTTCGGCGGCGAAGTTGACAATAGTGTCAATGTCGTACTCTTTGATAGCGGCCCGCACAGCGGCCCCATCGCAAATGTCGCCCCGCACGAAGGCAAAGCGCGGGTTGCCCTCTGCCGGCTTCAAATTCTCAAGCCGCCCGGCGTAAGTGAGTTTGTCAAAGACGACGATTTTGTAGCCGGCGTATTTGCCGAGCATGTGGTGAACATAGTTGGAGCCGATGAACCCGGCTCCGCCGGTGACAAGAAGATTTTTCATTCAGGGGATGATGGACGACGGACGAATGACGAAGGAAAAAGCCTTCGTCTATCGTCGTTCGTCTTTCGTCAAGAAAGGGTTAGTTCAAGTTCCAACTCGTCGCGAATCGGGATGCCGCTTTCGCCGGTGAGCGGAATTTCAGGCTTGAGGGTGCGGGCGGCATCCACCGCGCCCGGGTAGAGCGCCACCAGCCGGAAGCCGCGCTTCTGATAAAACTTCAATCCGGCCAAGTTGTCGTTCGTGGTAAGCAACCATACCCGGCGACAGTTTTGCGCTCGCGCTTCAGCAATCACTGCCTCCATCAATACCCCGCCAATTCCTTGTTCGCGGCGCAGGCTGTTGAGCGACGTTATTTCACATTCGCCATTTCGCGCCTCATACGTCACCACGCCTGCCACTTCGCCGCCATCTTCGGCAATGAAGGCCGGGTTCTCGGCGGGATACAGAATGCGCTCGCGGTCAATCATCGCCTCATCGCCCCAATGTTCGCGCATGAAGGCGCGGAGGAAGGGGCGGTCGGCGGCGACGGCGGGGCGGATTACGAATGACATGGGTAGCTGGAAACGCTGATCCCTACAAAACGCCCACCTGACTGTAATCGCCCAAATTCATCTTAATCGCTCTGGGCTTGATCTCGGAGCGGGTGATGGTAGCGTTGCGCCCGATGATGCTGTCGGCGATACGGTACGGCACGTCGAGCACCTGGCTGTTCTCCAGCACAATTGTGTGTTCGATCTCGCTCTTCTCAACGACGCAATGGTGATAGAGGCTGGTGAACGGGCCAATGTACGAGTCGCGGACAACGGTGCTCTCGCCGATGATGGTCGGGCCGCGAATGACGCTGTTCTCCACCACCGCCCCTTTTTCTATCGTCACCCGTGGGTCTAGCTTGGACGCCGAATCTACCGCGCCGTCAACGCGTGGCTTCAACTCTTCCAGCACATGGTCGTTGGCAGTGAGCATATCAGCCATTTTTCCGGTATCAATCCACCAACCCTGGTGAACGTAAGGATGCACGGCCAGGCCTTGTTGGATAAGCCACTGAATGGCATCGGTGATTTCAAGTTCGTTGCGGAAAGAAGGCTTGATGGCGTGGACGGCTTCGCGGATGTGGTGGTCGAACATATAGATGCCGACCAGGGCCAGGTTGGAGGGCGGGTTCTTGGGTTTTTCGACAAGTCTCATAATTGAGCCGTCGTCATGGAGTTCGGCCACGCCGAACTGCCGGGGGTCTTCAACCGCCTTGAGAACGATCTGGCTGTTCCACTGGCTGTCGGCGAACTGGCGGATGAGGGGGCTGATGCCGCCTTGAATCACGTTGTCGCCGAGGAACATCACGAAGCGGTCGTCGCCGATAAAATCAAGCGATTCTTTCACCGCATGGGCCAACCCGGCGGGCGCTGTCTGATGAATGTAGGTAATGTTGACGCCCCAACGCTCGCCGCCGTTGACAGCTTCAATGATTTCGGGCGCGGTGTCGCCGACGACGATGCCAATATCGCGGATGCCCGCGTCGCGGATGGCGCGGATGACGCGGAAGAGCACCGGCTCGTTGGCGACCGGGATGAGTTGTTTGGCGCGTCGGTAGGTGAGAGGCAGAAGGCGGGTGCCTTTGCCACCGGAGAGAATCAAACCTTTCATCAATATCCTTTCATTGAAGAATCGACCCTGGCATTCGTCAGCACCGTGCCAACAATGCGAACCTTGATCTTGTCGAGCAGTTCCTTAGCCTGGGCGGCGTGTTCGCGGCGGGTGTGGCCGGCGCTGAGGACGAGCAGAACGCCGTCGAGCTTTGTGGCCAGCAAGGCGGCGTCGGTGACGGCGACGACAGGCGGGGCGTCGAACAAGACGATGTCGGCGCGCGATTTCAGGTCGGCGATGGCAACATCCATCTTCTTGGAGCTGATCAGGTCGGCGGGGATGGGCGGGAGCGGGCCAGAGGGGAGCAGAAACAAGTCGTCCACGCCCACGGCGGCCAGGCCATGTTGGTCGGGGTCGCCGCCTTCCAGAACAAAACTGCTCAGGCCGCGATCATTCAGCAAGGCCGACAACGTGTGGTGCGCGGGGCGGTGCAGATCACAATCCACGAGGATCGTTTTGCGCCCACCCTGGGCAAAGGTGACGGCGAGGTTGGCAATCACACTGCTTTTGTCAGTATCGCCAGAAGCCGATGTGACGAGCAGAGTGGTGAGCGGCTTTTCGAGGCTGGAGAAGGTGAGATTCGTCCGCAGGGTGCGAAAGGCTTCGGCGGCGGGCGAACGAGGGTCGGTGAGGGTAATGAGGATATCGTTCATGAATGACGAATGACGAAAGACAAAGGGCGAACGACGGCGACTTTCGTCGCTCGCCTTTCGTCTGTCGTCGCTCTAGCGTTTTCTTCGCGCTCCTTCAGTTGCCGGAATTGCGCCGAGGACGGGTTGAATTGGCGTTCGACGTCGGTGGCGGAGCGTATGACGGCGGACTCCAGATATTCAAGGATGAAGACGATGACGCCGCCGATGAGCAGGCCCAACACACCGCCGGCCACGGTGTTGATAGCCGTCTTGGGCCGGTCAGTAACGAAACGCGGCTCGTCGAGGATGGTGGCGTCCACGCGATCTTCTTTACGTTGTTCCTGGTTCTTCTCATTGCGCCACTGGATGAAGAGTTCGGCCCACTTCTTGGCGATGTCGTTAGCCAGATCGCCATTTTCGTTTTTGGCGTCAACCTGGATGACGAAGCGCGAGTCGTCAGAGGCGATGGTGATGTTGCCGCGCAGGGCTTGCGGCAAGGTGTCGAGTTGCAGGGCGTCAACCACGTCGGCGGCGACACGGTCGGTGTCGAGTTGCATGGCCTCGATCACGTCTTTGGCGCGGTTGTCAGTGTCCATCCAGGCCACGTAAGAGCGCAGGAGAATTTTGGCCGACTGGGTCAGGCCAAAGTCGGTGCGAGCCGGTTGCACCAGCACATAAATGGTGGATTTGTAGATCGGCGTTTGCAATTTGCTGAAGACAAAGGCCGAGGCGGCGGTGAGAACGGCCACCAACGCCAAAATCCAGCCGCGCCGCCAAATGATGCGAACGTATTCGTTGATAGTCATGCGGGTAATGATACCAGAAGGCAGTAAGCAGTTGGCGGTAAGCAGTAAGCAATCCTGCCAACTGCCTTTTGCCTACTGCTTTCTGCTTTTCGGAATTTCTCCCAGCACTTTCAGCCCCATGGCTTCAACTTCCTGTTTGTGGCGAAGGAAGGGGTCGAGGAAGTGGGCGAGAAAGGCGAGGGCGAGGCCGGCGGCTAAACCGAGGCCGAGGCGGATAGGGAGATCGATCAACGAGCGCAGGCCAGGCGACGACGCGCCAGCGGTCGGTGTATCAAGAACCGTCACCGCCGCATTTGCCCCGCCGAGTTGGGGGAAGGCGTCAGCGTTGCGTGTTTGCAGGACAACAATAGCGGCGGCGGCGGCGGCTTTGACCGAGTCGGCGTCACCGCCGTTGACGAAGAGCACGAGTTGACTGCGAACGTAGTCGGAGGCAAAGGTGGCTCCCAGAGTCTTGCCTTGCCTTGCGAGTTCGTCGCTCACTGCCTGGGCGAAGGCGCTGGTCTTGATCCAATCCGAGAGGCCGCCAACGATATACTCTGAAGTGAGCCAACTGTAGTAGGTGGGATCAAAGCCGGAACTGCCGAGTGCCGGCGGCAGACTGGCGTTGAAGCGCACGGTTGCGCCGTAAGTGGTAGGCGGGCGATGATAGGTGGCCAGGCCGACCGCGCCGACGACGAGGGCCGGGATGGCGACGAGCCACCACCAGCGACGGAGAATGAGGAGATAAAGACGGAGTTCCATAATGGCGAATGGCTAATGACGAATGGCGGAGTTGATAAAGTCTTGGAGTTGTTGTTCGAATACTTTACGGTCAAACTTCAGGGCGTGGGCGCGGATGGCGGCTGAATCGAAATGAGCCGGGTTGAATTTTTGCAGAGCGCTCATCAACGAGTCGACGGTTTGATCGTAGAAGAGATGGCCGGTTTGATTTTCGATGATTGTATCCAGAGCGCCGCCACCAGCAAAGGCGATGGCCGGTCTGCCCGTTGCCATCGCCTGAACCGGGGCGATGCCAAAATCCTCCAGCCCCGGAAAGATGAAGGCCTTACAGCGCGCCATAAGATCGGGCAGGTCGGCCTCGGGCACACGGCCCAGGAATTTTACCGTAGGCCCGGCCATTTTTTCCAATCGCGCCCGGTCGCGCCCGTCGCCGCCGACGAGCAGGGGCAGGTTGAGTTCGGTGCAGGCCCGCACGGCGAGATCGACTCGCTTGTAAGGGATGAGTCGCCCCAGGCAGAGAAAGTAATCACCGAGAGAGTCGGCTGACTTACCCCGCCCCACTTCGTTCCGGGGGCGCTTCGCAAATCGTTCAGTATCCACCGGCGGGTAGATGATAACCGAGTCGCGGCCATAGAAGCGGGCGATTCGCCGCCGAACTTCCGACGAGATGGCGACGAAGTGATCAACGCGCCCGGCGGCGGCTTTGTCCCACTGTTTGAGCAGGTTGAGTACGGGGAGCAGGATTCGGCGCTGGGCCGGGCCAAGGCCCTCGCGGGCGGCGTAGTCGTCGAAGCCCCAAACGTAGCGAGTGGGGGTCAGGCAGTAGCAAATATGAACCGCGCCCGGCGGCTTGCGGACGCCGTGGCAGAAGCCGCTCTTGTTAGAGAGGATGAGGTCGTAGCCGGTGAGGTCGAAGCGCTCGAAAGCAAACGGGTAAAGCAGAAGATAGGGTTGGTGGTAGCGGTGAATGGCTGGCAGGCGATCCATGAACGAAGTGTGGATCGGCCACTGGCGATACTTTGGCGGCATCTTCTCGCGCCAGTAGATGGAGGTGAAGATCGGCGCATTCGGGAACATGTCGGCCATGACTTCCAGCACGTCTTCCGCGCCGCCGAGTTGGTTGAGCCAGTCGTGGATGAGGGCGAGGGTGGTCAACGGATTGCCTTCGGCGAAACGGATAAGCAGATGAGGGCGAGAGGCATGAGCAGAAACTAAAAGGGGCTGATGGCTCAGCCCCTCAAGAAGTCCAATTCAACTTTATGCACTGCTCACCATCTGAGTTCAAGTCGCTTTGCCAAATCTTGTGCCGAGACGGTCTTGCCGCCTTTTTCAAGATGGGCCAGTGAGCGACGCAAGCGGCGGACAAAAGCGGGCTGAAGTACGAGCCCTGCATCAGGATCCTCAAGAAGTTCACGCAGAACTTGCTTGACAGTATCGTGAACTAGCCCGCGAAATTGCTCAACTGACATATCACGAAGTTTCACAGCCATGGTCGTCTCCAGGCTTGTGGGTCACTGCGGGGATTATAGCATAGCGATCAGTGCGTTTAGCCAGTCGTGGATGAGGGCGAAGGGCATTAGGCTGAATCAAGCAAGCCGGAGTAATTTACAACTTGATCAGACCATTTCTTTGCCTGAAAGGATAGCAAGGTACGTTCACTCTGATTGTGTTGAGCCTGAGGCCAGATTTTTCGCCATAAGGCAAGCGCCACTTGAATATCCACCAACTCGGCGGCTACGTCCGGGTCTGTTTCGGCGGCAGTCCATTCGATAAAGCGCTGACTTTCTTCAAGCATTAAAGCTACGCTTTCCGCTCCAGAGGCACGTCGCGCCGATGATGCAACGCGTGCCAGGCTGGCGGCAAGCCCGCCAAGTCGCCTGGGTAAAGTATCTCGCAAATAGCGCTCACGTACTCGGTCTATATTGTTCATTGGATGCCCCCAAGAATCTCATGTGTGACGCCCTCTACCGCCCGCCGCAGTTCAGGGCTTTGCAAAACAATGCTTCGATTATTGAGTCGGGGGCGAATATTGATCAGCGACTCAAATTCGATCCGTTGTTCGGCAGGATACCAATTTGCACCCCACAGATCATCCTGTTCGCTCCCATTATCCAGGAGGGCGGACTCGCAGTCGGCGTGCATTTCCCCGCCGCCGGCAAGGAGATTGCGACGGACATCTACGACGATTTTGATCATGGTCTTATGCTCGGTCAGCATTTCAGCTACCTGTTGCGGGGTGGCACGTTCGTGAAAGAGGTGAATAGGCATAGGGTTACTCGTCCTCAACGCTGAATTATAGCCGTTCTGCTTCGATCAGATTTCTGATTGGCCTATAACTCCTCCGATGCGTCTCGCTCACGCCCAACTCCTCCAGCGCCGCTTTGTGCAGGGCGGTGCCGTAACCTTTGTGCTTTGCGAAGCTGTAGCCGGGGTAGCGCGTGTCCAGCGCCACCATCGCCCGGTCGCGGCTGACTTTGGCGATAATGGAGGCGGCGGCGATGCTGAGGGAGAGGGAGTCGCCGAAGTTGAGAGAACGCTGGGGAAGAGAGAGGAGAGAAGAGAGGTTGACGGCGTCAATGAGGAGAGCTTCGGGCTGGGGGTGGAGCATGGCGACCGCCCGTCCCATGGCGGCCCGGGTGGCGGGCACGATACCACCGGAGTCAATCTCGCCCGGCCCGGCCCCGCCCACGCCAACTGTCACCGCCACTTCGCAAATCACGTCATACAACTTTTCGCGCTGGCGGGCAGTCAGTTTCTTGGAGTCGTTCACGCCTTTGAGGGCGGCAGTCAGGTGGGGACGATCAAGGGGAAGGATGACGGCGGCGGCTACTACCGGCCCGGCCCAGGCCCCGCGCCCGGCCTCGTCAATGCCGGCAATCAATTGATAGCCTTGAGCAAGAAAGCGGCGTTCGAGTTTGAGGGTGGGGCGAGAACGCATGGCAAAGGATGAATTACCCTGGCACTTGCCCGCCAGGGCAGGTGTGAAGGAAGAAGGATGAAACGGCTTTAGCTTTCATCCTTCATAATTCTGCCTTCACCCTTTTTAGCGTAGCGCCCTCGCTCCCAATTCCGCCGAATGGTCAGAATGTCCTTGAACATTCGGAGCGAGTCGTCAATCAGGCGCACCCGGCTTTCGGAGCGGTAATACCAGTTGATGGGCACTTCGACGACGCGATAGCCGCGCTTGAGGGCAATGTAAAGTGCTTCCACGTCGAAGCTCATGCCGTTGAGGAGTTGGACGCTGAAAATATCTATGGCGGCCCTGGCCGAGAAGGACTTAAAGCCGCACTGGGTGTCCTCGAAGCCGGGCAGAGCAAAGAACTTGACCAGATTGCTGAAGGCACGCCCGATGAAGTGACGATGTGGCGGCTCGTTGTAACGGCGCGCCCCCGGCGCTTCGCGCGAGCCAATAGCCACATCAACGCCGTCAAGTTGTGGCGGCAGGAATTTGGCAACTTCCTCAATCGGCATCGAAAGATCAGCGTCGCAGATGAAGCGGAACCGCCCGCTGGCCTCCAACATGCCGCGCCGAACGGCCAGCCCTTTGCCACGTGAGCTTTCGCGGATCAACCGCACTCGCGGATGATCCGCGGCGAAGGCTTCGGTGACGACAGCCGTTAAATCCTGACTGCCGTTTTCGACGACGACGATTTCGCTCGGGTAGGACTGCTTGTCGAGATAGGCGTTGATCGACATCAGCGTAGGCGGCAAGCGCCGCTCTTCGTTGTGAGCCGGGATGATGATGGAAAGAAAAATGTCAATCATGAATCAGACAAATGACAAATGACGAGCGACGAATGATGGCTTATTCTTCGTCCTTCGTCCTTTGTCCTCCGTCAAAAGGGGTTAAGATCGTCTCGATGTAGTCATCCGAAACTTTTCGCGCCGCCTGCACCCGCCGCCGCTTGGCGAGCAGTTTTGGCAAAGCCAGCACTCCGGCGAGTTGGCCGCGTAAGCGGGCGCGGGCGGCGTGACCGCGCCAGGCCTTCAACGCTTCAATGGCAATTCGCCATTGCGCGCCAATTATCTCACGCCAGTGTTTGCGCCACACGCTGGCCGGAACATCTTTGACCAGCACGTAAATGAAATTGCGCCCATCGTGAAAGCTGGCGGTTGCGCCGCCGCCGGTGGCCGAAAGTTTGTGATACACCACCGCGCGCGGGGCAAACACCGCCTTCCAGCCGGCTAATTGCGCCCGCCAGGCCAGATCAACGTCCTCACCCGAGAAAAAGAAATCGTCGTCGAGCAAGCCGATCTGATCAAGCATGACTTTGCGGTACGCCGCCGATCCGCCGCAGGCCGAGAAAACCAGGCCCTCGGCAAACTGGCCGAGGTCTTTCTGCCAGACCCCCCGGTTCACCGGGAGGCCGTCCGTTTGATACAGATCACCCGCCGTGTGAAAGGTGTCGCGTTGATCAAAGAGCAACATTTTTGAGGCGATGATACCCGCTTCGGGGTAACGCTGAAAGGCGGCCCCGACCTCGGCCAGCCAGTTTGGATCAGCTTCGGTGTCGTTGTTGAGCAGAATCTGAATGTCGCCTTGGGCGGCCCTTAGCCCGGCGTTGCAGGCGCCAGTGAAGCCAGCGTTGTGATCGAGGGCGACCACTTTCACTTCGAGGTAGTCGTTGGCGAGCAGTTCGTGAGAGTTGTCAGTGCTGGCATTGTCGGCAATGATGATTTCAAAGCCGCGGAAGGTTTGCCGGCGCAGTGCGTTGAGGCAAGTGGGCAAGTGAGCGGCGCCGTTCCAGTTGGGGATGATGATGGAGATGAGCATGACGAGAGGCAGGGCTGTAGTTTACCCATTAGGGCGCCGTTAGGGAAGAGGTCAATCTTTTCCCCTGATAATTGAGAAGATGCCTCTAGTAGTCGGCCAAACATAAATTGATGGGTGGCAGTTGCACTGCCGCCCTGCGCTGCAGTGCAACTGCGGCGCATCAACTCATCAAACTAACATTGGCGAACTACTAGAGTGAATTCCTTTTCGATTTATGGAGAAAGACCTGTCAGGTCTCACAAAATAGCTGGCAACGCAGACGATCCGATTAAGACCTGACAGGTCTGGCATCGTAAACCAATTAGGAATCTGCTCTAAACCTGCAAGATTAAGTCCAGAAGAAAATCAGCCGCTTCAGGCCACAAATGACACTACGCCCAACTCGGCAGAGGGCTACACTCCTCTTAGAGCCAGACCTGCCGGGTTTAGCAAAAAACTTGACGGAACTTCAAGTAGTAGAAGAAACCCGGCAGGTCTGAAAGCAAACAAGGAGCCTCCATGACAACACCCTGGTCTTACCGTTATGCCCAACGCACCAAGAGCATCACCAGTTCCATGATCCGCGAACTGCTCAAGCTCACTCAACAACCCGACATCATCTCTTTTGCCGGCGGCATGCCCGCTCCCGAGCTTTTCCCCATCGAGCAATTTGAGGGCGCCTGCCACCGGGTGCTCAGCCTGCAAGGGCAGGCCGCTTTGCAGTACAGCGCCACCGAGGGCTATCCGCCCTTGCGCGAGATGATCGCCCGCCACACCGCCCGCTACGGAATCCTGGCCGAGCCGGAGAATGTGCTCATTACCGCCGGGTCACAACAGGCTCTCGACCTGATCGCCAAATTGCTCATCAACCCCGGCGACCGCCTGCTGGTCGAGGCCCCCACCTACCTCGGCGCATTGCAGGCCTTCAACGTGTTCGGCGCGGACTACGTCGACGTTCCCACCGACGACGACGGCCTCATCGTCGATCGACTCGACGAGGCTCTGCGCTCCGGCCCCAAGTTCATGTACATCCTGCCCAACTTCCAGAATCCGTCCGGCGTCACCCTCTCGCTCGAACGGCGCAAGACGCTGGTGGAGCTGTCCGACAAGTACGGCATCCCGATCGTCGAAGACGACCCTTACGGCCAACTGCGCTACGAAGGCGAACACCTGCCGTCTCTGCTGGTGCTCGATCGAGAAACGCGCGGCATTCGAGCCGACGACGGCTACCGGTTGGGCAACATCATCTACCTGAGCACCTTCTCCAAGACGCTGGCCCCCGGCCTGCGCCTGGGCTGGATTGTGGCCCCTCGCGAAGTCATTGCCAAGCTCGTCCAACTCAAGCAGGGCGCCGACCTGCACACCAGCACCTTCACCCAGATGGTGGCCTACGAGGCGGCGCGCGGCGGCTTTCTCGACGACCATATTCGCCGACTGCGCCAGGTCTATCACGAGCGGCGCGACGTGATGCTCGACGCGCTGACCGAATTCTTCCCGCCCGAAGTGACCTGGACTCACCCGGCGGGCGGGCTCTTCCTATGGGCGCGACTGCCAGAGGAAATGAACTCGGCTCGACTCCTGGAAGCCGCCCTGCGGCAAAAAGTGGCCTTTGTCCCCGGCGACGCTTTCTTCGCCGGTTCAGCCGACTCGGCTGAAAATAACCGCTACCTGCGCCTCAACTTCTCCAACGCCAAACCGGACATGATCGTCGAAGGCATTCGCCGCCTGGGGCAGGTGATAAAAGAACAAACGGCCGACGGCGATTCGGTGCCCAGCCGCTTGCGGGCGGATGTGATCTGCGCTTAGGAAATTGTAGGGCGAATTGACAATTCGCCCTACAGAAATCGGCCAAAACTCGATTTATCAAATAGGCTCTGAGCGCGGTAAAGGAAATCGCTTGAAAACAGCGGATCGATCCGTTAAATTCGGAAGATCCGTTGTTAAAAAATAAGGGCTCTCCCGACTTTGCTGTGAAACCGAGGAGGCAGGCATCCCAAGATGCCGGATTGCGCCGTGAGAGCCGCATCTGGGGATGCTCTCTCCGCAATTTATCACGCTAAACCTGGGAGAGCCAAAATAAGGAGAACCCACCATGAAACAAGATGACTCAGTCAAACCTGATCTCGTCGAAGCTCACGAGGGCATCAAGGTGCTCCGGGGCGGCGGCAAGGAATTTCGCCGGGGCTGGAACGGCATTCAGTATCAGCAAGGCATTTCGGGCCGCAATGTCGGTTCCAAGAATCTGTCGATTAACGTGGCGACGGTTCCGCCGGGGGCCATTGCCTATGCCCACATTCACGACGGCTTCGAAGTCATGCTCTACATCGTGCAGGGCAAAGTCCGCCACGACTTCGGCCCCGACCTGAAGTATTCGGTCATCAACGAGACCGGCGACTTCATTTACATTGAGCCGGGTGTGCCCCACGAAGTCTTCAACATCGGCGATGGTCCGCTCATGGCGTTTGTAGCCCGTTCCACCGCCGACGAGTGGGACAAGATCATCAACTACCCATCCAAATACCGCCCGGAAGATCAGAAGAGTGAAGCCGAGTTGGTGGCCAAGTAAATTTGCTTAATCTTGCGTAAGAATTTGCGAACAGCGTAACCCGACCGAAGGAGGTGATCTGTTTATTCGAAAACGCCAAAATTTAGAACCGGATTCTGATCGAAACTATTGTTACCCAACTCTAAGGAGGAGTACCCAATGAAACACTCGAACAAATTGATGTCGTTGATCAGCTTACTAGCTGTTGCCGCTCTGGTGCTGGTAGCCTGCGGCGGCACGCCGACACCCACCGCCGCCCCGGCGGCCACCCAAGCTCCGGCGCCAACCGCTGCTCCCCCAACTGTTGCCCCAACCGAGGTTCCCACCGAAGCCCCGACCGAGGTCCCGGTCGTCGAAATCAAAATCGCCTTCCTCGGCCCGCTCACCGGCGGGGCTGGCTTCCTCGGCACCGAGCAGTTGGCCTTCGCCCGACTGGCCGTAGATGACTTCAACAAGAGCATGGACGGCCACTATCATGCCACTCTCGACGAAGAAGACACCGACATCACGCCCGACAAGGCTGTGCCAGTGGCCGAGCGCGTGATCGCCGACGCCAACATTCTCGGTGTGGTTGGCCCGGCCGGCTCCGGACAGGTGGAAGCCACTGGCCCGCTGTTCAGCCCCGCTAATCTGGTGCATGTGTCAGCTTCGGCCACTCGGCCCTCGCTGAGCGCCTCCGGATTCGGCACCTTCTTCCGCGTAGTGCCCAATGATGATGTGCAAGGCCCGACCGACGGCAACTACATCGCCGATGTCATTGGCGCCAAGACCGTCTACGTCATTGATGAGCAGTCGTCCTACGGCGTTGCTCTGGCCGACCTCGTGCAGAAGACGCTGGATGACAAAGGTGTCACGACCGAACGCGCTTCAGTGACCCAGAACGACAGCGACTTCTCGGCCCTCGTTACCAAGATCAAAGGCTTCAAGGCCGACCTGGTCTTCATGGCTGGGCAAGTCCCGTCGCAAGGCGCACTGCTTGCCAAGCAACTGAAGGAACAAGGTCTCGATATCCCGGTCTTTGGTGGTGACGGCTTCTTCTCGCAGAAGGACTATATTGATGATGCCGGTGGCGCGACCGAAGGCTCGTATGCTTCCGTGTTCGCTCCCGATATTCACAGTGTGGCCGAAGCCGCCGATGTGATCGTCGCGGCCGATGCCGCCTTCCCCACCTGGGGCTCGTTCGGCCCGCCCACCTACGTGGCGACGATGGTCGTGCTCGAAGCCGCCGTCCGCGCCAGCGAGGCCGGCAACCTGACCCGCGAAGGCGTGTTGGCCGAAGTAGCCAAGACTGATATGGCTTCCACCATTCTCGGTGTGCCGATCAAGTTCGACGCCAACGGCGAAGTGATCGGGGCCCAGTTCTTCATCTCACAGGTGAAGGATGGCAAGTTCTCGCAGGTTTACCCATAACCCTGAACCCGGCTGCCCCGCCTGAATAAACTTTCTCGTATAGCGTATTCCGTGTTGCGTAATTCCGGAATACGCTATACGATTTGTGGCCTATGCAAGAATTTCTCGCTCAGCTCCCGCAACAGTTGGTCAATGGCCTCACCCTCGGCAGTGTGTACGCCCTCATCGCCCTCGGTTATTCGATGGTCTACGGCATTCTTCAACTTCTCAATTTCGCCCACGGCGATGTCTACATGGTGGGCGCGTTCATCGGCTTTGGGGTGCTGACAGCGTTGGTTCCGGCGTCGGGGCCGCTTCTGCCCCCGGCGCTCATTATCATGGTGATGTTCCTGGCCGCCATGCTGGGCTGCGGCCTGCTGGGCGTCGGCGTCGAATGGTTCGCCTACCGGCCCCTGCGCAACGCGCCGCGCATCGCGCCGCTGATCAGCGCCCTCGGCACCTCCATTCTGATTCAGAACGCCATTCAGTTGACCCTCACCGCCAACTTCCGTGTGTATCGCACCGAAAAAATCATCCCCCTCTCCGCCGGGTTGGACATTGGCGACGTTCACATCTCGGCGACGCGCGTCCTCGTCATCTTCTCGGCCATCGTTATGATGATTGGCCTCACCTATCTGGTGCGGCGCACCAAGTTGGGGCGGGCGATGCGGGCGGTGGCCATTGACCGCGAAGCGGCGGCCACCATGGGAGTGGATGTGGATCGCATCATCGTCCTCACCTTCTTCATCGGCTCGGCGCTGGCCGGGGCCGCCGGAGTCCTCACCGGGCTGGTCTTCACCCGCGTCTGGCATACGATGGGCTTCAACGCCGGACTCAAAGGGTTCACTGCCGCCGTCGTGGGCGGCATCGGCAACATCCCCGGGGCGATGCTGGGTGGGATGTTGCTTGGCCTGGTGGAAGCCTTCGCTGTCGGCTTCATCTCGCCCGCCTTCAAGGAAGTCATCACTTTTATCGTCCTCATCATCATTCTGCTCATCCGGCCCCGGGGCTTGCTGGGCACGACCGCTATCCAAAAGGTCTAAGCGATGTCTGCCACTCCACTCAAGGCTAACGAAAGAACCTCCGGCATCATGGCGCGTTGGAACGCGCTCCCCATTACAACACGTTTTGCGGGCTTGTTGGCGGCGGCGGCCATCATCCCCTTGCTCACCAGCAACGACTACATCATCCGCATCGCCGGCAACATCTGCCTGTTTGCCACGCTGGTGGTAGCCCTGAACGTCGTCGTCGGGTACGCCGGTCTGCTTGACCTCGGTTTCATCGCCTTTTATGGGATTGGCGCTTACCTGTATGCGATTCTCTCCTCGGATCAATTTGGCATCCACTGGCCGAGTTGGGTGACGTTACCGTTCATCGCCCTGTTGAGCCTTGGCTTCGGATTGTTGCTGGGGTCGCCGTCGCTTCGGTTGCTGGGCGACTACCTGGCCATCGTCACTCTCGGCTTCGGGCTGGTGTTCGCCCAGTTGGCCCTCACCCTCGACCGCGTTGAACTGCCCTGGCAGCCAGGCGTGGTCATTAATGTTACCGGCGGCACCAATGGCATCGTCAAACTCGACCCCCTCAGTTTTTTCGGCTTTCAACTTTCCAGTGTCAGCCATTATTTCTACGCGCTCCTCATCTGGCTGGGGATAGCCCTCGTCATCGTCCATCATTTGAATCAATCGCGCATTGGCCGGGCCTGGCGCTCCATGGGCGAAGACGCCCTGGCTGCCGAAACCATGGGGATGCCCACTCGGCGGCTCAAATTGTTGGCCTTCTCCTGCGGAGCGGCCATCGCCGGAGTCACCGGCGGCATCTTTGCCGCCTGGCAACGAAGCGTGTTCCCGCAAAATTTCAGCACCGATGTCTTGATCACCCTGTATGCGATGATGGTGTTGGGCGGCATCAGCAACCTGGGCGGCGCGATGCTGGGAGCCGTTATCCTGTCTGTCGTCCCCGAACTGCTCCGCAGTCCTGAACTGGCCCGGGTGATTTTCTATGCCGGTCTCACCCTGGGCATCCTGCTCTTCTCAAAACCGCGCCGCAACGGCCCGATCATTCTAGGGAGTGTCATCGTTCTGGGATTGGTGTTGCGCTGGATCGTCCAGGCCGCCGTCCCGGGCCTGCTCACCTCGCCCACGATCGAAGTGGCCGCCGTCTCGATCTCCTCGGCCTTTGATCGCGCTTCGCAACAATTTGGCATCTACGTCCAGCAATGGATTCTGCTCCTCAAAAACCCGCTTCTGCCGGGCAACATTGCCTTTGCCTTTCTAATCCCCGCTCTACTCGGCCTGTCGCGGATGAAGACGAGCACTTTGAAATTCATCCTGACCATCCCGGCGCTGTACCTGCTGGTGTTTGTATGGGAGACCCGTTTCGCCGCTGAACCGGCCGTCACCCGTTTGCTGTTGGTCGGCGGCCTGCTGGTGGTGTTGATGATCTTCCGGCCAAACGGCCTGCTCGGTAGACGCAAAGTGGAGATTAATTGATGGCTCTGCTTGAATTCAAGAACATCTCAAAAAACTTCGGCGGTTTGCAAGTTATCAAAAGTTTCTCGTTCGAAGTCAATCAGGGCGAGATCGTCAGCATCATCGGGCCAAACGGCGCCGGCAAGACCACCGTCTTCAATCTCATCACCGGCATCTACACACCTGACCAGGGCCACATCCGCTTTGAAGACAAAAGCATCGTCGGCCTCGAGCCGCACCAAATTTGCGAACGCGGCATCGCCCGCACCTTTCAACTCCTGCGCCTGTTCCTGAACATGAGTGTGCGTGAAAACGTGATGTCTGCCGCTTACACCCGCACCCACTCCAATCTGCTGGAAATCATCCTCCGCACCCCGGGCTTCAAGCATGAAGAAGAGCACATCCGGACGCTGGCCGAAGAGAAGCTCGCCTTCTTTGGCGACCGTTTGAAGGGCACTTTCGACGAGCCAGTCTACAGCCTGCCCTATGCCAACCGCCGCCAGGTGGAAATGGCCCGGGCGATGGCCACCGAGCCAAAAATTCTTCTGCTCGACGAGCCGGCCGCCGGGATGAATCCAAACGAGACCCAGGAAATCACCCACCTCATCGGCGAACTGCGCTCGCGCGGCGGCTACACCATCCTGGTCATCGAACACGACATGAAAGTCGTCGAAGGCATCTCCGATCGCGTCATCGCCCTCGACTACGGCGAAAAAATCGCCGAAGGGTCCTACCACGACGTGGCCACTAATGAACGCGTCATCGAAGCATATTTGGGACGACAACACGCGGCACGGACAAGATAGGTGGTTTGACGGTTGGGTGGTTAGGTGGTTCGCCCCAACCCTCAACTACCCAACCACCCAACTACCCTATTCCATGGCTCATCCTCTTCTCCGCCTCACCAACCTCAACACCCACTACGGCCCCAGCCACATCCTGCAAGATGTGAACATGGAGATTTACCAGGGCGAGATCGTCTGCCTGCTGGGCGGCAACGGCGCGGGCAAGACGACGACACTAAAGACAGTGCTGGGGCTGGTGAAGCCCACCAGCGGCGCGGTTGAGTTTCATGGCGAGCCAGTGCAGGAGCGCACAACTTCTTACCGGATCGAGCGCGGCATGTCGGTGGTGCCCGAGAACCGCCGCATCTTTGGCCCGATGACGGTGATGGAAAATCTGCAAATGGGTGCTTACCTGCGTAAAGACCCGGCCGGCATCAAAGAAGATTTTGAGCGGGTGCTGACCCTCTTCCCGCGCCTCAAGGAACGACTGAAGCAGGCCGGCGGCACAATGAGCGGCGGAGAACAGCAAATGCTGGCCATGGCTCGCGCCCTCATGGCCCGCCCCCAACTTATGCTGATGGATGAGCCTTCGATGGGCCTGGCCCCCCTCCTCGTCGAGCAGAACTTCGACATCATTCAGCAGATCAACAAGCAGGGCACGACGATCTTCGTCGTCGAGCAGAACGCCAGCATGGCCCTCTCGATTGCCAATCGCGGCTACGTTTTGCAAACGGGCCGGGTGGTGCTGGCCGACAAGGCCGAGAATTTGTTGAATAATGAGTTGATGAGGAAAGCGTATTTAGGGAGATAAGGAGCAGGGGTGCAGGGAGCTGGGGAGATCGTATAAATTAGGCGATAAGTGTAAGGGTCCAAGACATCGCGGACATTTTTGACATCGTGTTTTAGG
>CAYSIV010000089.1:0-18949 GCA_964431175.1 uncultured Anaerolineales bacterium
TCCAACCCATGATCTCTGAGAATATCCGCCTTGCCTTTCGCGCTCTGATCGCCAACAAACTGCGGGCCGCCTTGACGATGTTGGGCATCACCATCGGGGTGGCTGCCGTGATCACCCTGCTCTCGGTGGGCGACGGGGTGAGCCGTTACGTCACGGCCCAGTTCGAGGGGCTGGGGACGAATCTGGTCTTTGTCTTTCCGGGGCAGTTCAGTTTTTCGGGCGGGCCGCGCGGGGCGCGAGCCGGCTCGGTCTTTCTCACCGACGCCGACTGGCTGGCGCTGGCCGACCCGGCCCGCGTGCCATCGGCCGAGACTATTGTGCCGATGTTGCGGCGCGGGGTGAAGGCCGCCTACGGCAATTACAACTCTGAGGTGACTCTGCGGGCAACCACCCCCGATTATCTGGCCGCGCGCAATATTGAAATCGCCGCCGGGCGCAACTTCTCGCCGACCGAGTACGACGAGCGGGCGCGGGTGGTCCTCATCGGCCAGACGACGGTGGACAACTTGTTCCCGCCGGACGAGAACCCGCTCGGCGCTACGGTGCGCCTCAACGGCATGCCGTTCACGATCATTGGCGTGCTGGCCGAGAAGGGCGGCGGGGCGTTTGGCGACGAAGATGATGTGCTGATCGCGCCCCTCAGCACGGCCTCGACGCGGCTGTTCGTCACCCGCACGGCGGCGGGCGATATCCGGCTAAACATCATTTTGATCAAGGTCCCTAACGCCGAGGCGGTTGACCGGGCCATCTTTGAGGCGGGCGAAGTGTTGCGCGAGCAACACCGGATTCCGTTTCGGGGTGAAGACGATTTCACCTTGTTGAGCGACAAGGATTTGCAGTCGGCGTTCGGCCAGATCACCGGCTTGCTGACATTGTTCCTGGGCGCGATTGCCGGGATCAGTTTGCTGGTGGGCGGCATCGGCATCATGAACATCATGCTGGTCACCGTCACCGAGCGCACGCGCGAGATTGGCTTGCGCAAGGCGGTGGGCGCGACCAGCCAGAATATTCTGATTCAGTTTTTGGTGGAGGCGGTGGCGCTGTCGGTGTTGGGCGGGGTGATCGGGATTGCGCTGGGGGTGCTGGGGGCGACCATCATTCACTGGCGCGTGCCGGAGTTGGACACGACGGTGCGGCCCGACGCAGTGATTCTGGCCGTTGGCTTTTCGTTGATCGTCGGTCTGTTCTTTGGAATTTACCCGGCCACCCGCGCCGCCGCCCTCAGCCCCATGGCCGCCTTGCGATACGAATGAAAATTTCACCGCGAAGGCGCGAAGGCCGCTAAGCTTTATAAAACCCTTTGTGCTCGCCTGCCCCGCTTTTCTTTGCGGGGTTGTGTCTTTGCGGTGAATCTTTTACTCGTGCTTGGAGCCGTCGGGCATGGTGGCCCCGCTAAGTTTGGCCAGGCTGATGTTGGCCCCGGTGAGCTTGGCCCCGGTGAGATCCACTTTCTCGAGAACGGCCCCCACCAGGTTGGCCCCGGTCAGATCGGCATTCATCAGGTTGGCCCCGGTGAGGTCGGCCCCGCCGAGTTTCGCGCCGCACAGTTTTGAGTCGCGCAGGTTGCTGTCGAGCAGACGGGCGTCGCGCAAATTGGCGTCGCTCAGGTTGGCCTCGCTCAAGTTGGCCAGACTCAGAAATGCCCCGGTGAGATCGGCGTTGGTCAGGTCCGCTTCGATGAGTTTGGCCCCGCGCAGGTTGGCGCTCGGCAATTTGGCCTGGCTGAGGTTGGCGAGGTTCAGCGACGCGCCACGCAGGTCGGCCTCGGTCAGGTCGGTGTTGTTGAGTTTGGCCTGGCGCAAGTTGGCGTCGCGCGCGTCGACGTAGCTCAGGTCGGCCTCGGCCAGGTTGGCTTCGGAGAGATCGGCCCCCATCAAGTTGGCCCGGTTCAAATTGATTCGGTGCATGTCCAGCCCGTGTAAGCCGGCCTTGCGCAAGTTGGCCCCGCGCAAATTGGCCTTCGGTTCAACATTGTAGCCATTGACCATCATAGCAATTGCCCTCGGTTTCTCGCTCGTGATACCAATAGTATACTCAGAATTGCATTGTTTGCGTCGGAATGGGAAAGATTTTCTATACGCCGTGGCATTTAGAAATGGGGTATCGAAGATTGGGCCGCTCTAATCCGCCCGTACCCCCTGAGTCAAAAGACGGGCTTGATTCTGCTGGGGTATTTCCCGGCGGAATAACGGGTAAATTTCAGGCTAACGGCCAACGGGCGGATTAGAGAAGCCGGTTCCGGCCATCGCGTCTAAAGTTGCCTTTTCCCCGTTCTGAGCTATTATCGCCCTTAGCGCAAGCTTCCAGCCTGCCGCCAAAAGGAGTTGCCCGCATGGATCCCGTCACCCTCGCCCTCATCGCTTCCAGCCTCGGCCCGGCTCTGGTGGCCGTCTTCACCAAACTGGCCGAAAAGGGCGTGATAGACCCGGCCCTCGAAAAGGGCCTGGAGCCTTTCCGTAACTGGCTCACGCGCGGCTATGACGGGAAGAAGGACGAGGCCCGGCTGACGAAGGCCTTGCAGGCCGCCCTGCCTACCGACGCCGAACTCAAGTTGTTCTTGGCCTTTAGCGACCTCAAGACGGACCCGGCCCTGGCCGTGCGCGCCGCCGCCGCCGTCGTCGAAATGACCGGCGACGACCCGGCCCGCCTGCCGCCCGACCTTCTGCGCGATTTGAAGCTAAATGATTCGCATCGCCCGGCGCTGGCAACAGCCCTGTTCAAATTGCGAGCCGAGTTGGTGAAGGTGGAGGGGTTTGGCGATGGGATTCGGTATGCCAACGACCTGCACAAGCTGAATCGCCTCGACGGGCTGTACGAACTCGCCGCCGGGTTGGCCGCCACCGTGACCGATGCCGAAGGCGGCAAAGTCGTGCGCGTGCAAGTTGTTTCATCGGACGCGCGAACGCTCGAAGCGCGTTATCTCACAAACCTGATGAACGACTTTGCCGGCCTGCCGCTCGAAAGCCGTTCCAAAGAAGACACGCTCCGCCCCGACGATCAGCTTCGGCTTGAGCGAGTTTATATTGCATTGAATACGACTGAGGCGCGACAACCCCCACCCCGGCCCTCGGCCTCTCAGACTTCCGAAGTCTTGCGGACTTCGGAAGTCTCGCAAACATTGTCAGAAAAGGAGCGGGTTCCTCTCTCCGCCCTCCGCGCCACAATGGAATCGCGCCGCCTTGTTTTGCTCGGCGATCCCGGCTCTGGCAAGTCCACCTTCGCTCAACATCTTTGCCTGTGTCTGGCGGGTGCGCGCCTCAACCCTGACGGCGACTGGCCCAAACGCCTGATGGCAAGTGATGTTGAGGGTTGGGAGTTGGCCTTCTATCCGTTTCCTATCTTCATTCGCCTGCGCGCCTTTGCTCACGACATGGAATGCCTGCCCGACGATCCGAAGCAAGTGGGCCGGGCTGAGCATCTGCTGGCCTTCATCCAGAAAGAAGTGTCGAAATTGGGGCGCAAGGAACTGGCCGACCCTGTGTTGGATTTGCTGGAAAACAACGGCCAAGCCTTCGTCGTGCTGGACGGCCTCGACGAAGTCGCTCAACCCGAGCGCCGCAAAATGGTGGCCGAGGCCATTCAACATTTCACTCACAAACGTTTCCCGCAGGCCCGGGTGCTGGTGACGTGCCGGGTGAAGCAATATCCTTTGGATGCCAGAGGCCAACCCTCGGCGGCCTGGAAACTGCCGGCCTTTCCCACCGAAGCCCTGGCCGATTTTGCGCCGGAGCAAATAAACGAATTTGTGGGGCACTGGTTTGCCGAGTTGTACGCGCGCGGGCGCGCGCCCGACCCGGACGACAAGCGCAATGGCTTGTTGGCCGCGCTCGACGCTCGCCCGGAACTGAAAGACCTGGCCCGCAAGCCCATCCTGCTCACCCAGATGGCGCTGGTTCACACTCTCAAGAAACTGCCCGACTCGCGCATTGACGTTTACAAAGAATGCGCCCAATTGCTGTTGTGGGAGTGGGAGCGCCTCAAGTCCCGGCAGAGCGGGCGAGGCGAGTCTGCCGAAGATGTGCTGGCGACGCTGAACATCCCCGGCCTGCGCCTGAGCGAAGTGGAAGACGCGCTGGACGAGGCCGCCTTTCGGGCGCACGCCGACGGCGACCCCGAAATCTCCGGCGACAAGATTCGCCACGCCCTCAAAAAGCTCTTCGTCGAACTCTACAACCTGCCTTCCGACAGAGCGTTTGGCGCCGCCGAAAAGTTCATTCTCGACTGGCTGAACGGGCGGAGTGGTCTGCTGACTCCGGCGAGCGAAGACACGTTCGACGTGCCACACCGTTCCTTCCGCGAATTCATGGCCGCCCGCTTTTTGCGCGAACACGCCTTGCCCAACCCGACTACCGGCGAGGACGAAGACTGGAAGCAGAGCGGCCCGCGCCTGGCCAAAGCCGACCCCGACACCTGGCGCGAAGTTCTGCGCTTCGCCGCCGCGCTGGCCTCTCTGCCCGACGTGGCCAATGCCCTCAACGAACTTTGCCCCGATCAACTGGGCTACGACTCGCCTGAAGTGGGCAAGCTCCTGCTCACCGCCGAGATTGCCCGCGACGTAGGCGGGACCGCCCTGCGAAACCGCAGTAACAAACTGGGCCGGCAGGTGTACGACCGCCTCGAACGCTTCCTGCTCTACCTCCTGCGCGACACCGACCCCGCCAGCGGCTACTACCCGGACGATTTGCCCCGCCTCACGCCGCCTAAAACACTGCCCCCCAAGACCCGCCTTGCCGCCGGAGAAGCGCTCGACGCCCTCGGCTGGACGCCGCCGGACTTGTTTGACTTTGTGCCAATCTATAACACGGATGCGCAGAACGCGAAGCGAACGGATCGCGATCCGTTAAATTCCACCCATCCGTCGTTCTTCCTCGCCCGCTACCCCGTCACCAACCTGCAATACGGACGCTTCCTCGAGTCGGACGATTACGACAAAGACACTATCTGGCAGAACGTGGCCGCCTTCGACGCCGACCAAAAAACGCAAACGCGAAACATGGGCGATGAAGCGTGGAATTGGTTTCAGCAAGCGAGCAAAGAGGGCAAGCGCGTGCCCGGTTATTGGGATGACCCGCGCTTTGGCCGCTCTCGCCGCCTCTTCCCCGTCGTCGGCGTCACCTGGTACGAAGCCGCCGCTTACTGCGTCTGGCTTCAGCGCAACTTGGCTGACTTGCCCGAAGGGCAGACTCTAACTTCAAACTTCAAACTCCAAACTTCAAATCTGGCCCTGCGCCTGCCCACCGAGGATGAATGGGAGAAGGCCGCCGGAGGCAAGTGGAAAGACGCAAAAGCGGAGAAAGAGACTCCGCGCTATGCCTGGCAAGAGACTCCGGCGAAAGTGAGGAGCGATGAGATTGTGAAGCATGCCAACACCAGCGAGTCCGATCTGGGGGGAACAACACCGGTGTGCATGTACCCGACTGGCATGAGTCTTGCAAAAGTAATGGACATGGCCGGGAATGTGTGGGAGTGGCAAGCGAACCTTTATCAGAAGGGTGGCGTGGGGCGTGTGTTGCGGGGCGGCGCGTGGTATAGTAAAGTTGAGGGCGTGGCCGCTTCGGCGCGCAACTACAACCGCCCCGACTTCGGGCACCTCAACAACGGTTTTCGGGTGTGCGCGGCGGCCTCTGTCTCTCGCTCTTGATTTTCTGGATTCTGATCTTCTGATTTCTGATCCGCGTCAAGGGGCGCGAAGCGCCCTCGCGCAAAAATTTTCGTGGGATAATTCGTGTAGTCAAGGTTCGTAGTAGCGACTTCAGTCGCTTTTTTGCCAAGACGACTAAAGTCGTCACTACGTCAAGGTAGTTCCAGCCCGTCACCGGGCTGTGCTATGGGGCCAACCGATCACCGCTTCGGCGCGCAACAACAACCACCCCGACAACAGGAACAACAACAACGGTTTTCGGGTGTGCGCGGCGGCATGACTCTCAACCCTCACCCCCGGCCCCTCTCCCGTTCGGAAAAGCGCCGAACAGGAGAGGGGAGAAGGGGCCTATGCCAGCAGTGCTGACCGTTCTCTGACGGCAGTCGAGGCCCAACGAGAGACAGCACGGTTGAGTCCCGTCTCGTTGTCTGCCAGACCCTTCGGGCGCTTCGCGAACCCCGAAGGGTCTTGGAAGGCGATGAGGCAAATATAGAATAGCCCGGCCCCTTCTGGTAGCCCTGCGGGTGAACGTTGGGGCCGGGCAATTTATGGCCCGGAGTCAGAGCACGGATTTTCGGAATAGGCGGATCGCAATCCGCTCATTCGGAGAATCCGTGCTCTTTCATTCACGGCTTTCAACGGATGAGTAAACGGAGAAGCGGATGTTGCGCCAGCATCCGCTTTCGCGTAACGGTTTTTGTCAACGGCATCCGTTGAAGGGTGTGCACGCAAAACATGTCAGGATGCTCGCGGCGGATTTGTAATCCGGCGGGAGCGTGAGCCGGGTTATATTCTGACAACCTTTGATACTGTTGGCGAAATGTTGAGAGGAGTCAGCACCCCCAGGTGCGGCGTGCGCCAGCCTGGCTCGGCATCTGGGGATGCCTCGCTCCTCGTGAATTCGCCAACAGCATCAACCTTTGCGTGCACACCGTTGAAGGTGAGTAGAACCGAGAGCATCCACTCCTGCGCTATAATTCAAATGCTGTCGAGTCTCATCAAATCAACGGGAGTATCGCGCCATGACCATCACAAAAAAGAAGCCTCGCCGGAAATCTGAATCTCTCTATAAACTGCCGCTGGTGCTGGTCCCTCAGCCCGAAGGCGGCTACACTGTCACCTGTCCGCTCCTGCCCGAACTCATTACTGAAGGCGATACCGCGCCAGAGGCCATCAACAACGCCGCCGATGCATTGCAAGCCTTGCTGGACGCCTACAAGACTTTGAAACGACCGGTTCCGACGGTTCTCAAGCAGAGCGCGACTGTTGAGCCGCTGTGGCTTGAAGCCGTTGTCGCCGTGTCATGAGATACCGTGAAGCGGCTCGCAAGCTGAATCTCCAATCTCCAATTCTCTAATCTCCAATTCTCTAATTCTCTAATTCTCTAATCTCCATGACCTCCAAAGACATCCAATACTTCGACCAGGCCCAAATCACCATCAAAGCCGGGGATGGCGGCAACGGCATTGTGTCCTTCCGGCACGAGAAATTTATCCCGCTGGGCGGGCCAAGCGGCGGCGACGGCGGGCGGGGCGGCTCGGTCTACCTGGTCTGCGACCCAACGCAGAACACTTTGCTCATCTTCCAACGCAAGCGCCACTACGCCGCCGACGCTGGCAAGCCCGGCGGCTCACGGGAAATGTCCGGCAAGTCCGGCCCGGATTTGGAAATCAAAGTGCCGCCGGGCACGGTGGTGCGCGACGTGAAAACCGGCGGTGTGCTGGGCGATCTGACCGAGAAAGGTCAGCGCCTGCTGATGGCCAAAGGCGGCAAGGGCGGGCGCGGCAACCAGCACTTTGCCTCGTCGCGCAACCAGGCCCCACGCACCGCCGAGCGCGGCCAGGCCGGCGAAGCCTGCGAACTGACGCTCGAACTCAAACTCATCGCCGACATCGGCATCGTCGGCGCGCCCAACGCCGGCAAGTCCACCTACCTGGCCTCGGTCAGCGCCGCCCGGCCCAAAATCGCCGATTACCCTTTCACCACCCTCACCCCCAACCTCGGCGTGGCCGACCTGGGCAATTACCATACGGTAGTATTGGCCGACATCCCTGGCCTCATCGAAGGCGCTCACCTTGGCTCGGGGCTGGGCTTTGCCTTCCTGCGCCACATCCAACGCACCCGCGTCCTCATTCACCTCCTCGACGGCCTTTCACCCAACCCTATCGCCGACTTCAGCCAGATTCTCACCGAGCTATCGCTGTTCGACGACAAGCTGTTGGAGAAGCCGATGATCGTGGCCTTGAACAAGATAGATGTCCCGGACGTGGGCGAGAAGTGGCCGCAGGTGAAAGCCGAGATCGAAAAACGCGGTTACGAGATCATGGCCGTTTCAGCCGCCACCCAATTGGGCGTCCGCGACCTGCTCAACCGCGCCCACCAACTGCTGGCCGAAGCGCCGCCGGCGCCCGTCTACGAAGTCATGCCCGTTTACCGCCCCGAGGTTGACCCGGCCGCCTTCGAGATTCACGACGAAGGCGACGGTGTGTGGCGGGTGACCGGCAAGCGGATCGAGCGCGCCGCCGACATGACGATCTGGGAATACGAAGACTCGGCCCGGCGCTTCCAGCAAATCCTTGAGGCGTTGGGCATTCGCGCCGCCCTCACCGAGGCCGGTGTGAAAGAGGGCGACACCGTCATCGTTGGCGAAGCCGAGTTGGAGTGGAGTGATTGAGGTTGGAGGTTGGAGGTTGGAAGTTGGAGGTACTTATGGTAATCAAAAGCTATCGCGATTTGGATGTTTATAAGCGTGCCAGAAAATTGATTGTCCAAATCTACGAATTAGCCGAGAGCCTCCCCGCCGATGAAAGATTTGACTTGCGCGACCAGATGCGCCGTGCCTGCAAGTCAGTCGTGGATAATATTGTAGAGGGATATAGACATAAAGACACGCCTGCTAAAACCAAGGCGTTCTGGCGAAACTCAATGGGGTCTGCTAATGAAATGGTGGAACATCTTGAGCAAGTCGTGATGCTTGAATATGCCCCAGCCAGCACAGTCAAACCCCTTATTGATGAATACACGATTGTTGCCAAGCAACTCAACAAGCTCATCCAAAACTGGCGAAAACTGTGATCGTCTCCAATTTCTGCTCTCCAACCTCCAACTTCTAACATCCATCCTCCATGAAACTTGGTGTCTTCGGCGGCACGTTCGACCCGCCTCACTTCGGCCATCTCGCGTTGGCCTCCGCCGCTCACGAGCAATTGAAGTTGGATAAAGTGTTGTGGGTCGTCACCGGCCAGTCGCCCCTCAAACTGGATCGGCAACTTAGCCCGGCCGAGAGTCGGGTTGAGATGGTGCAGGCCGCCATCGCCGACAACCCGGCCTTCGTTCTCTCCCGCGTCGATCTCGATCGCCCCGGCCCGCATTACACCGTTGACACGCTCGAAATCCTGAGCCGCGAGTTTCCTGGCGCAGAGCTTTACTTCCTCATGGGCGAAGACTCTTTGCGCGATTTGCCAAAGTGGCGGCGCCCGCGCGACATCATCAGCCGGGCCTGGCTGGCGGTGCTGGGGCGGCCCGGCTCGGCGGCTGATTTGGGTGACTTGGAACAAAGCGTCCCCGGGGTGACGGCGCGGGTGGTGTGGGTGGAGTCGCCGCGACTGGCGATTGCCTCCAGCGATATCCAGCGGCTTGTTCGTGAGGGTCAACCTGTGGATGCGATGGTTCCGCCCGAAGTGCGGGCAGTTATTGAATGGAAGCAGTTGTATAAACGGTAAGCCTCACGGCACGCTAAAACGCCTCGGCGCTGACCATTGGCTGAATTGGCCTTGAGCGTTCACTGCTCGCACGCGCCAGTGATACATTCCAGTGGATAGAGCCACCTCCGGCGTGTACTGCGAGACAGGCGTCCTACCGCCTTGCCCGCGACCGAGTGAGGTGGCAAATGTTTCGCTGGTTGAAATTTGCACTTCGTAGTGATCCACACCCGGACTCGAATCGCTCCAATCCAGCGCAGGCAGGCCGTTAGCCACAGTTGCATTGTTGGCTGGCAAAAGTAGGATTGGCACGCTTGGTGGGTTGGGCGAGTCGAAGTGCCTCACTCGTGACCAGGCGCTCGGCCCATTCGTTCCATTCGCCCGCACCCGCCAGAATAACAGAGTCCCCTTTGGCAAATCACCCGTCGGCACGTAGGCTGAGGGCGTGACGTTCAGGTTCAGCACCAGCCGGGTGAAGTTTTGGTCGGTGGCCACCTGAATGTTGTACGACAATGCGCCGTCCACGTTATTCCAATCGAACAGCGGACGCGTGGTTCGGGGCGGATTTAGATTGTCAGGCCCGCGTAAGCAAGACGGTGCCGGGAAAGCGATTGCTTGAGCGTTAGATGTCCGCAGAAACTCAACTTTATCAACATAGACATCATATGGATCTTCCGTAGAATTCCCGTCTAGCTGAATACCGACTGCCAAGCGGTCAGATTCCGCAGGTACATAGGCAGAAGGAACAGTAATATTGAGTATCCGGTCCTGTCCAACTAGTTGGTCGTCAATTACCTTAAACCTTTTGTAAAGAACGTCGTTGTTGTTGACTATTTCACCTTCTAATTCGAGCGAGTACCATTTCCCGCTTTGTAGAGTATCGGTAACAGGCAAACTTACCCACCGATCGCCGGATTGGCTTGGATCCCAGTAATGCCAATGTTGAGCGTCGGGACCGATGTTCCGCCACTGAAGAGCGAGTTCATACCGTCTACACCCAAACCACTTATTCACAGTAAATTCGAGTGCTTGAACTGTGTTCGTAGTTGCCGCATTTAGTTGAAAGGAAAAAGTAAGAATGAATTTGGTTGCGTTTGGCTCGGATTGCAAGTTTCGATAGCAGTGCACGTTTGCGTAACCATGATTAGGCGGATTTGAGCCTGTGATTGAACACTTGAGTGATTGCCCATCACTGGATGGAGTTGAAACAATTCCTAAATCCCTAGTTGGCAGACCGCCCGGCGGATTAGTCGATCCTTCGCAGAAGACTCCCCAATCCTCAGCCACGTTGTCGTTATCGGCGCTGTTATCCAAATCGTGCGAATCCGATGTTTTGGGATTCGAGGGGCCTTGGTCGCACCCGCTCTGTGCATTCACGGTTCTTCCGTGGGCATTGACTATTGTCAGAAAAATAGCAAGCACGATAGATGCTGTTCTCGTTGCAGATGTCACTTTTGAAGGTTTCATCATCGCGCCTCGCAACTATGCTTTAGATCGAACAGGAACTGTAGCCAAGAATACACCTTTTCCAGACGGCGTGTAAATAGACAACCGCCGTGATGGCGTGGGCGAATGTGTTGAATTGTCACATAAGGAGGGAAACGACCCATTCGGGGAATCTGGCGTCAGGTGCAGCGGGGACGCCGAACCTTCGCTTTGGATTTACGCTTAGTCCCCGCCGTTGTTTGCACGCGAGTTTTGGGCTGCGCCTGTGATTGCAAGACCTCGCGCTGGCCTTATGCGGCCTTTGCCATTGGTAATGCACTTAACTTTCAACATGCCCGCCTTTTGACATTCAACAAAGCCATCAAGGGATTGGCGTTGGGGCATTTGAGTTCTTAAGCCTATAAGCCCGCTCAACTCCATCTCGGCTTTGGTATCCAGCAAAAAGAACAGAATTGGAGGGAGCGTTAACTGTTACTCCGGGTGGAATAATCGTTGCGTTTGCTATCGTCTTGTCGGCATATTGAAGTATGATGCCCCATGTCGTGAGTACGACTGTTTCGCCATTCAGAATTTGATAATAGGCACAGTCTGCCTGCCAGTCAGTCAGAGGCACAGGATTGCCAGCAATAACCGCCCCAGCCTCTTTTCCTCCACATCTCGTGTCGGCGATAAGCGTTGCTGTTGGTTGAGCAGTAGGCGTTAATGTAAGCGTTGCTGTTGGTTGAGCAGTAGGCGTTGGTGAAACAAAATAACCAACAAAGCCGGCAATAACAAGAAATGCGCCAAAAACTCCGAGCAGAATTGACTGACGCAAAGTTAGGTCAATTAGGAATTCTTTCAAATGAACTTTTCTAATAATGGCAATACATACGGCGGTTGCTCCGAGAATCAAGGCGGCTGTGGGTAGAGCAATGTCCTTTAGTGACATGAAGCCTCCGTATTGTTCTGACTAAACTTCGGCATGTGTTGCCCCGCCAGATTTGACGGGACTTCAGGCTATGATGAGTGGCCCAACCGCTTCACACACTCAATCTTGCGCAGTAATTTCAGATAGCCAGCAGGCTCTGAACGATTGGCCCTAACTGTTCAGCCCAAATTTGCAGTAAATTGAGCGACTGTTGAATCGTCGGCAGTTGGCAACCGCTCAGATTGCCTTGCGCGGCCACGCACGGCCACCACACTGCGCCAACGGTCAACAGCCACAGGCCAGCGACAACCATCATCGCAATCATCACCGTTTCGCGAACGGCATACCAGCGCGGCTGGACGGAAATTTTGATCGGGTAGCTTTCAGTGCGCAGGCCATTCACGCGTTCAGTTTGCAGTTCCAATTTGAGTGGGACGCGATTTTTGGAGCGGCGCACGGTGCGCGGCGGAGCCACAATCTTCACCATTTGCCTGTCGTTCAACTCCAGTTCCAGCACGTCAGGCGTGAGCTTCACTTTGTCATTGCTGGCGCGCAGTTCCACGCGGGCGTAGCCCGGCCCTTTGTTGACGAGGGTGAACTCGCCGCGCCCGGTGCGGGTGAAGAAGGAGCGGGCCACTGTCAACGGGTCGGGTTCAACGATCAAGGTTGGCGCCAGGCGGCCCGGATCCAGCGTTTGTAAACACAGTTCCAGCGCCTCATGCTCGTCGTCGTGTTTCTCGCGAATGTTGCGCACGGCTTCGGCCAGGTCGGCGCGGAAGCATTGTGCTTCGAGCCAGCGGGCCAGGGCATCGTCGTTAAGTAAAAAGTCCAGCGCCTCATCAAGGTGATGATCGGCCAGCATGGAGAATTCGGCTTCGGTGTGAGCGGCATCGCCGCCCGGAAAGACCAAAGGCCGGGTGACGGTGACGGGGGCGGTGTTGCCGGGCCGGTTCTTGGCCTCGCGGATCGCGATCAGCCGATCTAAAAATTGGGCGGCGGTGGGCCGGCCCGCCGGCTCGGTGGTAGTGGCGGCCAGCAACAATTCTCGGACGTCGTCGGGAAGTTCAAGTTCTTCAAAATCGGCCGGGGTGAGGCCGGCGTGGGGCGTGAAGCGCTGGCCGGTGATTTGCTCCCGCCGCACCAGGTCGGGGTAAATGCCCAGTCCGGCGAGCATCAGGTAAGTTGTCATGCCAACCGCATACACGTCCGACATCGGCGAGGGCCCGCCTCGCCAGTGATCCCAACTGGCGAAGCCCGGCGTGCCAGCCGCCGCGCCGCTGTCGGTGCTCCAGCTTCCACGGCTGGATTGCTGGCGGGCCAGGCCGAAGTCCACCAGGAAGAGCCGCCCGGTGTCGTCTTCAATGATGTTGTCGAGCTTCACGTCGCCGTGAACCACCGGCTCGGGACGCGAGTGCATATAGCTCAAGGCCGAGAGCATTTGCTCCACCAACAGGCTGAGGTCGCCCCACTTCACCGGCCCTTGGGCATACAATTTCTGCTTCAACGTTTCGCCGGTGACGTACTTCATCACCAGATACTCGGCCCGATCATCGGCAAAAGTGTCGAGCACTTCGGGGATGTTGGCGTGGCCGGGGGTGTTGAGTCCGGCCAGCAGTTTCAGCTCACGCTCAAAGAAGCGGCGGATGGTGTTGGTCTGGTCGGGCGAGCTGGGGGCAAGTTCGACGCGCTTGATGGCCACGGGCTTGCGGGTGCGAATGTCGTTGGCGAGATAGGTGTGGGCAAAGCCGCCTTCGCCAAGACTGCGCCCAAGTTGGTAGCGGCTGTCCAGCGGCGGCGAATCGGGCAGTAACTGCTGGCACTCGCCGCAGAAGATTTTGTCGTTTTGAGCTGTCTCGTGCCCGCAGATCGGGCAGGTTCGAACGAGTGACTTGGTAACCAAATCTATCACCGGACAGGACCCTTTGAGCCTATCAGACCCAAGGGGCCTGACAGCTTAACTTGGACTTTCGGCGCTGGCGGGTTTACGGGGCAACCGCCTCTTGAGTTCCGAAACCTGAATTTTCAATGCCCGACGGCACTTCGGGCAGTTTTCCACGTGGAGGGTGGCTTTGGTTGACTCAGCGGCGGCTACTGCCGCCTCCACCGCCTCAAGCTTCAGGGTATAGCTCCAACCACACCATTGACAACGCACCTGCATCATATTGACCTCCGGTCATATTTTAGTTGGTCATGGGTTACGAAAACGTTTCAATCTACGATCACTCTCGGCAAGCATTTCAATAAAGCAACCACGGATTTAAATGTCTAATCAGCGTAATCCGTGTAATCAGCGCGCTTCGCGTCCGCAGTCCTTGACTCTACCTTATTTGCGTTGGGACGCAAGTAGGATTCCGCCGAGGATCAGAGCGCCGCCGACGAGTTTGAGCAGCCCCGGCGTCTCGCTGAACAGAATCATCGCCAGCGCCGTCGAACCGATCGGCTCACCCAGCACCGTCACCGAGACGTAGGTGGCCGAGAGGTAACGCAAGGCCCAATTGAAGGCCGAGTGGCCGATGAGTTGCGGAACGAGAGCCAGCAGAGCCATCCAAAAATAAGCGGCCGGCGGGTAGCCGAACAGAGGCTGGCCGGCGGCCCAAACCGTGATCAACAAAGTGATGGCCGCCGCGGTGTAGCTGAGAAAAATGTAGACGACGAGCGAGACGTCAAGCGTTTCCCGCAATCGCCGCCCGATAAGCCAATAGAAGGCAATGGCCACCGCGCCAGTCAGGGCTAGCAGGTCGCCGGCAAAGGCGCGGCCCCGCACGAAGTCGGCCAGGGGCGGGCAGGTAACACCCCCGCCAGAGACGGCGCAAACGTCGGCTAATCCCACGATCACGCCGCCGATCAAGGAGAGAATCAAGCCGATGATCAACGTTCGCCCCATCTTTTCGCGCAAAATGGCGAACGAGAGAATCCCTACCAAGAGCGGCGAGGCGCTCACCAGCACGGCCGAGCTGGCCACGGTGGTGAATTGAAGCGAGGTGATCCAGGTGGCGAAATGGGCGGCGAGGAAGATGCCGGTGAAGACGGTCAGGATGAGGTCGCGGCGGGTGAGGCGGGCAAGCTCGGGGCGATGGCGAGTGACGACCAGCGGCGCTAGCGCCAGCGAAGCGAAAGTGAGCCGATAGGCGGCGATGACGAGCGGCGGCGCGCCTTCGGCCAGCGCGTATTTGATGATGATGGAAGCCGCCGAGACGGCCAACAGGCCAATCGCAATGCCGAGATATGGATGAAGGGCGGGGCGGTGGGTTGAGGTAGGCAAGTTGAGGAAAGATTCTATATCAGGTCCGGCTTTAGCTTGACAACGATTTTTTATAAGGATAAAATCACAACCGACCCAGACTTAACCTGAGTTAAATTTACTACAAGGAGATTCAACATGGCCCACGAACTGCCCAAACTCGCTTATGCGTTCAATGCTTTCGAGCCCCACATTGATGCGCGCACAATGGAAATTCATCACGGCAAGCACCATCAAGCCTACATCACCAATCTCAACAAAGCCCTCGAAGGCCAGGAGGCTCTGGCCGCCAAAAGTATCGAAGCCCTGATCTCTGATTTGAATAGTGTTCCCGAAAACATCCGCCCTGCCGTGCGCAACAACGGCGGCGGTCATGCCAACCACTCGTTGTTCTGGCTGAGCATGAAGCCCGGCGCTGGCGGTGAGCCGGGCAGGGAACTGGGTAAGGCTATCGACGCCGCCTTTAGCAGTTTTTCTTCCTTCAAAGAGAAGTTTAGCAATGCCGGCATGACTCGCTTCGGCAGTGGCTGGGCCTGGCTCTCGCTCAGCAACGGCGCGCTTGAAGTGCACTCGACTGCCAACCAGGACAGCCCACTGATGGAAGGCAAGAAGCCCCTGTTGGGTTGCGATGTTTGGGAGCATGCGTATTATTTGAACTATCAAAACCGCCGGGCCGATTACCTGACTGCATGGTGGAACGTTGTAGACTGGGACGCGGTGGCGGCGCGGTACGCGGCGGCCAAATAGAGGCGAAGCATTCGCCGGTCGATTCTTTATTTTTGAACGAAGGGCGAATGCTTCGCCCCACAAAACCTCTCAGGAGATAATTATGACTCACATTATTACCAGTTTGTGCGTGCGCGACGGGGCGTGCATTGAAGTCTGCCCGGTCGAGTGCATTATTCCGGGCAAGCCGGCGGACGAATGGCCGTGGATGTACATTGACCCCGACACCTGCATTGACTGCGGCGCTTGCATTCCCGAATGCCCCTTCGAAGCCATCTTCCCCGAAGATGAAGTTCCCGGTGACTACAGCAAAGCCGGCGCTCGCGTCAGCGCTCCGCAGGACCCGAACTACGCTGGCAAGGCCACCGAAGAGTACGAAGTGGAGAGCGAAAAGGGCAAGGAGCATATCATGCTCAAGCAGACGCTGGTGCTGGGCGAAGGCGACGCGATTGACCTCAAAGCCGACATCAAGCCCAACTACGACTTCTTCAAGGGCGGCCCCGGCTACGGCGCCAAATAATTGACCTGGATTGCTGTTTTACCAGAGAGAGCCTCGCCCCGGCTCTCTCTTTTTTTGGGCTCTTCCGGCTTTAACGGGAAAGCGCCCCTGTCATTCTGAGCGAAGCGAAGAATCTCGGCGCAACCAGCCAGAGACCCTTCGCTTCGCTCAGGGTGACGCCCATAAATCCCGTCAAAAACGGGAGAGCCTTTTTTTGTCAAACGGCTAAAAAATTACTGTCGTTTGTCATTTGACGCGCCGACTCGCGCGAGATATATTTCCTGAGTATTCAAATTTGTTTGCAAGTGAAGGAGCCACCCCATGTCCGATTACCGAACCGAAAAAGACTCGCTTGGCGAACTGCAAGTGCCGGCCAACGCCCTCTACGGCGCGCAGACGCAACGCGCCGTGCTCAACTTTCCCATCTCAGGGATGCGACCCTGGCGGGCTTTCATCTGGAGCATGGCCCTGATCAAACGGGCCGCCGCCGAGGTGAACCGTGACCTCGGCCTGCTCGACCCGGCCAAAACCAAAGCCATCACCGAAGCCGCCGCCGAAGTAATGAACGGCAAATGGGATTCGCAGTTCGTCGTCGATCCCGTTCAAGCCGGGGCCGGAACTTCGCATAACATGAACACCAACGAGGTGCTGGCCAACCTGGCTACCGAGAAGATGGGCGGCAAGCGGGGCAACTACATCGTCAAGCCCAACGACGATGTGAACATGGCCCAGTCTACCAACGACACTATCCCCACCGCGATCCGTCTCGGGTGCTTGTGGCGGCTGGATGAATTGCTGGCGGCGGTGGACAATCTGGGCGGCGCATTGGAAGCAAAGTCGGTCGAGTTCGATGGCATCGTCAAATCGGGCCGCACCCACTTGCAGGATGCGGTGCCGGTGCGGTTGGGTCAGGAGTTTGGCGGCTATGCCAAAGCCGTGGCCCGCGACCGGGAACGGATCGCCCGCGCCGCCGAAGGTCTGCGGCGGCTGGGCATTGGCGGCACGGCCACTGGCACCGGCCTCAACGCTCACCCCGAATATCATGCCCGCATGGTAAAACGATTGAGCGAGATTAGCGGGATCAAGTTATACGAGTCCGACAACCTCTTCGAGTCGATGCAATCCATGGCCGATGCCGCCGATTTCTCGGCCTCGCTCCGGACTCTGGCTATCACGCTGGTTCGAATTGCCAACGACATCCGTTTGCTCTCCTCCGGCCCCACCACCGGCCTCGACGAAATTCGCCTGCCCGCCGTTCAACCCGGCTCGTCGATCATGCCCGGCAAAGTTAACCCGGTGTTGGCCGAGATGATGAACATGGCGATGTTCCACGTGCAGGGGTGCGATTACACCGTGACTCTGGCGGCGCAGGCCGGACAGCTTGAACTGAACGTGATGATGCCTATCATCGCCCACAACCTGTTTGAAGCCATGCAGGTGATGATCGGCGCGGTGAACGCCTTTGCCGACAAGTGCGTCAAGGGCATTGTGGCCCAGCGCGAGAAAGCTGAAGGCTGGCTGGCGAAGAACGCCATCGTGGCTACGGCGCTCAACCCGCTCATAGGGTACATGACCGCCGCCGAAATGGTGAAGGAGGCCATGAAACGCAACATGACAATCCGCGAAGTGGCCGGCGAACGAATCGCCAAAGGCGATCTGAAGCACAAAGACACCGGCGCGTTGATCACCCTGGCCGATATTGACGGCGTGCTGGGCGACATCCGCAAGCTGACTGAGGGCGGTCTCGGCGGTCCTGCGGGAGGGGGTTAATGACGACACCCACCTCGTTGCCGCCGACCAGACTTGGCGAGGTGCTCAAACATCTGGAGCCGCGCCCGGCCTCGGCGGCCCTGTCGGATATCATTCTCGGCGGGCAGGACGGGTTGGTGAACACGCTGGGGGTGATCCTGGGGGTGGCAGCGGCATCGGGTGATCAGCGCATTGTCATCGCCGCCGGGTTTGCCGCCGCCTTCGCCGAGTCGATCTCGATGGGGGCCGTGGCTTACACCTCAACGCTGGCCGATCACGATCACTATCGCTCCGAGTTGGAGCGCGAGCGGCGCGAAATTCGCGAAATGCCACAGGCCGAAGAGCAGGAAGTGCGCGAGGTGTTTACGGGTTGGGGCTTCACTGGCGATTTATTGGAGCGCTCGGTGAGGCAAGTGATCAAGAACGAGGAAGCGTGGGTGGAAGTGATGATGCGCAACGAACTCAAGCTTGCGCCCATCGAAAGCAGCAACGCTCTGCGGGCCGCTTTGGTGGTTGGGTTCTCGGCCATCGTCGGCTCGCTGATTCCGCTTATTCCATTTCTTGTCGCGCCAATCTCGATGGCTGTGCCATTCTCACTGACCGTAGCGGCGCTGACGCTGTTCGGGGTGGGAGCCTACAAAGCGCGCATCACCGTTGGCCGCCCGCTGAAGAGCGGCTTGCAGATGGCGGTGATCGGCATCATCTCGGCCCTGGCCGGGTATTTGATTGGCGCGTTGTTTGGAGCGCCCACTACGCCGTAATTGTTGGCGCAGAAGGATATAGTAAAACCGGGCCAGCGGGCGCTGGCCCGGTTTCATTAGACTCTATTCAAAATAAGCCAGTGCGCGCTTCGACCGCTTCGACCGCTTCGACAGGCTCAGCGCGCGGCCTGAGCCTGGTCGGGCGCGGCCTGAGCCTGTCATGCGCGGCCTGAGCCTGTCATACGCGGCCTGAGCCTGTCGGGCGCGGCCTGAGCCGGTCGGGCGCGGCCTGAGCCTGTCATACGCGGCCTGAGCCGGTCGGGCGCGGCCTGAGCCGG
>CAYSIV010000090.1:0-4288 GCA_964431175.1 uncultured Anaerolineales bacterium
GCTGGTAACGATGGCTTTGCACGAAATGGGCAAGCGGCCCAGGAATTGAAACAACCGGGCGCGCCCTTTTTCGTCAAACGTTTCGAGATTGTCAACGATGAGCAACGCGTGCCGATCGGCCAGCGCGCGGCGCACGGCGTTGGCGCGCTCATTCGGATCGATTTTGGCCAGGCTGTCTTCCCCCAACTCGCGGGCCAGTTCAGTCAACAGTTCCATGTAGTTGGGCAACATGAAGTCTTCCAGCAGTTGCACGCCCTGCGGAGTCAATTCGTGCGCTTTTGCCGAAAGGAAAATTTTGGTGTGGAACTGCTTGTCAGAAGCCAGATGCCCGGCGCGGATAGCAAGCTCGGTCTTGCCCACCCCGCCTGGCCCGTCAATCAGCACACCCCAGCCGCGCGTCTCGGGCGAGAGCGCATCGGCGATGCGGGCCAGTTCTTCTTCGCGGCCAAAGAAATAGGGCTGGTGCGGCAATTCGGAGCGGCGGCGTTGAAGACCGGAGCCGCCATAGTTGTAAACATGAGTGGTGCTGACAACTTTATCGCGGCCAGTCATGTCCCCACTGCCAATCGTAACACTGCTCTGGTCGCCGCTGTGGATGCCGCCTTCCTGTTTATCGTCCATAGCCTTATCTCACCGGCTACCCGCCACACTCCTTCAACACCGCCAGCGCTTTGACCATTTCAGTCGAAGGCAGTTTGTCGAAGATTTCCACGGCGCGGTGGGCGTAAGGCAAACCTTCGCCGGGGCGGCCCTGCCGGGCGAGGGCCCTGGCCAGCCGCCAGCAATTGTAAGCAATAAAGAGTTGGTGGCCCATCATCTCGGTCAACTGCAAAGCTTCACGGGCCAGCGTTTCGGCGGCGGCCCAGTCTTCGCGTTCCAGCAGAAGGCCGGCGAGCGTCCCCTTGTTCGTCGCGATGCCTTCGTTGTAGCCAATTGCTTTTGCAATCCGCAACGCTTCGCGGTAATGGCGTTCGGCGGCGTCCAGATCCCCTGCCACTTGTTCAACCCAGCCGAGATCATTCATGCCGGTGGACACGTATTCGTTCTCTGGCGTCACAGCGCCGGCAAAGGCAATCATTTCCCGGAAGGCGGCGATGGCCGCTGAATAATTCTTTTCCAACTGATGGCCTTTGCCTCGCAACCGCAGGGCCAGCGCCTTTTCGGGAGAATTGCTCCTGGCCCAATGCCTCTCCGCGCGGCGAGCGCAATTCAGCACTTCGCTCGCCTGCTCTCTCAGGCGGTAGACCCAGCCCGCGTTGTAGGCGCGCCGTCCGGCGTTATCGCTGTCGCCGGCGCCCGCCGCGCGTCTTTCGGCTTGCAGGCTGAGAGCCAGCCATTCATCCCAATGCCCAAAGAAATATAAGAACTGGTTGAGCGCCTCGCACAGCGTTTGCAGGCGCTCGTTGCCGCCTTGCAGGAAAAGCGGCAAAGCGGCGGCGATCCTCGGCCACTCGGCGGCAAGCAGGGGGAAGCGTACATGGTTCCGGAAATCGCGGAAATCGCCCGCCAATGCCAGCGCGTACACACTGACCATCAGGCGTTGAGCCGTCCGGGCAATGATCTCCGGATGTTTGCGGCGCAAGAACATGGCCGCGAGTGGAGAGAGCAAATACTCCTGAGCATCGTTATCCCCCACCAGCAATGCCCGATCCGAAAGGTCTTCGATCTCAGTCTGAATCGCCGTTTCGGAAAGCGCCGCGATCTCGGCAATCCATCTGAGTTGAGCCGGATGGGTGAAGTGGCAAAGCGCCGCGAGCACGGCTATTTCGCTCTCGGTGAAGGTGTTGAACAGGTCGCCAAAGATGTGCTCGAGCGGGTCATTGCCCGCCGGCGCCGACTCCATATATTTGCCTGCCTGGGCGATGGTGCGGCAAAGACTGCCGGGCCGGCCCAACTGCCTGGCCAGCCACTCGATGAGTAGAGGATTGCCCTGGGTGATCTCGTACAACTGCTGGCGCTCTTTGTCGCTGGTACGAGCCAACAGAGAGTTGCGCTCGGACAACTTGGCGATGAGCTTGTGCGCGTCTTTCGGCTTGAGCCGGTCGAGGCGGATGATTTCGGCGGCCACGTCCACCCGGCGGCGGCTGGTGACGATGGCCCTGCACGACCGGGGTAGGCGGCGCATAAATTGAAAGAGCCGCTCACGCTCCCGTTCTTCAAAAGTCTCGACGTTATCAATGACGATGAGCGCCTGGCGGTTGGCGAGGGCGCGGCGCACTTCGTTCGGGCGTTCGTTCGGGTTGCCCTTGGCGATTTCGTCTTCACCCAACTCACGGGCCAGTTCGGCCAGCAGGGCCATGTAGTTGGTGAGCATAAAGTCTTCCAGCTTCTGCTCGCCGTGCGGCGTGAGTTCCCGCATTTTGGCCGAGAGATAGATTTTCGTCGGGAAGTTTCGGTCCGGAGCCAGGTAACCGGCCCGGATGGCCAGGGCGGTCTTACCGATGCCGCCCGCGCCGTCAATCAGCACGCCCCAGCCCACGGCTTCGGGGTCAAGCGCGTCGGCGATGCGGGCCAATTCTTCTTCGCGGCCAAAGAAATAGGGCTGGTGCGGCAGTTCGGAGCGGCGGGCCGGCTGGCCCAGGATGTTGTAGGTGGTCGTGATTTTGTCGCGGCCCGTGACATCACCACTGCCGATGGTCAGGTGGCTTTCATCACCAATGTCAATGCCGCCATTGTGTTGACTATCCATAGCCTGCTCCCATGCCAGCATTCTACTACCGAGAGCAGGAAACGAGAAAGTAGGTAAGAAGTAAGAGCCGCCAACGCAGGCCGCCGCCAAATAATGCTATACTCGCGCCATGAAATCCATCAGCTTCGACCGCGCCGCCGACATTTACGACGCCACGCGCGGCTTCCCGCCAGGCATTGGCGACCTGGTAGCTGCAGCGGCTATTGATTTTTTTGGAGCGCAAGCGCGAGTGCTGGAAGTTGGGATTGGCACCGGGCGCATTGCCCGGCCACTACTGGCGCGGAAAGTCCACGTCACCGGGCTAGACCTCTCGCGCAAAATGATGAGCCGACTGCTGGAGACTCTGACTCCCGACTCGCTCCGGCCAATTCTGATCGAAGGGGAAGCCGTCAACCTGCCCCTGGCCGACTCCTCCTTTGACGCTGTCCTCTCCGTTCACGTCTTTCACCTCATTGCCAACTGGCGCGTGGCGCTGGCCGAAACACGGCGGGTGCTCAAGTCGGATGGTGTTTTTCTTTCCGGCTACGACTGGCGGCCCGACGACTCGCCAGGAGCTTCGATTCTGGAGAAATGGCGGGAGATCATGAGCGCCCAGGGGGTTGGCGTCCGACGCCCGGAGGGGCACGATTTTGCCGATGTGAAAGCCGCGTTGATTGAATCGGGAGGAACGCTGAAAGAACGAACGGTGGGCGAGTGGACGGTGACCAGGACTCTGGCCCCGCATATCGAAACCATCGAACACCGCACCTGGTCGTCCACCTGGGATGTGCCGGACGATTTCTTTTCGCGCTGTCTGGCCGAGCTGCGCCAGTGGGCTATTGCCAAATATGGCAGTCTGGATCAAGAATTCACCGTCCCGCACAAATTCGTCTGGCAAACATTTCGTTGGAAGTAGTTTCGTGGAGATAAGATGATCAATGAATTTAAATGCCCTACCTGTGGCGCGCCGCTGGATTACAAAGGTGGCGCCGACCTGACCATCCGCTGTAACTTCTGTGGCAGTTCGGTGATTGTGCCCGAAGAACTGCGAACCGCCACTCCGCCGCCCTCGCCCGCCGCCGACCCGGCAACGCAAGCACTCGGCCACCTCAAAGAGTTTGGTGACATTGCCCAACTGGTTAGAGACGGCAACAAGATTGAAGCCATCAAACTTTATCGGCAAATCACGGGCGTAGGTCTGAAAGAGGCCAAAGACGCCGTTGAAAACATAGCCGCAGGCAGAGTAGTGGAGGTCGCCAATTACACGGTCAATCTCGGCCAGTCCAACATCCCCTCTTCGGCGCTCAACCGGGCCGAGCAGATTCAACGAATAGGCGAGGTCCTGAAAGCCGGGAACAAGATTGAAGCCATCAAACTTTATCGGCAGCTCACGGGCGTAGGTTTGAAAGAGGCCAAAGATGCGGTTGAAAAACTGGAGACGACGATTGGCACGCCCGGCGCATTTGATACGCTTCCCGACCCGCCGGAGGTCATCACCGCTTCGCCTCGCTACACGACCACCCGCACCGTCAGCAACATTGAACCGACAGGCTCTTCGGCGCGTGGTTGCATTCTGGCTGGGATCGTTCTGATCATCGTCGCCATTGGCGCCCTCCTGGC
>CAYSIV010000090.1:4298-11084 GCA_964431175.1 uncultured Anaerolineales bacterium
TTAACCTCCATTATCCAGAATGTGGCCGGCGTGACGGACACCCCCCTGCCCACCGACACCCCCATTCCTTCGCCGACTCTGGCGCCCACCGGCACCCCTGAGCCCACGGCTACACCTCAGTTTGCCAACGCTTCCATTCTCGTCGGCGACCGGGGCACTTTGCCGGGCCAGTTCAACGACGCGCGAAGCATCGGCCTTGACAGTGCGGGCAACATCTATGTGACTGAATTTACGGGGGGCCGGGTTCAGGTGTTCGACCCCACTGGCAAGTTCATCAGCCAGTGGCGGATTGGGGAAGAGAACGGATATGTGCTCCGCATGGCAGTAGATCGCGATGGCAACGTCTATGGCGTCTACAATGGCAACATCACCAAATACGAAGGGGCAAGCGGCAAGTTGCTGAAACAGATTGAATACGATGGCGGGCAAGGATTCCAGGATCTGACCGTCACCAAGGATGGCGGTTTGGTCGCATCGTGGAATCGGGACTGGCAGGGTGGCCTGTTCGTCAACTTCAACGAGAGCCAGGACGACATCGTCACCTTCGACCACGATGGGAAAGTGACAAATGTGATCAGCAAAGCTCTAAGCGAGGCCGCCAGCGGCAACGCTGAACTGTATACATCGGTTGCGGTAGATGACTCCGACAACATTTACGCCGGCGGCTCAAACAACCCCGGCATCTTCAAATTCTCGCCGGAGGGCAAGTTCATCGACCGATTTGCAGATGATCAAGTGACTGATGTGCAGACTCTGGCTGTCGACTTTCAGGGCCGTTTGTTTGTCGCAAGTTCCGGCAACATCCTGATCTTCGATGCCAACGGCCATTATCTCGACCAAATTGATGTCTCACCCAGCGACATGGTGTTCAACGAAAAGGACGAGCTTTACACCATTGACGATCCGCAGGTGATTAAGTACACACTGAACAGATAACTGTAACCTGAAACACTGTCGCCGAGCGATCGTCTCGACTTCAGGCGCTGCCGCCGCTACGCCCGGGATGTTTCGTTTATAATGCTCCGCCGTGAACCGTCTCGCTAAAAATGCGTCGGTGGTAATGGCCGGGTTGGTGGCCGCCAATCTGGTAGGCCTGCTCCGGCAGATCATTATCAGCCGGACGTTTGGCACCTCCGCCATCCCCGACGCCTACTTCGCCGCCTTTCGCCTGCCCGACCTGCTTTTCAACATGCTGGCAGGCGGGGCGCTGGCCTCGGCCTTCATCCCCATGTTCACCGGCCTTCTGGCCGAAGGCGACACGCCTCGCGCCTGGCGGCTGGCCAGCGCCGTCGTCAATAACCTGCTCATCATGTTGTGCGTTGTGGCCGGGCTGGCCGCCCTCGCCGCGCCACTTCTGGTGCGCGCCGTGCTGGCCCGGACATTGCCGCCTGACCAACAACAACTCACCGTTGACCTGATGCGGATCATGTTGATCTCAACCGTCATCTTCGGGGTGAGCGGCCTCTTGATGGGCGTCCACAACGCCCATCATCACTTTCTCTCTCCGGCGCTGGCGCCCATTCTTTACAATGTTGGCATCATGGCTGGAGCGCTGACTGCGCCCCGGTTGGGCATTTACGGCCCGGCCTGGGGCGTGGTGGCTGGGGCCCTCCTGCACCTGCTGGTGCAGTTGCCGGCCTTGTTTCGCCACCAACCCATTTACACCCTCGCCTTCGATTTAGGCGACTCGGCGGTGCAACAAGTTGGCAAGTTGATGTTGCCGCGCATGTTCGGCCTGGCGGTGTGGCAAATCAACTTCTGGGTCAACACCATCGTCGCGCTGACCCTGCCGGCGGGCAGTCTGTCGGCGCTGAATTACGCTTTCCAAATCTTCACCTTCCCTCAAGCCGCCATCGCTCAAGCCATCGCCATCGCCATCTTCCCCACTTTCTCGGCGCAAGCAGCGCGCGGCGAGCGCGAGGCTCTGCGAAGCACTCTCACTTCAGCCCTCAGCCTCACCCTCTTCCTGGCCCTGCCGGCCACCCTTGGCCTGATCCTCCTCGGCCAGCCCATCATCGCCATGCTGTTTGAAGGCGGCCAGTTCACCACGAACTCGACAACCCTCGTGGCCTGGGCGCTCAGTTGGTACGCCATCGGTCTTGTCGGCCACTCGGTGGTGGAAGTGGTGACGCGCGCGTTTTATGCTCTCAAAGACACGCGCACCCCGGTGTTGATCGGAACCGGGGCAATGATTCTAAACGTGATCTTCAGCCTGACCTTCACTCGCCTGTTTGACTCGTGGGGGCAACCGCCTCATGGCGGTTTGGCGTTGGCGAACTCATTGGCAACGGCCATTGAGATGATTGGCTTGTTAGTTGTGTTCAGCCGACGGCTGGGGAAGTTGGATGCGCGAACGATGACGGCCAGCCTGTGGCGGGCCGCTGTGGCCGCAGTTGCGATGGGAGTCGCTGTGATCGGCTGGGGGAAACTGGTGGCGGCTTCCCCGTGGATCGTCGGCGTGGGCGGGGCGGTGATTGGCGCGGGAGTCTACTTTGCCCTGGCCCTGATTCTGCAAAGTCCGGAGATGCGGCTGATCAGGCGGGGGCGAACAAATCCTTGAGGGCGTAAGTAAAGCCAGGGAAGGTCGGCGAGGTAAGCGTATCGCTCTCGACCAGATGAGCGAAGATTTTGTAGGCCTCGCCGTCGAGCCGCAACACATCCATCGTTTTCGTTTCAGGATCAACAATCCAATACTCCGGGATTCCGGCCTGGGCGTAGTCTTCGGGCTTCTCAAGGCGGTCGCGCTTGGCGTCGCCTTCCGAAATAATTTCCACAACGAGATCAGGAACACCCCAATACTTTTCAATTCGATCCGCGTGGGCGGCTGACATGAAAAGAATATCAGGCTCGCGGATTTTGCCGGGCCATAGCCGGACTGGCAGAGGGGCAACGCGAACCTGACCAAGTTTTTTTTGACTGACAAAAGCAAATAAGGCAATAAACAGTCGGCCTAGGATAAGTTGATGAAAATCGGTGGGCATGGGCAGAATCTCCAGATGACCCTCTGAGAGTTCGACAAGATGGCCGCGCTCCGAGACGAAAAAATAGTCGGCCTCAGACCACTCGCCCGGCGCCGGGAGAATATCCAGGATGGTTGGAACAATGGTTGGCTCACGGATTGCCATAAGTCGCCTCATGAAATATCAAGGTTTAGCAAACAACTCTCTCAATGGCAACTCAAACCCGGGGAAAGTTGGCGAAGCAAGCATGCCATCCTCGGTGAGGCGGGCTGCAGTTTCATAGCTCTCGCCTTTGAGGCGCAACAGTTCAACTGCTTTGGCTTCGGGATCAATAATCCAGTATTCGGGAATGCCGGCCTGAGCATATTCATCCCGTTTGGTCTCTCGATCAATGGTCTCCGTGCCGGGGGAGATGATTTCGATGGCAAGATCGGGTACGCCCCAATATTGCGTTTGAATACGGTTGGCATGAGCGGCTGACATGAACATGAGATCTGGTTCGCGCATCTTGCCAGGCCATAATCGCACCGGCAAGGGCGAGTAACAAATTGCGCCCAGTTTGTGTTGGTCAATAAAGGCTAAGAGCGCGGCAAACAAACGCCCGGATATAAGTTGGTGGAAATAATTGGGCGTCGGCAAAATCTCTATATTGCCATCGGACAGTTCGATAAGTTGCCCTCGGTCTGACACGTCAAGATACTCGCCTTCCGTCCACTGGCCGGGGTTGGGGAAAAGATCAGCAATGGTGCGTTTGGTGACACGTTCTTGAGTTGCCATATCACACCTCTATCAAATTATACGCCTAATTCACCCTCCACACTCCGTCCACCCGTGTGAGTGTCAACTCAACCAGGACTGTCGGTTGATCGGCGCGAGAGGCAATGACGGTGGCGGCGTCAGCGTTGAGTCGAATATGTTGGGGTTCGTACCCGCCGTCCACCGCCGAGGCGGTGAGGGCCAGGTAATCCGCCGCCAGGGAGTCGGCGGCAAAGTTTCCGTTAGCGTCCAACACGGCGTTGACAGCGGTCAGGTAATGCTCGGTCGCATCGTAATCGCCAGTGACCAACTGTCGATCGGCTTCCACCAGCATTGTCTCCAGAGCAATATTCTCCAAAGAAGCCGGGTGGCGGCTGTAGTCGGCGGTGATGTTCTCGCGCACGGCTTGCTGAATGTCGGGGATCCAGGCGGTGAGGAAGTAAGCCGAAGGATCGTAAGCCTGCTGATAGCGGCGCACGGTGTCGTAGAAGGCAACGGTGTCGGCGATGTCGGCTTGCCAGCGCGGGTCAACGGGCTGAGCGCGCAAATGCGCCAGCCAGCCGGTTTCCATCTCGGCCAGCGTTTTGTTGTAGGCCAGACGCAGACCACCGTCGAGCATGGCGCCCTGCGAATTTGTGGATTGAAACGCGCCGAGCAAGGTGACGAACTGCTCCCAGCCATAAGTTGAGACCAGGTAATCAATGAAAGCCGCGCCCTCAAGATAGCCAATCTCGTGTTGCGACGGATAAAAGTTGTCGGCCAACTCCGCCAGCGGAATGTAGCGATCGAGCGCCAACAGCCCGGCCAGGCGCGGCTCGAACGGCTCTTCTTTGAAGTGGCCGCCAGCCACGTACGTCGCCAGCCCTTCAGTGATGAGTGTAGGATGCTCGCCCCAGCCTTGCCGATCCAGGATGTGAGTGGCTTCGTGGCGAAAGACGTTCTCCAGGCCGCCGCCAGCGTAGTCGCGATCAATGTAAGTGATGGTGATCGTGTCGGTGGCAAAACCGCCGTGCCCCAGCAGCCGATCAATCAAATTGAACACTATTTTGGACTGTTGCTTTCGCGCCAGCTTGTCTTCAACATAGTGCATTGCTTTGTCGGCAATGGCCTTGATGGTTTCAATATCACGCTCCGCCGCCGAGCCTGAGATGTAATTGAAGACACAACAGTCACTTTCAGTCGTCAGCCAGATCGCCTTTGGCGACTCTGCCGCTGGCAGAAGGTCAACCGGAACAATGAGGGTGTTGTTATCCGGGTTCTCGTCGCCGATTTGAATCTCGTCGTCGGGGTCGAGCACCACCGTCAGAAGCTGTGCCCCCTGCAAACCGGCGGTGTCCCAGGCCCAAACAAACGTAGTCTGCAATCGCCCGCCGATTCCGTAAGGTGTGGCCCGCGCCTCACCAATCTTCGTCGTTTCACTCGGCTCGCCCAGATACACTGCCACCGGAAAACTCGCCAATCCCATATTCGCCCCGTCGTGAGCGAACACTTCCAGGCTGACCTTGTCGCCGGAATACAAGACAGGCTCGGGGTGAAAGATCACGTCGCCGGGCGCGATGTAGAGATCGGTGGGCATGGGCTCAGGGGTTGCCGTCGCTGTCGGGGCGGCGGTGGGCAAGGCAGTTGGCTGGGGGGAGGCGGTGGCGGTTGGGGCGGGAGTGGGCGGCTGGGTTGTGGGTTGCGGGGTGAGGGCGTTGCAGGCCAGGGCGGTGAGGATGACGAAGGCAAGGCGGCGCATAGGAGGATTTTAGCATGATGATCTTGGGCGAGTGCTTAGGAGTCGGTGAGTAGCCAGATAGAGCGGCTATAATTGATCCATGCCTCGCCGCCTTTTGCTCTCTGTTCTGTTCATCGCTATCGTCGCTGTTGTCTTGCTCCCCTCCTTTCCGGCGTGGGCCTTCTCGCTCACGGGCGAAGAAGAGGCGTTGCCGCAAATTCGCGGCCTGCTCGACCTGGCCGCCGGAAGCATCAGGCCGCTGCTCGATTTGCGCCCCGACGCGAAAATCGAATTTGCCAACGTCAATCCTTACGGCATCAACACCTTTTTGCATCAGGAAGTCGAACCGGCCAAACGCGAGAAGCAGGTGCAGTTGATCGCCGGGGCGGGCTTCCACTGGTTGCGGCAGGAGTTTCCGTGGTACGACATCGAGATCAGCGGCAAGGGCAACTTTGAAGATTGCCGCTTTCCTCCCTGCCACCTGGCCTGGGATAAATACGACCAGATTGTAGACTCGACTGAGAATCACGGTCTGGAGATCATCGCCCGCTTGTCGTCTCCGCCATCGTGGACCCGGGCCGACGGCGACGCGCGCGGCGCGTTTGCCCCACCCGACAACTTCGCCGACTATGCCGATTACGCCGCCGCCGTCGCCGAACGTTACAAGGGCCGCATCCGCTTTTATCAAATTTGGAACGAGCCAAACATTTATCCGGAGTGGGGCGAGCAGGCCGTCAACCCCGAAGATTACACCAAGCTGTTGTGTGCCGCCTTCGCGGCGATCAAAAAAGCCGACCCTGAAGCGGTGGTGCTGGCCGGGGCGCTGGCCCCCACCAACGACCTGACCGGCGACAACCTCAACGAGTTTGTGTATTTGCAAAGAATGTACGACGCGGGCGCGGGCCAATGCTTCGACATCATGTCGGTGCAGGGCTACGGTTTGTGGAGCGGCCCCACCGACCACCGCCTCAACCCGATCACCGTCAACTACAACCGCCACTTATACTTGCGCGACATCATGGTACGCAATGGCGACGAGCACAAGGCGATCTGGATCAGCGAGATGAACTGGAATGTGGTGCCGGACAACTCCGGTTTGTCCGCCAACTACGGACGGGTGACTCTCGACCAGCAAGCCCGCTGGGCGCCGCTGGCCTACGAACGGGCGCGCAACGACTGGCCGTGGGTAGGGGTGGTCAACTTCTGGTTCTTCAAGCGCGCCGACGACTCGGAGAAAGGCCTGACCTGGTATTACTTCCGCATGGCCGAGCCGGACTTCACCCTTCTGCCGGTATACGACTCGATGAAAGCTTACATCGTGGCGCACCCATACACGCCTTGAAATTAATCCGC
>CAYSIV010000090.1:11096-18738 GCA_964431175.1 uncultured Anaerolineales bacterium
AGATTACACAGATTTTCGCAGACAGAAAAATCCAAATCTGTGCGCTTCGCGTCTGCGAAATCTGTGGATAAACTATCTTGATTCGCAAATCACTTCTCCTCGCCACGCTCCTCCTAGCGACATTTCTTCGCTTCTACCGGATTGACGCCCAATCTTTCTGGAATGACGAGGGCAACAGCGCCCGGCTGGCGGAGCGGAGCGTTGACTTGATCCTCGCCGGGGCGGCGGGCGACATTCACCCCCCCGGTTACTACTTGCTCCTCGCCGCGTGGCGGGCTGTGGCCGGCCAGAGCGAATTTGCCTTGCGTGGTCTCTCGGCTCTCGCCGGAATCTTTCTGGTTGCTCTCGTCTATCGACTCGGCAGGCAATACTTCGACGGGCCGGCCGCCCTGGCCTCGGCCTTCTTCACCGCCATTCACCCGGCGCTGATCTACTACAGCCAGGAAGCGCGGATGTATGAGTTGGTGGCGGTGTGGGGAGTGGTGACATTTTTGGTGATTGGCAATTGGGGGCTTGACGCTTGGCGTGGAGATTGGCGTCGAGCAACGGTATTTGCGCTTGTTCTCGCCGCTGGACTTTACACGCACTATTCGTTCGCTTTTATCATCATCGCCGTCAATCTCTTCGCCGCCATTCGCTTCACCCAAGCCGCAATCCGCAACCCCAAATCTCTACTCTCTAATCCCCAACCTCCAATCTCTTTCTTCCTTCCCCAATTTCTGGCTCTGCTTCTCTTCGCCCCCTGGCTTCCCACCGCCTTGCGCCAGTTGACGACGTGGCCTTCGGCCAGGGAGTATCTGCCGATACGTGAAGCCTTCCCCAGCGTAGTGCGCTGGCTCACCCTCGGGCCGACTGCTACGGTCGATGGTAATCACCTGACTGCGTTTTTGCTAATTGGGGCCAGCATCCTCATTTTGATTAACCTGCTTCGACGTGGACAGTTGCTCTCGCCTATCCTTTGGCTCATCGCGCCAACCGGCCTTACCTTGGGCCTGGGGCTTTTCTCTCAAACTTTCGCCAAATTTCTCATAATCGCTGTGCCTGCTTTGTGCCTGCTATTTGGCAACGGCTTACTTGGAGTTTCGAGAGTGATGATGGGCAATTCGGTTCGCAGAGCGATCATTTCGCTGTCGTTTTTTGGTGGCATGATACTTTGTTATCCAGTGTCGTCTGCATTGACAGCTGTGTATTTCAGCTCAGCCTACGCCCGCGCCGACTATCGCGGCATCGCTCGCTACATCAATTCAATTGCCAAACCCGGCGACGCCATTCTCCTCAACGCGCCCAACCAGTGGGAAGTGTTCACCTACTACCACCCCGACACGTCAAACGTTTTTCCGGTCGCCCGAACCCGCCCACTCGACGCGCCTGCCCAGATCGCCGAGCTTGAAAGCATTGCGGCGGCGCACGACCGGCTGTTTGTGATCTACTGGGGCGAGGCGCAGTCTGATCCGGGGCGGGTGATTGAAACCTGGCTGAACGAGCACACCTTCAAAGCTTACGACCAGTGGTTCAGCGACGTGCGGCTGGCGGCCTATGCGGCGCCGCGAACGGCTGGCGAACTGCGAACTCGAACCAACACCCCCTTTGGCGATCAAATTGTTCTCGAAGGCTACTCGCTCAACGCCACCACGTTTTCGCCCGGCGACATCCTCCAACTCACCCTCTTCTGGCAGGCTCAAGCTTCAATCTCCACTCGCTACAAAGTCTTTGCCCATCTCATCGGCGACCCGGCCTCCCCGCCCGTCGCCCAGCACGACGGCGAACCCGGCGGTGGGCTGGCCCTCACCACCACCTGGGGAGCCGGCCAAACCGTCGCCGACAATCACGGCATCTACCTCCCGCTCGACCTGCCGCCCGGCGACTATTCGCTCGTCGTCGGCCTCTACAACGTGAACGGCGGCGCGCGGCTGACCAAAACGGACGGCGGCGACAACTTGTTCCTGGAGACCATCGAGGTTCGATAATGTCGTTCGACGATCTGTTTCCGGAAGCGCGAACTTACGCCAAGTTTTCTTTTCTTTGCAAGCCGCTGGCCGTTCTGGCCGCCCTCACCTTTGCGGCCATGTATTTCGTCACCGCCATTCCGCGCATTCTTTATCCTTACGACCTCGACTTCATCGAAGACAGTATGCTTATGCAATCTTGGCGCTTTGCTCAAAACCAGCCAGTCTTCGCCCCGCCCAGCGCCGAGTTTGCCGCTCACGTTTACATGCCGCTGTATACCTGGCTTGGCGGCTGGTTGCTCAAGCTTACCGGCCCGAGTTTCGTGCCGCTCCGGTTGTTGTCACTGGCGACCACGCTCACCACTGCCGCCATTATCTTCTACATCGCCCGCCGCGAGAGCGGCTTCACCTGGCTGGGCCTGGCTTCCGCCGGACTGTATCTTGGCGGCTATCGCCTCAGCGGTTTCTGGTACGAACTGGTTCGGGTGGACTCGTTGTACGTGACGCTGGCAATAACAGGAGCGATGCTGGGAGTTTACGGCAAGTCCACTAAAGGGATATTGGCTTCCGCCGCCACTCTGGCCCTGGCATTTTTTACCAAACAAACCGGTTTGGCCTTTGCCGTCGGGGTCGCCGCCTATTTGTGCCTCGCCCTGGGCAAACGGGCGGCTATTTTCGTCGGCGCTTTTGGGGTCATAGCCGTTACCCCGTTGATCACCATCAACCTCCAGACTGGCGGCTGGTTTTTCCACTATGTCTTCGGCGGGGCTTCCGGCGATGCAATCGAGATCGGGCGCGTCTTCAGATACATTGCCGGTGAGTTGTTCGGGGTGATGGCCGGGTTGAGCCTGATGGCCCTCATCGCCGCCCTCATGATCTTCAGGCGTATCGGGTCAAGGGCTGTCCGGGAGCAACCGTGGCTGATGATGATCCTGGTGGCGGTGATCGTCAGCGGCGTGGGCCGATCATCAGTGGGCGGCAACCTCAACAACCTCATGCCGGCCTATGCCTTCCTGTGCCTGGCGCCGGCTATTTTGAGTCGTGAATGGCGCGAACACATCCTGCCAGAGTGGCACACCCTGGTGCTGGCAACGGCCATTATTCTTCAATTGACTCTTGGCGTCTACAACCCTTTGCGTTACATTCCCACCGCCGAAATGCGCCACAGCGGCGACCGGCTGATTGAAAAGGTCAGGGCGATTGACGGCCAGGTGTTGGTGATGATGCATCCTTATTACGCTTTGCTGGCCGACAAAGCGCCTTCGGTGCAGGTTGCTTTGATCTGGTATGAGAAACAATGGCAAGACGCGCCTTTTCCAAAAGACTTTGTCGAGCGGATTCAAAGCCGGTATTATGCGGCCATCATCTCCGACGAAACCCTGTTTGAGACTGACCCGGACGTTCACCGCCTCATCACGACTTATTATTCCGCAGTCGAAACGTTAGCTACCAGCGAGTCGCCGCCTACCCTCGCCGGCCTGTTCGCCCGGCCAACGGTAATTTACACGCCCAAAGCCCAACCCACAAACGACGGTTGACGTTTGCGAAGCGGCGGCAATAATGGTATGGTATCCGGCAAATCAATCATGGGGAGGCCATCATGGAGATCAAGAGCAAAGCCGAACACGATCCTGTCGCCGATCGGAAAATGGTGGATGCTTACGTGCGCTGGGCGTTGTTAGCCGCCGAGGAGGTGGTGGGCAAGCAGGGCATGACCGTCGTTCTGCGCGAGGCCGGGTTGGAGCGGCTCAGCGGCAACTACCCACCCAATGAGTTGAAGCCGACCGGTAGTTTCACTCACGACGACTACGCCAACCTGAACGCGGCCCTGCTCAACTTCTTCGGGCGGGCAGGCAAGAGCATGGTTCTGCGCATCGGGCGTATCTCAGCCAAGCACGGCATCGAACAGCAGGGCGCAATGTTCGGCCTCGCGGCGCTCGTCGCCTCCAAACTGCTTCCGTTTTCGGCCCAAATCAAAATCGGGGCAGAAGCTATGCAAGACGGCTTCCGCAAAGTCTATCAGACCATCGGCCAGGAGTATCGCGCCCGCGTTGAGGACCGGGGTAATTCGATTGCTTACCTCACTTCCGATTGCCCGGTGTGCGCCGGAAAACAGTCGGGTGAGCCTATCTGCTGGATTCACACTGGCGTTTTGCAAGAGGGTGTTCGCTGGCAAACCGGCAAAGAAGCTATGATCCAGCAGACGGCTTGCCGGGCGATGGGCGCGCCGGAGTGTGTGTGGGAAGTAAGCAAGACGCCGAAAGAATGACGAAAGATCGCCCGTTCTGCGATGCGTATTCAAAGCAAAGCCGACTCTGATCCCATCGCCGCCCTGAAAATGGTAGACGCCTACATGCGTTGGGCGTTGATGGCCGCCGAGGAGGTGGTGGGCAAACAAGGGATGCCGGGGTTGTTGCACGGTTCGGGGCTGGAGCGTTTGGCGGGCAATTATCCGCCCGACGAGTTGAGCATGACCAGCAATATCACCTTTGGCGATTACGCCAACTTGAATGCCGGACTGCTCAACCTGTTCGGCCCCACCGGCAAGAACATGGCTCTGCGCATCGGGCGGCTGTCGGCCAAGCACGGCGTCGAACGGCAAAGCGCGATGTTCAACCTGGCCGCGCTGGCCGCTTCGAAGATGTTGCCCACCCTCACCCAGGTGAGGATGGGCCTCGAAGCCATGCAAAGCGGTTATCGCCGCATCCTCAAGCAAGGCTGGGACGGGCGCGTTGAGGATCGCGGCGCGACGCTGGCCTACATCACCGGATACTGTCCAATGTGCGCCGGCAAACAGTCCGACCGGCCCATCTGCTGGATTTTCTGCGGCACTCTGCAAGAAGCCATTCTCTGGCAAACCGACAAGTATCTCGACATTGAGCAAACGGCTTGCCGGGCGATGGGCGCGCCGGAGTGCGTTTGGGAAGTGAGCAAGACGCTCAGAGGATGACACCATGAAATGGATTACACGTGAGCGAGTCAAAGTGGATCGAGTTGCTTGCCCGTGGCTGATCACAAAGTTTGTGGACAAAGAGGCCGAGTTTCTCTTCGTTCCGGCGGACAAAGTGATGAGCGAAGCCGAGCGGCTGGGCGCGATTCCTTATGATGTGCCGGACGTCGAACTCGGCCATCATGGCCAAGAATGCTCCTTTGAGGCTATTCTCAAGAAGCACAACCTCACGGGTAACCCGGCTCTGATGTTGCTGGGCAGAATCGTCAACGGGGCCGATACCGACAACACGCGGTGGAGCCAGCCGGAAGGCTCCGGCCTCGAGGCCATCGCCGAAGGTTTTCGCCACCTGGGCTACAAAGACGACCACGAGATTAACGCCGCCGAATGGATCGTTTACGACGCGCTTTACGCTTACTGCCAGGAGATGATCCGACAGGGCAAGCCAAACGGCGATTTCAAATAGGGTGAAAAACTTCCCCGAACTACAAACCCTCCACGCCCTCACACCCGATGGCCGCCTGCTCTTCGGCACGCGCATGGTGCGCCTGTTTGCTTACGGCTCTCTCTCCGTTGTGCTGGCGCTCTACCTCGCCCAGCTTGGATTAAACGAAAACCAGATTGGCATCCTGCTCACCTGGACTCTTGTCGGAGACACCGCCGTCTCGTTGTGGATCACGAATGTAGCCGACCGCATCGGGCGGCGGCAGATGTTGATGCTCGGGGCCGGGCTGATGGTCTTTGCCGGAATTGCCTTTGCTCTGACGAGCAACTTTCTTCTGCTCACACTCGCCGCCATCGTCGGCACGATCAGCCCCAGCGGCAACGAAGTGGGGCCGTTTCTGTCCATTGAGCAGGCCGCACTCTCGCAAATCGCCTCAGCTAAAGAACGCACGCAAACATTCGCCTGGTATCAACTGGTTGGCTCATTTCTCACGGCCCTCGGCGCCTTGAGCGGCGGGGGACTGGCCGGAGCCATCCAGGGCGCTGGCGGCTCACCCCTGGAAAGTTATCGGGCCGTTGTCGTTGGCTACGCCTTGCTCGGCCTGGCGTTGGGAGTCTTGTTCAGCAGGCTGTCTTCAGCGATTGAAGTAGGGCGACGCGAAGAGGGCAACTCGCCCTACAAAAGCTTCGGCCTGCACCGCTCGCGTAACGTCGTCTTCAAACTCTCGGCCCTGTTTGCCCTCGACGCCTTTGGGGGCGGTCTGATGGTACAAAGCTTGATCGCCTATTGGTTTCATATTCGCTGGGGCGTGGAACCGGCTCTGCTGGGGAGCATCTTCTTCGGGGCCAACATCTTTGCCGGGCTGTCGGCCCTGGCCGCGGCCCGAATCGCGGCCCGCTTCGGGCTGATTAATACGATGGTATGGACTCACATCCCGTCCAATCTCTTACTCATGCTTGTGCCGCTCATGCCGAACCTGCCACTGGCGATTGCCGTCCTCCTCGCCCGCTTCAGCATCTCGCAGATGGATGTGCCGACCCGCCAGTCGTATACCATGGCCGTCGTCGAACCCGACGAGCGATCCGCCGCCGCCGGCGTCACGTCCATCGTTCGCACTCTGGGCAGTGCCGCCGCGCCGCTCGTCACCGGGGCGTTGCTGAGCGCGTCACTGCTGAGCGCGCCGTTCTTTCTCGCCGGCGGCCTCAAGATCGTCTACGACCTGGCGCTCTATCAAAGTTTTCGCACCCTCAAGCCGCCGGAGGAAAAAACCAATGATCAGTGATCGCTCCTCTCCCTCTCTGCCGCAATCCCCTGATTGATGGCCGCCACCAATCCCGGCCCTTCGTAAATTAGCCCGGTATAAATCTGAATCAGCTCGGGCCAGGCCAGGTCGGGCGCAATAGGGGCTCGGATATCAGGAACTCTTCGCGGCGCGCCCGCGTCTTTGTCGCTGGAATGGAGATATTGTCATGAAGAAATTAATGTTTGTGCTCATTTTGACCGCGGTTTTGGCCGCCGCCTGCGGAGGCCCGGCTTCACAGCCCAAGCCCCTGCCCACCCAGCCGCCGCCAACTTCAACATCGCCTACGCCCACCGAGACTCACATCCCGGTAGATTTGCCTCCGGCGCAGATCGCCGCGATTAACGCACTGGCCGACGCCCTCGGCGCGCCAGTGGATCATATTAAGATAATGAGCGTCGAGGCGGCGGAGTGGCCGGATTCTTGTCTGGGGGTTTCGTACCCCAATGCTCGGTGTGCACAAGCCATCACACCCGGCTTCAGAATCATCCTGGAAGCGAACGGGACACAATATGAATATCACACCAACGAAAGCGGCAGCGCTGTTGTTTCGGCGGCGGCAACGCTGACCTGGCACCGCGAGGGCGGCATTGCCGGGTTCTGCGATGACTTGATAGTGGTGGTCACCGGTCAGGCGCAGGCCAGCTCATGCAATGCCGGTCAGGCCTATCCGTTGGGCGCGCTGACGGAAGCTGAATTGAAACAGTTCAAAGAATGGGCCGAATCGTTTGGCTCGGCGGTGATCGAGATGAAAGACCCGCCCGTGGCCGACGCAATGACAGTCGTGTTAGTGTTCAACGGCAATGGGAGCGACCAGCCAACCGAGGCCGAAAAGCAGTTGATGCTCCAGTGGGCCCAGAATATCTACGACCGGTTGAAGCCATAGCTCGCCGCAAAGGTTTCCGGTTCTTCAGGGCCTAATGTGAAAAGAGATAAGGTGATGTTTTGGTAGTGTCCCTGTAAACGGTGAAAGCCTAATTTGCTACTCACCAACTTTGCTT
>CAYSIV010000091.1:0-18494 GCA_964431175.1 uncultured Anaerolineales bacterium
TCGGGCCGTCGGGCAGGAAGGCGATGTAGGTGAGAGCGCCGATGGTGATGAGCGGCGCTGTCTCGCCAATGGCCCGCGACAGCCCCAGGATGGCGCCGGTGAGGATGCCCGGAAAGGCCAGGGGCAGGACAACACGTGACACGGTTTGCCACTGAGTTCCGCCGAGAGCCAGCGAGGCCTGCCGTAGAGACGGCGGCACGGCCCGGATTGCCTCCCGCGCGGCAATGATGATGGTCGGCAGGATCAACAGACTCATGGTGAGCGCGCCGGCCAGCAAACTCCGGCCCAACCCAAAGGCGCGAACGAAAATGCCCAGGCCGAGCAGGCCGTACACGATGGAGGGCACGCCGGCCAGGTTGGCAATGTTGGTTTGGATGAGATGGGTGAACCAGTTTAGGGGCGCGTACTCTTCCAGATAAATGGCGGCGGCTACCCCAACCGGAAACGAGATCATGGCGGTCATGGCCACGAGCCAGATCGAGCCGAAGAGGGGCGAGAGCAATCCGGCCTTCTCCGGTTTGCGCGACGGGAAGCTGGTGAGGAATTGCCAGTCCAGCCAGCCCTGACTCTTTTGAAATACGGTGACGATCAATACACCCAACACCACTAGACCCAGCCCGGTGGCAATCAGGCAAATGGCCGAAAAAACTATCCCCCACCGTTTGCGGTTGGCGAGGTTGCTTCGAAATTGAATTGCGTCACTGCTGTTCATTGGTACACCTGCCGGTATTTGGCCAGGATGCGCTGGCTGATGAGATTGAGAATGAAGGTCATAATGAACAACAATATGCCGACGGCAAAGATTGTTTTAAACTCAATGCTTTGCTGAGGGTTGTCGCCCAGGCTCACCCGGGCGATGTAGGCCGTCATCGTCTCCATGGCTTTGAACGGGTTGAGTTGAGTCGTGGTGCTCTGCCCGGCGGCGATGAGCACGATCATTGTTTCGCCAATGGCCCGGGAGACGGCCAGAATGGAGGCGGCCACAATGCCGGAGAGCGCGGCGGGCACAATGGTGCGCAGAGTCACTTCCAGTTTGGTGGCGCCCAAACCGTAAGCCGCCTCGCGCAGAGAGTTGGGCACAGCGTTCATCGCATCTTCGCTGAGTGAGGAGATCAGCGGAATAATCATGACGCCCATGACAATGCCCGCGCTCAGAGCGTTGAAGACCTGCATGTCGGGGATCCATTGGCGGAACAAAGGAGTGACAAAGGTAAGAGCAAAATAGCCGTAGACGACCGTGGGCACTCCGGCCAGAATTTCGAGCATAGGTTTTAGCACGCGCCGGGTGTTCCGGCTGGCATACTCACTCAAATAAATGGCGGCCAGTAAACCAATCGGTAACGAGATGCACATCGCAATCAACGAGACGATGGTGGTGCCGGCCACCAGCGGCAAGACGCCAAATTTTGGCGGGGCAAACAGCGGCGCCCACTCCACCCCGAAGAGAAAGCTGGCAATTGGAACTTCGCGCAGGAATTCAATCGTCTCAACCAACAGTACGCCGATGATGCCGACAGTGGTCAATATTGAAACAGCGGCGCAGAGGAAGAGGATGACGGCAATTGAGCCTTCGCTAATGCGCCGCCAGACAGTGCCGGTGAGGGCCGGGGGTGAAATCGTCATTTGTTTTGAGGTGGGCAAAACATCTGCGTGTTGCGCTTCCATAAAATAGCCTCCGATTGTTTTTGTTGCTCCACGATTCAGGGGCCGACCGGCCCGGCGAGCGTTGCCGGACCGGTCGGGTACTACGCAAATGTTGAGAGAGAGGCTGGCTAATTGTCGTAGGCGGACAGTTTGGACAGACCGGCGTCGTACACTTCCTGGGGTACGGCTACATAGCCCACTTCATCCACCAGCGTCACGGCGTTGGTCAGATAGAATTTGACGAACTCAAACACTTCGGGGCGGGCCAGTGAGTCTTTCTTGGCATAGATGTAGAGCGGGCGGGAGAGCGGGGCGTATTCGCCGCTGTTGACGGTGTCGAACGATGGCTCCACACAACCCTTGCCACCGTCAATCTGCACGGCCTTCAGTTTGTCCCGATTCTCAATGTAATAGGCCAGACCGAAATAACCCATCGCGTTCGGGTCGCCACCCACACCCTGCACCAGCACATTGTCGTCCTCGCTGGCGGTGTAGTCACTGCGCGATTGCTTGGCCAAGCCGTTGACGACTTCGGTGAAGAAGTCAAACGTGCCGGAGTCGGTGCCGGGGCCGTAGAGAGTCAGCGGCTGGTCGGGGAACGACGGATCCACCTGATTCCAGTTGGTGACGGTGCTCCCGGCATCCCAGATCAGTTTGAGTTGAGCCGTGGTCAGACAGGTGACGAACGAGTTCTCCGAGTTGACGACGACGGTCAGACCGTCGAGGCCAATCTGGAACTCTTCGTACTCCACCCCGCCGGTCGCGCACAGTTCTTTCTCAGAATCCTTGATGGCACGCGAGGCATCGGAGATGTCGGTTTCGCCATTGCAGAATTTCTTGAACCCGCCGCCGGTGCCGGCGATACCAACGGTGACACGCACGTCGGGATATTGCCCGCCGAACTCTTCGGCGGCGGCTTCGGTGATGGGGAAGACGGTGGATGAACCGTCAATCGCGATGTCGCCCGCCAGTTGAGGCGTCGGCACTTCGGTAGGGGCCTCGGTCGCCGCTGGGGGTCCAGTAGCGGTGGGGGCCGTTGCCGGGGCGCTTGTCGCCGCAGGTGCTTGGGTGGCCGTTGGGGCCTCGGTTGTGGCCGCGCCACCGCAGGCGCTCAACACGAGCGCAATCGCAACGGTGGCGGACAACAAGGTAAATAGTTTGGAACGTAACATTTTCTTCTTCTCCTTGAATAATATAGGCGTTTTGGTCTTCATAACCGTGCTAACGATACCGGCTGAGGGTCAAGCCAATTCAAAATGCAGGTTAAGTTTTATTAAACTTGGAGAGGTTGGGGCGTTTTATGCTTGGATTAAACGTTGTGCGCCTGAGAGGATGGCCTCAGGCGCACAACCAACCGCGGAGGAGATGAAACAAGTCAGCCAGCTACTGACTAGCCACCTTATTGAGGATCAGGATAGCTGATTGAGGTTAAGAAAGTTTGAAATCCGAGGTAAAGAATCTTGATTTTGGATTGTAGGGCGAATTGCCAATTCGCCCTACGATTGCTTGCCAAACAGCACTTGTTCCCGGTGATAAAGCCGGATGGCTATAAAGATGAAGGCCATGCCAAAGAGGATGGTAACGACCGCCGAGACGACAATGTTGAGGAGGCTCAATGTTTCGCCGCGCATCACCTGATTGATGAGCAATTGCTGGCCGAAGGTCGGGATGAGCATCAGCCACAACGTGCTCTTGATCGGCACAAAGGCCAGGAACAGCCCCGGCAGGCCCGGCAGGATTGCCATCACCCCCAAGGACGTTTGTGCTTCTTTGAATCCGCGTGAATTGGTGGCGACAATCATTTGCAGTCCAGAGGCGAACAGCACCATTGGCAGGCCAATGAACAGGATGGTGAGGACGGCGCTGAGGTCCACCGTCAGGCGCGCGCCGAAATATTTTTCCAGCGGCACGAAGTTGAGCATAAAGGCCAGCGCGACGAGAGTCAGGGTGACCATGACGGTTGTGTAAAGGGCGGTCGCGCCAAGTTTGGCTAACACAAAATCGCGGCGTGGCACCGGGTTGATGAGCAGAGGCTCCAGCGAACCGCGCTCGCGCTCTCCGGCGGTGACATCAGTGACAATGCCCAGCCCGGCAGTGAACGTCACCAGCACCAGAATGTAGGGCGTCATGTTCAGGAAGTTGGCGGCCTGGCTCTGCGGTGTGGAGACATCGGCAGTTTCTATCGCCAGGGCGTCGGTGATGTTGGGGCTGATGCCGCGCGCCAATAACCGCAACACGCCGATCTGACCGCTGTAGGACTCGAGCAGGCCGCGCGCTCGATTCACCGTGACGCCGGCGGCTTGCCGTGACTCGTCTACCACCAATCTTACTGTGGCCGGCCGGCCGGCGCTGAAGTCGTCGGCGAAACCTTTAGGAATGACTAGCACGACATCGACGTTGCCGGCGCGCACTTCGGCTTCGGGGTCGCCAGGGGCGGATTGAATCTCCACGTTGCTTTGCTTCAGAAACAGAATGAGTGAAGGCGCGTTTTCGGCTCCGGTCACCGGCAGGACCAGCGGCTTGTCGGCCCGCTCGGAAAATGTCTGACCGATGATGACGAACACGCCGATGAGCAGGATGGGCGTGAACAACGCGTTGAAGAGCGCCGAGATCAGCGAGCGGCGGTCGCGCAGGGTGTCGGTGAGTTCTTTTTGGAAGACGATCCAGATTTTTTCCATCACAAATTCTCTTGCCGCGAATTTCGCTAATTTTCGCGAATTGAATCAGGGCAATTCAAATTCGCGTCAATTCGCATAATTCGCGGGCAATATCAAAGCATCAGGCCTTCGTCGGTGCCAATGGCGGCCACGAAGGCGTCTTCCAGGTTGGCCTGGCCGGTGGCCCGGCGCAGTTCGTCGGGCGTGCCGTTGGCAACCACTTGCCCGCGAGCGATGACGACGATGTTGTCGCACAGCGCCGCCACCTCCTGCATGATGTGGCTGGAGAACAACACGCACTTGCCCTCGTCGCGCAAACGGCGGATGAAGGTCCGCATCGAGTGCTCATCACATCCAGGCCATTCGTCGGTTCGTCGAGCAGAACATTGCCCGGGCCGTGGACGAGCGCGCGGGCGATAGCAACTTTGAGCCGCTGGCCTTGCGAGAAGCCGTCGGCGCGGCGGTCGGCAAACTCCTGCACGTCGAGCAGTTTGATAAGCCCTTCGATATTCTTTTCCAGCGCTTCGCCATTCAGACCGTGTAAGCGCCCGTAATAGCGGATATTTTCGCGGGCGGTGAGACGCTGATAGAGACCGCGATTATCGGCCAGCGCGCCGATGCGGCGTTGAACCTCAGGGGCCGCCGTCACTGCATCAAAGCCGTCCACGGCCGCCGCGCCCCGATCCGGCTTGAGCACGGTGTAAAGCACGCGCAGAGTCGTGGTCTTGCCGGCGCCGTTAGGGCCGAGCAGGCTGGTGATCTGGCCGTCGGGCGCGGCGAACGACACTTCTTGTATAGCGACAACTTTGCCGAAGGATTTGTGAAGGTGGTTGACTTCAATCATAGTGGATGACGAAAGACGATGGACGACAGACGATAGCCGTCTGCCGTCAGTCGTCTGTCGTCGAGCTTTTAGGGTGTTGGCCCGGAGAAGTTGACGAAGAACGGCATAGGCGCAATGTCTTTGACACACGCGGTTTGTAGGTCGGCGAGAGAGCCGCTCTCGATAAAGTCGGTAGCCAGCTTGGGCAGGCAACCGCGATAGATGATGTTGTGGCCCTGGCCGAGTGCGACGAGGTGCAGGCTGTTGCTCAGAGTCTGAGCGGCATGGTCGGCGTTGGCCGGCGGGGTCACCGGGTCGGCTTCCCCGGAGAGAAGCAGAACGGGCACATCCGAGACGACGGGTTGTTTGAAATCGGCAGGGATGTCGCCGCGCGGCCAGGTGGCGCAAATCTTTTTCAAACCATCTGTGATCGAATTCGCCAGATACGCTCCGGTGTTAGCTTGCTCCGATTTGGCGCTGTTGAGAAAGGGCGCATCCTCGGCGCACTGCACCGAGTAACCCATGCCTTCGGTGATGCTGCTGTTCAGTTGGTCGTCCACCATCAGCGCTTGCGCGGCCAGCAAGTTGTAGTTGCCGCTCGCGGCCTGATGGATGAGCAAGGGCAAAAGGGCGACGGTCTCTGGGGTGTAACTGAGAAGACGCACCGACATGGCAACCATATCGCGGGTGAGCGTCAACCCGGTGGAGCTGCCACTGACAGGGTGAGACAAGGTGAGCTTAACCGGCGTTGTTTCCAGCGCCCTGAGAAGCGAGTCGAACTCGGCGCGCAAGTTTGGGTAGGCTTCATGGCAGGCCGGGTCGGCGTCGCATCGCTCGAAGATCAGATCAAGGGCGCGTTGCGCGTCGCGGGCCACGTCGAGCCCGAGCGTTTCATCCTGCGGCACAACGCCGTCGAGAATCACAGCCCGAACGTGGTCGCCATGTTGTTGTAAGTAAGTCAGGGCGGCGCGGGTTCCATAGGAGACGCCGTAAATGTTGATGTTGTCATAGCCAAGCGCTTCACGAACCTGATCGAGATCGTCCATCGCAATTGAGGTGGTATAAAGGCGCGGGTCGGCGTCGAGTTGGGCCAGGCAGTCACTCAACCAGGTTGTGAGTTGTTCGTCGCTAAAATCTGCAGTGGCATCGTCTGGCAGAACCGGACAGGCAAGTGGATGCGATTGCCCGGTGCCGCGCTGGTCCACCAATACAACATCACGGTTCTGATTGATTTTGTTGAAGGCCGAACCGATTTGCAGGTAGGACTCGGTAGCGGCCTGCCCCGGGCCACCAGTGAGGAAGAATAACGGGTCAGGCGCGGGACTGCGGCTGACGGCGGGCAGGACGGCGATATGCAAATCGATCTGCCGCCCCGTGCTTGCGGCGCGATTTTCGTAGACGGTGAGCGTGGCGCACTTGGCGGGGAGTCGGGTCGACGAGCCGGGGGCGGAGAGTTGACACGGCTCGAGGAGTATGGCTGGCGGCTGAACCTGAGAGGCTGTGGGTGTCGCCGAGACGCAGGCGACCGCCAATCCAATCGCCGTGGCAAGGATGATCCAGCGAACAAGTGAGTTGAAGTTGAAGTGAGTCATGCTTTGTTAAGTTGGTCAAGCACGTCGCGCAGTTGTTTTTCAAAGGCCGACTCGAACTTGACGAGGGTTGTTTGCGGTTTGGCCGGTTCGCCTTTCTTGCGGGCGGCGGCCTTCTGCACTTCCTCTTGCAGGGCCGGGTTGAGATTGAAAGTGAAACGCCGTAGCTGGCGGACATCGGTGACGGTGAGTTTGGGCCTATTCTCGTCGTTGATGAAGCCCTCAAAGAGTTCGGCGTCTTCAAGGGTGGCGAAAGCCTGAGCGTCTTTGGCAATCACGTCGCCGCGAACATCGGCGAACACGGTTTGCAGAGTAGCCGTCGCCTCCAGTTTCTTCTCGGATTGCTCGTCGTCTTCGATGTACTGCATGATCCAGGCCGTGCGGAAAGGCCACTGCTCGCTCATCACGATCCACTTGATGAGCTTCTGGCGGTGGGCGAGCAAAGTGTCGGGGTCGAGTGAGCGGCTGATGCGATAGACATTGATGATGCGCTTGACGCGGCGGGGGTTGCGGCTGAGCCACTCGCTCCGGGCAAACTGTTTGATGGTGTCGGCCTCTTCGGGGGCGAAGATCGGTTCCGGAGCAACCGGCGTTTGTTGGGTTTCAGGTCGGCGGCCCAACTGTTTTTTGATCGTCGCCACCACTTGTTGTGCTTCGGCGTAGCCCCCACCTTCATTTAGAAGCGAGGTGCGGGCGGCGCCCAGTTGGTCGAGTTGATCCTTGAGCGCGGTGGCGTTGAGATTCTGCGAGGAGATGATGTCGGTTTGCAGGATTTCGATCTCGGCCTGAAGCCGCTTTTGCCTGGCTTCGCGGGCCATCCGGTTTATCAGTTCTTCAGCCTTGGTCTTTTCTTCCTCTGAACGGTAGATCAACGACTCGACGTATCTTTCAATATCTGAAGACCCGGCGGGCGGGATGCGAAACGGGATTTGCACGATCTTGTCGAGATACTCGTAGCCGCTGATCCCGGCCTCGGTGAGAACTTTACCGTAACGATCTTCAACAGCTTTGACAATCACCCGGGCGTCGATGCCCAGCACGATGACGAAGGGCATCTTGTTCTCGTCGGCCAGGAGCAGAATGATGGCTTCGAGGACTTCGACGGCTTTGGCCGGCGGGCATCGATCCAGATCGTCAATGAAGATGACGATCCGGATGTTGCGGCCACTGCGCTCCGGGCGGAGCAACTTGCTCATGAAGCTGATCTCGTCTTTGATGTCAGCCATGAAACCGATCTTCTCGCGGAAGTCTTTGCGCGATGAAAGTGTGGCGAGTTGGTCGGAACGGGTGAGGGCAATAGCGGCCACAAACTCGCGGGCGGCTTTTAGGAGCGAGGGCAGGGAGGTCAGAGCTGTCGGAATAAGAGCCAGGCCGGTCAGGGTTGCCAGGGTGGCGACGAGATTGCGGGCCGTATCGCTCAATTGGTTGAGGGCCGCGATGATGTCTTGAAAATTCAAGAGCAGGCTGACCAGAACGCCGAGCAGAAGGAGTGGCCCGATCTTTTTGACAACCGAGTTACGCAGGGTTTGATACAGGCGAAAGTAGGTAGCCCGCCAGCCGAAATATTTTTCGATCTCGCGATAGAGTTTAGTGATCAACCCGGCCCAGAGATTGTCACTGCCGGAGTACACCCAGGCGTTGAACTCGATGAAGAGAAACTCAACTTCGGCTGAGGGTAGGCGAGTTAGGGGGCGAATGAGGCGGCGAGCAGAGCGGCCCAATTGTTCGCGAAGCGTTGGCACTTCACCTTCTTCAGGCTCCGGTTCGGGCGGGAGGACGGGGCGGAGTGAAGGGAGCCAATTCGCGAACCGACGGCCCCACGAAAGTTTGCGGCGTTCGGCATCGCGGCCCTTCTGCGCCTTGTCCAAAAAGTAGCGGAGCCGCTTCATGATGAACGACTTGCCCATGCCCCACGAGCCGTAGATGCCGATGGTAAGCGGGGTGATGGTGTCGGCGTTGTCGAGCACGCGGGCGAAGGCGCGGGCGTAGTCGTCGTAGCCGAGCTGGTCTTTTCCTTCGGGCCGGTCGTTGATGGCGGAGCTGGCGAAGTTGGTTTCATCGGTGCGAGATTGAGCGCTCTCGCCTTCAGGTTTCTCACTAATGGAAGACTTGAGAACTTCGCCAACATCCGGCGCTTTATTTTCCGTCTCTGCTTGAACAGTTTCACCGATGGCTTCAACGGGCGACTGGTCAGGAATGTTGGTTTGAACTTGCGCTTGTTGTTTGATAGGCGCTTCTGAGATGGGTGGGTCTTTCGGTTGGATGGTGAAATGGGAATACTTGTAATGCTGGATCAAGACCGCGTCGCCCGATCGTTTGTATTGAAACGAGTCTTTGCCTTGCAAAACGATGCTGGTCTCATTCTCTGCCGTCCACGCGAAGTCAATTGAGGTTTCGCTCTCATTGTCTTTGAAGTTGGCCAGTCTGAATTGAGCATTTGGCAGGCGGCTCTTGAGAAATTCGAAGTAATAGCCGCTGATCAGCGATTTGCCAGTGAGGGTTTGATCGGGCGTGGTGGAAAAAATGGCGTCGGCCCAAAAGAGATTCGCAACGTCTTCAACGTTGCCGGTGTTGAGAGCGTCGAAATAGGCGTTGATCAATTCTTTTGGCGTCCGGGGCAGGGGTTTATCGCTCATCATGTCTTCCTGATCTCCACCAGATTCGAGGGCAAAACGGCGGCTTCGCAACACAAAGTATAACCGCCTGTGCTCACGGCGCAAATGACTTTGATTTGATGCTGGTTGTAGGGGCGAAGCAGTCGGAAGCTAATTGCGAAGTTCTCCAAAGTATTTGCCCCGCGAAGCGTGCTTCGCCCCTACTTATCAGCCGCAGGGAGGGTGAAGCGGAAGATCGCGCCATGCTCAGGCGCGGGTTTGCTCTCGGCCCAAATGCGGCCACCGTGCGCTTCCACGATGTGCTTGGCAATGGCCAGGCCCAGTCCGGTTCCGCCTGAAGTGCGGGCGCGGTCGGCGCGATAGAAGCGCTCGAAGATGCGGGGCAGATCGTCGGCGGCAATGCCGGGGCCAGAGTCGGAGACTTCGACTTGAATCCAACCGCCCTCGGCGGTGGCATCGGGCGTGCCGTCACCAGCGTGGGCAACTGTCTCTGCGCCCAAACCGATCGCGCCGCCCTCTGGCGTGAACTTGATGGCGTTGTGAAGCAAGTTCAGCACGGCCCGCTCGACTTGCGGCGCATCTATCAGCGCCCTCAATGAGTCGGGCACCGTCACGGTCACTGTTTGATGTTTGCGCGCGGCCAGCTCGGCCAACCGGACCACCGGCTCGTCAATCGCCTCTTTGAGCGGCGAGGGCAATAGCTTGATCATTGCCTGCCCCGACTCGATGGCCGAGAGATCGAGCAGTTCCTGGGCCAACTGCGAGAGGGCCTCGGTCTCGACCGTGATTTTGTCTACTAAACTGAAAGCGACTTCCGCTTTTCTTCCGGCAGGGCCTTTGAGAGTGTCGGTGAGGAGGCGAATGGCGGTGAGAGGCGTGCGTAACTCGTGAGAGATATTGGCGATGAAGTCGCGGCGGGCGCGGCCCAGGCGTTGCAGTTCAGAGACGTCGGCCAGGGCGATGACCACGCCGCCCTGGTAAGTGGCAGCCCGGACCCGGAAGGTGTGCCCGTTGGCGAATATCTGCCGATCCAGATCGTCGCGCCCCGCCTGGGAAGCGGCGAGGGCATCCGTCGCCAGCCGATCAAGTTCGTGGTTGCGGGTGACGACGATGAGGCTGGCGTTGTCGCGGCCGCCGGGCGGCTTGCCAAAGAGACTCTCGGCGGCGGGGTTGAGATAAATGACGGTGTGATCAGATTTGCAGACGAGCATGGCCTCCAGCGAGGCCTCACCCATAGCCGCCACGCGCCGACCCACTTGGTTCTCGCTATAACCCAGCGAAGCCAGCTCGTCCAGGCGCTGTTTCGCTTCGGCGCGAAACGCTTCGGCGTCTTGCCGCGCCCGGCGGTAGAGCCAGAAGGCGGCAAGAGCAACAATGGCAAAGATAGCGGCAACTAACCAGGGCAACATGCTAGATTTCAAATCCCAACTTCCAAAAACCCAAAACCCCAAATCGCTTCACGGCTTGCGTTTTGGAATTTGGGTTTTTGGGTCTTGGGATTTTCCTTTATCCTTCAAACCTGTATCCCACGCCTCTCACCGTCGTGATTCGTTTCGGTTGCGAGGCGTCGTCTTCGATCTTTTCGCGCAACCAGCGGACGTGAACGTCCACCGTCCGGGTGTCACCGACAAAGTCATAACCCCACACTTTTTGCAGGAGCAAATCGCGCGAGAGTACCGCGCCGGCATTACGCATCAGTTCAGCCAGCAGGTCAAATTCCTTGTGCGTCAGCTTGAGTTCCTGCTCGGCGTTGAAGGCGCGGCGGGCAATCAAGTCCAGCATCAGGCCATTGGACTCAAGGCGATCGCGAACGGCGGGGGCGGAGTGGCTGGCCGACCGCCGCAAGGCGGCCCGCACCCGGGCTAAAAATTCCCCCAGGCCAAACGGCTTGACGATGTAATCATCCGCCCCGCTTTCGAGACCGACGATCTTATCCACCTCTGTGCCCCGGGCGGTGAGCATGAGAATAGGCACGGCGGAGTCTTTGCGGATGAGGCGACACAGGGAAATACCGTCCAGTTTGGGCAACATCACGTCGAGCACGATGAGGTCAAATTGTTTGTTGCGGGCTTCGGCCAGGCCAGCTTCGCCGTCGGCGGCAGTGATCACCTCGTAGCCTTCGGCGTTCAGATTCAGGGCCAGCGTATCGCGCACGGTCGTGTCATCTTCGACCAGGAGAATAACTGTCATAAGCAAAGATTATAAACGACTCTGATTAAGAATCTTTCACACAAAACGCGTAAGAGCGGCTAGTGGCATTCTGGCGTTCGTGGCGCAACAAGTGCCACTTACGCTTGCTGATCACTTATTCCCGCCACAGCCATGAGCAAGGTTTGCTGATCCACAATGCCCAGCGGTTTGCCGTCGGCATCCACCACATAAAAGCGTTTGCGCTACCACGCGTTTCACCTCCGTCCCAACCATCACGTTGACGATCTCGATCAAATCGGCGTCGGCTTTGACTGAAGGGATGTCGCGATTCATCACCTCGGCCACGGTGTGACCGGCACTGGCGGGGAGACGGGCCTCGCCCTTTGGCGGTTTGCCTTCGGCCACGGTTCGGAGAACGTCCACCCGGCTGAGGATGCCCGTCAGTCGTCCGGCTGAATCGACCACTAGCAGGCGCTTGAGGTTGCGCCCGACCATGATGGGCACGGCATGCGCCAACGCCATATCTTCGCCAACGGTGATCACGTCGCGGGTCATCACGTCGGCGGCGGTTTGACTGCCGCGCCGCAGTTCGGCCAGTTGCGCCGCAATCGTGGCTTCGTCCAACTGCCCGGCCAGGGCCAGCCGGAACGGCACGCTGCCGCGCTCTAATAGATCGCCGTCGCTGATGATGCCGACCGGTTTTCCTTGCGCATCCACCACCGGCGCGGCTTTCAGAAGTTTGTTGATCAGCAAATCCATCACATCGGCCAGCGGCGTTTCCGGGCGGAGGCTGATCACCTCCCGGGTCATGACGTCTTTGACAGGGCGATCGCCCGGCAGGGGTTGCAAGTAGCGATGCGAGTATTTGATCACGGCAATATCTTCGACCGTGATCAGCCCCTCGCGCACCATCGGCCCGACAACAGCCAGCGCGTGTTCAATTCGCTCGGCGGTGTCGATCACGTCGATGACGAGCGGCAGGTCTTCTGAGAGGCGCAAAATGGCGGCGGTGAAGCCAAGTTGTTCGGGGAGCGGGGTTGTAGGCATAAGCCTCTTTCACAGAAGGGTTGAATCTGTTATAAATGGCATTAACCGAGTCGGTACTGCCGAGACACCATGCAACCTGCAAAAACCATCGATCTGAGTCGCATCAAAGAAACCTGGGTACATTTCATTAACACCGGGAAGATGTTGCCCGAGACGGATCCACTGATAGCCGCCTCGTGGCAACGTTCTGCGCCGCGCCTGAACCCTCTCAGACCGCCACAGTGGGTGTATCTCAGCGACGATGTTTTGCCGCTCACTCTCAACCAACATACGTCGTTGCGCCAGATTGCCCGCCCCCTCATGGAGGACATTCATCAGTTCATCGAAGGAAGCGGCGCGACGCTGATCCTCTCGGATAGCACGAACTGTGTGCTGGAGTTGCTGGGCGATATGAACATGATGGACTATGCAGACACGTTGGGACTGCGGCGAGGCGCGTTTTTAGACGAGAGCCGCCTGGGCACCAATGCGTTCGCCGTCGCTCTGATCGAGGGTTGCCCAGCGCACATGGTTGGACCGGAACACTTCTTGAGTTGCTTCCACATGCTTAGCACAGCGGCCGCCCCCATCTTTGAATTGGAAGGTCATCCTGTGGGCGTGATTGGATTGCTGGAGATGGTATCACAGTGTAGCCCTCAGTCGCTGGGGGTTGCCATGGCTGCCGCCAGAGCCATCGAGAACCAATTGCAAGCCGATTTGCTTATCCGCGAGACCAACACCCAAGCCACCGAACTCAATGCCACCATGGATGCGATCTCGGAGGGGGTATTGGCATGGACGGCGCGGGGCGTGGTTATGCACCTGAACAATCAGGCTGGGCAGTTGCTCAACCTGGCGCCCGCCTCGGTTGTGGGCCGACCCTTAGCCGAATACATCACCCTGCCGGAGGGCCTGGCCCGCGCTACGGCCCGCGGTGAAGAATTGAGCGATGTTGAAACCAGTCTAGGCGTCAATGGCGTCCAGCAAGCATGCCTGGTCAGCTTGCGAATCATCTGCGACCCCGATGGGCAACCTGAGACTTATATCGCCACCTTGCGCCGCATCGAGCAGGTGCGCCAATTGGTCACCCGGCTGGTCGGCGCGCAGGCCCGTCTCACCCTGGACGACATGGTGGGGCACGGCCCGGCCGCGCGGCGAGTGCGGCGACAGGCCCTCGCCGCGGCCAATGGTAAGGCTTGCGTTCTGTTGGTGGGCGAAAGTGGAACGGGTAAAAATATCCTGGCCCGCGCTATTCACAACAGCGGCCAGCGAGCGGCAGGGCCTTTCCTGGCCATCAACTGTCGGGCGATTCCCCGCGAGCTAGTGCTGGGCGAATTTTTGGGGTTTGAAGCCGGCGCGTTCAACAGCGGGCCGTCCACTGGTCAGCCTAGTAAGTTTGAGATGGCGCACGGCGGCACGCTTTTTCTGGATGAGATCGAAGCCCTGCCTCTCGAAATGCAGGCGGCTCTGCTACGAATGATTGAGATGAGCGATGTCATCCGTTTGGGAGGCACGCGCGTGATCCCGGTAGACACCCGCATTATTGCTTGCACTAGCGTTCAGTTAGATACGCAGGTGGCGGAAGGGACGTTTCGCGCCGACCTGCTTTTGCGGTTAAGTTCCTTTGTCATCAACACCCTGCCATTACGTGAGCAGCAGGAGGATATTCCCCTCTTGATTGATCGGCTGTTGGAAAAACTAAGCGTCCAAATCGGGCAAACGCTAACCATGACGCCAACGGCTAGAACGATCCTGAGCGCTTATCCCTGGCCCGGCAACGTCCGCGAACTGGAGTCGGTGATGGAGCGGGCGGCTTTGCAATGCGAAGGCCAACCAATCCAGCCGGAACACCTGCCAGCCGTGGTCCGGCAACGGCGAGTCATGGCGAAAGGGAAACCCACCACTGAGGCGGTGCGCAGTTTGGCCGAGGCCGAACAGTTGGCTATTCTCACTGCTGGAAGAGCGGCTCATGGCAACCTGACTCAAGCCGCGCAGTTCCTCGGCATCGGCCGCACCACACTCTGGCGCAAAATGAAAGAGCTTGGCCTCTCCGTCGAAGATTTTCGCTAACCGGAAGCGTCAGCCAGACCCACAGTTTCTTTATGAAACAGTACTCAAGTCCCACTTCGTTTCACTGTGAAACAAAAGGTGGCTGTTTGTTGACTGGTATGGATTACTGCTTTAGAGTAACACCATGCTGTTTGCGCCTCCGGGGATTTTTAAACCTGTTTCCCTTCCCCCCCTAATTAGTACATCTGAGTGGGCGCGCGTTTCAACTGATTACAGTTCACAGTAAACATCGTCGGGTGGATAACATCGCTAGGCGATGTTTTGTTTTGTGATAGTGCTGACGCCGGCTTGATGCCTGGCTAATAGAAAGGAGTCGCCTGATCCAAACGCTAATCGCCGTGTCCGTTGCCTTCTCACAGTTCCAAGATATTTACCTTCAAGCACATCTTTTTCAAGACACAAACAAAGGAGACTCTTATGAACATCTTTCTCGGCGAAGTCATCGGCACGATGTTTCTGATTCTGCTGGGTGATGGCGTCGTCGCCAACGTATTGCTTTCGAAGTCGAAGGGCCAGAACTCGGGTTGGATCGTGATTACCACGGCCTGGGCCCTGGCAGTGTTCGTCGGCGTGTACACGTCGCTCGCCGTGGGCGGGAATGCGCATCTGAACCCGGCAGTGACCGTCGGCCTGGCCATCGCTGGCAAGGTGAGTTGGGGAGATGTCCCGATCTATGTCGCTGGCGAGTTTATAGGCGCCTTCATCGGTGCGGTGCTGGTGTGGCTGGCCTACCTGCCGCACTGGGCCGAAACTCAAGACCAGGGCCTCAAACTGGCCGTGTTCTCCACCGGCCCGGCCATCCGCAACACCACTGCTAACGTGATTTGCGAAGTTATCGGCACCTTCGCGCTGATGTTCGGCGTCTTCCTTATCAAAGGCGCAAGCATGCCGAGCGGCGGCGCGGTCACTGACATCAGCCTGGGCGCGCTAGGCGCGTTCCCGGTGGCGCTGTTGGTGTGGGTCATTGGCCTGGCGCTGGGCGGCCCGACCGGCTATGCGATTAACCCGGCCCGTGACCTCGGCCCGCGCATCGCACACGCCCTCCTGCCCATTGCTGGCAAGGGTGACAACGACTGGGGCTATTCCTGGATTCCGGTCGTGGCTCCCCTCGTCGGCGCGGCCATTGCGGCTGGCCTCTTCCTGGTGGTGATCCCGAAGTAAGCCGGCCCGTTTGACAGAGAGGTTCCCAATGAAGAAGCTTATCAACAAACCAGAAGATGTCGTCAAGGATGAACTAAACGGCATCATTGCGGCGCATTCGGATCTGGTGAAAGTGCATTTCGACCCGAATTACATCGTCCGCGCCGACGCGCCCGTGAAGGGGAAGGTCGGCGTGATCTCCGGCGGCGGCTCCGGCCATGAGCCGATGCACGGTGGTTTCGTGGGCGTAGGCATGCTCGACGCCGCCTGCCCCGGGGCGGTGTTCACCTCGCCCACCCCTGATCAAATGCTGGAAGCTACCAAGGCCGTGGACGGCGGCGCCGGCGTGTTGCATATCGTCAAGAATTACACTGGCGACGTGCTCAACTTTGAAATGGCCGCCGACCTGGCGCGAGCCGAGGGCATTGAGGTCGAAGCCGTCGTCACCAACGACGATGTGGCCGTGAAGGATAGCCTGTACACGGCTGGCCGCCGGGGAGTGGGGGTGACAGTGTTGGCCGAGAAAATGTGCGGGGCCGCGGCCGAGCAAAAGCGATCTCTCAAGGACGTAGCCGAACTCTGCCGCAAAGTCAACGCGCAGGGCCGCAGTATGGGGATGGCCCTCACGTCCTGCACCGTGCCGCACGCCGGTAAACCGACTTTCGATCTGCCCGAAGATGAAATGGAAATCGGCGTTGGCATTCACGGTGAGCCGGGCCGCAGGCGCATGAAGCTCAAGACTGCCGCCGAGATCACCGAGATGCTTGCCACGCCAATCCTCGACGACCTGCCTTTCAAGAGCGGCGACTCGGTATTGGCCTTCGTCAACGGCATGGGCGGCACGCCTCTTATCGAACTGTACGTGGTGTACAATGAATTAGCAATGATCTGCGCCGGGCGCGGGGTTAAGATCACCCGCAACCTGATCGGTTCGTATATCACCTCGCTCGAAATGGCTGGTTGCTCTATCACCCTGGTCAAGCTGGACGACGAACTGACCCGGCTGTGGGATGCTCCAGTAAAGACCCCGGGCCTACGCTGGGGAATGTAACAGCGAAGTAAACGGGAAACAGGTAGACAAGATAAACTGCTCACCTGCTTGTCTACCTGTGTTCTCGTTTACCTGCTGACTCGCTACGGAGGTTCACTTGACCGTCTCACGCGACGCTGTTATCGAGTGGATCAAAGCTTTTGCCGCCGCCATTGCCGCTAACAAGGATTATCTGACTCAGTTAGACTCGGCTATTGGCGACGCTGATCATGGGGCTAACATGGATCGCGGCTTTCAGGCGGTGTTGACCAAGTTGCCCAGCGTCGCCGATAAAGACATTGGCACGGTCTTGAAAACAGTTGGCATGACGCTGGTTTCCACTGTAGGTGGAGCAGGTGGCCCACTGTATGGCACGTTTTTCATGCAGATAGGCACGGCCACGGCGGGCAAGTTAGAACTCACGATAGATGACTGGGGCACGGCACTGGAAGCGGGAGTGAATGGCGTGATCATGCGCGGCAAGGCCAACCCCGGCGACAAGACTATGGTAGATGCGCTGACCCCGGCGCTCATGACTCTGAAACAGGCGATCAGCAACGGCATACCTCTCCCTACTGCCCTACGGCAATCGGCGCAAGCCGCCGAGCAAGGCATGCTTGACACCATCCCGTTAGTAGCGCGCAAGGGCCGCGCCAGCTACCTGGGCGAACGCAGCGCCGGACATCAGGACCCTGGCGCTACTTCATCTCACCTACTTCTTAAAACCGCCGCTGACACCTGGGTGAACGCCGGGTGAAGCAGGCGGCCTAGTTCTCTCATGGAGGCACAACATGGCAAAGTATTCAGCAGCAGTTGATCAGGGAACGACCAGCACCCGCTTCATGATCTTCGATCACGCGGGCAAAGTGGTCGGCGTTGATCAAAAAGAACACGAACAGATTTATCCCAAACCCGGCTGGGTGGAGCATAACCCGATGGAAATTTGGGAACGCACGCAGGAGGTCATCGCCGGGGCCTTGAAAAAGAACAATGTCGATCCCAAAGACATCGCCGCCGTCGGCGTGACCAATCAGCGTGAGACGACCGTGGTCTGGGAAAAGGCCACTGGCAAGCCGGTCTACAATGCCATCGTCTGGCAGGACACCCGCACCGACACTATCTGCAATGAACTCGCCAAGGACGGCGGGCAGGATCGCTTCCGCCCTAAAGTCGGCCTGCCGCTGGCCACTTACTTCTCCGGCCCCAAGATCAAGTGGATCCTCGACAATGTCGAAGGTGCCCGGGCCAAAGCCGAGAAGGGCGAACTCCTATTCGGCAACATTGACACCTGGGTGATCTGGAACCTGACCGGCGGCCCGAAGGGCGGCGTACACGTCACCGACGTATCCAACGCCTCCCGCACGATGCTGATGAATCTGGAGACGCTCGACTGGGATCCCGACATCCTCAAGATCATGGGCGTCCCGCGCGCGATGCTCCCGGCGGTCAAAGCCTCCAGCGAAGTCTACGGCAACGCCGTGGGCGCGCTGGCGGGCATCCCCGTGGCTGGCGACCTGGGCGACCAGCAGGCCGCGCTCTTCGGCCAGACCTGCTTCAGCATGGGCGAAGCCAAGAACACTTATGGCACCGGTTGCTTCATGTTGCTCAACACCGGCAACAAAGCGGTGCAATCCAAGAACGGCTTGCTCACTACGCTCGGCTACAAGATCGGCAAAGAGAAAGCCGTGTACGCGCTGGAAGGCTCCATCGCCATCACCGGCGCGCTGGTGCAGTGGCTGCGCGACAACC
>CAYSIV010000092.1:0-18342 GCA_964431175.1 uncultured Anaerolineales bacterium
TTGTGGTGGACGCCCGTCGACAAAGACCACTACCGGATGCTGCAATTCTACGTAAAGCCGACGCGCGGCCTGGACGCGCTGAAGTTCCGCGCCTACTATTTCCTGTACCGGCGGCCGGTGCACCACGTCCAGTTCAACAACCAGGACGCCTGGATGGTGCGGCTGACGCCGGAGAGCGAGAGCGTGCGCGTTGAGGTGAGCGACGACGGGCCAGGAATCCCCGCCGAGGACCTGCCGCGCATCTTCGAGCCGTTTTACCGCAGTGGCCGGGCCGCCTCAGGCACGCCGGGTTCCGGCCTCGGTCTGACCATCGTCCGCGCCATCCTCGACCAGCACCGCGCGCTGATCAGCGCCCAGCGCCTGCCGGAGCGGGGAACGGCGTTTGCGTTTTCACTGCCGGTCGCCCATTGACCTCACCCCTTTCCCTTCTCCTGAACCGGCGTTTTAGGAGAGAGGGTGAGGGTGCGGTCAATGTTTACCCAACTGTTACATTTCCGTGCATCTACCGTGATGTTGTGGATGTATGATGATTGCGGGAGCGTCAATTTCGCCAACAGCATCCCCCTTTGTCCACGCACCTCGGAGGTAAACCATGTCCGACCTCATCGGCAAAACCCTCGGCCCGTACCGTATTCTCGAACAGATCGGCGTCGGCGGCATGGCGACGGTCTACAAAGCCTACCAGCCCAGCATGGATCGCGATGTCGCGATCAAGATATTGCCCCACTATCTTTCGCAGGACGCCGAGTTTGCCAAACGCTTCCAGCGCGAGGCCAGGGCTATTGCCAAACTGGAGCACGCCCATATCCTGCCGGTGTACGACTACGGCGAGCACGACCAGATCACCTACATCGCCATGCGCTACGTCCAGGCCGGGACGCTCAAGGAGCGCATCGCCCGCGGCCCGCTTCCGCTCGACGAGATCAACCGCCTCATCGGCCAGATCGGCGGCGCGCTCGATTATGCCCACCGCATGGGCGTGATCCACCGCGACGTCAAGCCGGGCAACGTGCTGGTTGATGCCCAGGGCGACACCTACCTCACCGACTTCGGCCTGGCGCGCATGATGGAAGCCACCCAGCAGCTCACCGCTTCCGGGGTCGGGCTCGGGACGCCCGCGTACATGTCGCCGGAGCAAGGGCAGGGCGTCAAAGTGGATCACCGCTCGGACATTTATTCGCTCGGCGTGATCCTTTTCGAGATGGTTACCGGGCACGTGCCGTTTGAGGCTGAAACCCCGATGGCCGTTGTGCTCAAGCACATCACTGATCCCCTCCCGTTGCCTCGCGCTATTGCACCGGATGTGCCGGAAGCGGTGGAGCGGGTGATCCTCAAAGCGCTGGCGAAGAATCCCACTGACCGTTTTCAGACAGCGGGCGAGATGGCGCAGGCGCTGGCGGTAGCCGTCCGCAAAGCGAGTACGGAGCCAGCAGGGCAACCCGTGCCTGCGCCGGCCAGGCCCACGCCCGACCACGAAGATGTTTCGCTCATCACGCGCGTCCAGCAGGTGTGGGAAAAACCGCGTGGCAAGGCGGCACTGGTGGGCGGCGTAGTTTTCATCGTCGTGGCATTGGGTTTCTTGTTGAGCCGGTTACCAGGCAACGTTGCCATTGTGAGGCCAGGGGCAACAAGGGAGGTGGCGACGGAAGCTACAGCCATTAGGGCACAAGCGACCAATAAGACGGCGCAACCCACAATACTCCCGACTGTCACAGCAGTTGCGGCAACGGTGCCGGAGCCAAGCGTATCACAACCTACTGCTCAGGCTACCTCGGTTCCGGGAGAGTACTTGCTGTCGGATAGTTTCGATGACCCAGCCTATGATGGTAAGTACAATACGAACCTTTGGACTTGTGGGGGATGTGCATTTGGGGATGTAACTGTGGCGCAGGGCGACAATTCAGTTGGCTTGGAAATCAACAAAGGCTCCGGTGGTCTGCAATCGCAGTCGCCATGGCCTTCAGACCAAATAGGCTATTTACAAGGCAGACTGAAGTTACAAAACACGGATAGCGGGGGTGTAAACCTGCTTCTCCGCACAACTTTGGGCTCTGGTGCATGGGAAACAAGTTGTTTTACCCAAAGAATTTCCACAACGCAAGCGGAGTACACCTGTGATGTGTACACTTTTGCCAATGGACAATTCCGAGGCGAGTACGGTACGGAATCCTTCCCTGTAAGCTACGATGAATGGCACACAGCGAGAATCGAATTAAGACCAAACACCCTTGAACTGCGTTTCTACTTTGACGGCAAACTGATTGGACAGCATACGCCGGTGGACGCGAATGAGTTAAAGACCAAGTCCCTGAGGGTATTTTTTGGCGTCTACACAGATACGCACCTTGTCGCCCGCATAGACGATGTGTTGGTAGGTATCACGCAGCCAACCGAAGCGCTCAGTCCGCTAGCCGAGCAAGCCCGCGCCTTCGCCGAGCCAATCCTGGCCGCGATTGCCAATCGCGCGCCAGACTACGACGATGATTTCAGCGACCCCGGTAGCGGGTGGCCCAGCGGGTTAACCCCCAGCGGAGACGCGTGGGGTTACGAAGACAATGCTTACTTTATCTCAGCAACCTGCCTCCCTCAAACTGGCCGTGCAGGTGAATGTCATGCGGGTTCCGCGCCGGACCGCGCACTGCGGTTCTCCGATTTCGTCCTGGAAGTAGATGCGCAGTTCATCTCCGGCGAATGGGGTAGCTGGTACATACTCTTTCGCGATTCGCCAGGAACCATTGAACGGCCTACCAGCATCCATTATGGTGTGCAATTCGACCCTGGCGGCGCTGGTAGAATATATAAAAACGTCGGTGGAACTGATATATCGTTGAACGCTCTCACCTTCGAGCAGAGTGGAACAAACCGCTTGATGATCATCGCTCGAGGTCCACAGATTGCGGTCTACGTGAACGGAGAACCGTTGGGGCTTTTTTATGACGAATCGTCGAGCAAGGGTACGATCCACCTGGGGATTGGTAACCAGGTTGAAAACACCACACTTCGGGTGCACTTTGACAATCTCAAAATCTGGGACATCTCGGACTTGCCGTAAGTGATCTCAATCGTTGACACGGGGTATAATTCGCTTGGATAGTGCTCAGGAGGCAGTCATATGGTCTTACAATTGCACGGAATCGTCAAAGGAAAGCAAATTGAGTTGGAACGCGAGACAGGGTTGCCGTCTGGTTCGGCCGTCGTCGTGCGCGTCGAGCCGAAGCGGCTGCCGCTGGAAGAGAAGAGACGGCTGGTGGATGCCCTCTGCGGCGCATGGGCCAATGATGCCAGTGTGAAGACGCTCTTTGCCGAGATTGAGCGATTGCGCGCTATAGCCCCGTCGCGCGAGGTCAGCTTCAATGCGGCATCTTGATACCAATATCGTGATTGCTTTTTTGAGCGGCAATCAAGCGGTTGCCGACCAACTCAAAACGCACCTGCCCGATGTTGCGATCAGTTCGCTGGTGTTGGCTGAATTGCTTTATGGAGCGCGCGCTTCAGCGCGAATGCCTGAAAACATTGAACGGCTGAATCAATTCCTTCAGATTATTGAACTTGTAGGCTTTGACCAAGCGAGCGCAGAAGCCTATAGCCGAATTCGGCTTTCACTTCGGCAAAAAGGCCTTCCCACTGGCGAGATGGATATGCTTATCGCGGCTGTAGCTTTAGCGAACGGTGCAGTGCTGGTCACCCACAATACAAAGCATTTTGAGAATATTGAGGACTTGGCCCTTGAAGACTGGCTAGCGTGAAATACAATCTCTGTAGAGGGAATGTGACATAACCGCCGACCACAAAGGGTCGGCGGTTATGCTTAAGCCACGCTTACGAAGAATTCCCGCTCAATCGCTTCTGCCGTTGGCCTCTCGCCACAGCGCATGAAGCTGGCGAGCAGAGGGTGAACGTCACGGATGAGTTCGTACATCCGGGCGGCAACGCGGCGGACGGAGAAGTGGGCGTTGGGCGCGGTGCGTAGCTCGCAGAAGGCGAAGGCTTCACGCAAGTTGAGAGTCATCAGCAGGCGGCGGTTGAAGGCGTTGGGGACGACGTAGGATGCCTCTTCGGCGCAAAGCGGGTCGGCGGCAAGCGCCTGATACGTTTCAGCCGCCATTTGCATGGCGGCCTGATACTCGGCGTTGAAACCGGCGGCCTCAAACGCCGACGGCGTGGCCCAGCCCAGATCAGCGGTGAGACGCTGTGGGGTCTGAGTCATCATCCGGTGGCGCTTCACTTCAAAGTAGCCGCCCTGATCCATCCATGAATCGAATGTATAAGTGACGTACTCCAACTCGCGAAGTGGGGTGTCGTACTTGTCAAGTTTCCCCAGCGCCTCGGCGGCTAACCCGGCCCGTTCGGCCTCGGTCATTCCGCGCACACCGGCCAGCGCCTCGGCGAACGGCATCCCGCCAAATCGGTAGAGGGCAGCGGCGAGAAATTTGCTTTCGCCATCGCGGTCGTAATCTACGAGAGAAAGCCAATCTTTGGATGGCGACGAAGGACCGCTCTGCGGGACGATGGACGATGGATCGTTCGTCGTTCGTCTCGCGGAGCGATCTTTCGTCATTAATCCTGCTAAATACGGCACTCGCTCAGCATACTTCACCAGCGTCGGCGTTTCGCCCAGGGCCACGCGCTTAACCTCGCCACCGATCTCGCGCACTTCTTCGAGAGGGTGCGAGAGCATTTTGCGGATGGCGCTCTCGAAGACGCGGGCGTTGGCCGTCATACCCAGGTTGGCCAGCGAGGCGGCGGGCAGGATGAAGCGGCAGTTGTCCACATATTTGGAGCGGATGCGGCCATCATATTTCACTTCGCTCTCGCCGTCTTTGCGCGGAAACCTGGCTTCGATCCAGCGCTTGACCGGTTCGAGCGACTCGCGATAGACGTTGAACAGCCGGGTGCAGGTTTGCCGGTAGAGCTCGGCGTGCTGAGAGTCGGCGATGGGGCGCGGGGTGTAGAAACCATCCGGATTCCACTTTTGGTAACGGGTGGACTTTTCGGTGTACGACGCCAGCCGGTTGGACTCGAGGCACTCGATGGCCAGCCGCGAGACGTTCTCGAAGGCGATGTGCAGAACGGCATGTTCGGCCACGGAAGCGTGGCCGTAGCCCACCACCCACTTTTCGTGGAACCTGGCCGACTCGGCGTCACTCAGTTCGGCGGCAATTTCGCGGAACGACTCGGGACTGCGTGAGGTTTTAGCAAAAGTGACGGCGATGGTTTCGGGGCTGAGAGAGCGGGGGGAGAGGAGGTAGATGTCGCGGTTTGGCATAAAATCCCAAAATCCCAAAATCCCAAACTCCAAATCCCAAACGTCAGTTTTGGAATTTGGAGTTTGGGGTTTGGGGTTTTAGCGCCAGGCGTGCTTGCTCAATGTCTCGACGAATTTGGGCGACGAGTTCGCTCACGCCGACGAATTTTTGCTCCGGGCGCAGGCGGGCAATGAAATCGAGATAGAGCGTTTGGCGGTAGAGGTCGCGGTCGAAGTCGAGCAGGTGAGCTTCGATGGTAGGTTTGGCCTCAGGCTCAAAGGTGGGGCGCACGCCGATGTTGGTAACGGCGTTGATAGACTCGCTTTGCTCGCCGCTCACCCACGCCCGGCAGGCATACACGCCGCGCGCCGGGTAGGCCCGCTCCTCCCAGATCTGCAAGTTGGCCGTCGGGATGCCAAGGGTGCGGCCTCGCCGGTTGCCTTCGACAACCACGCCATTGAGTTGAAATGGGCGGCCCAAACAGTTGGCGGCTTCGGCTACATTGCCATCGGCCAGCGCCTGGCGCACGCGGCTGGAGGAGATCACTTTATCAGCCAATATCACCGGCTCAATCACGCGCACGTCGTAGCCATGTTCGCCGCCGTGCGCTTTCAGCCAGGCAACCGTGCCTTCGCGGTTGTGGCCAAAGGCGAAGTCGGCGCCGCACCAAAGTTCTTTGAAGTTCAGGGCGGTTTGCAGTTGCTTGACAAAGTCGGCGGCGGTGAGGTTGGCAACCTCACGATCGAAAGGGTGCGTGATCGTGACCTCCACGCCAAGTTCGGCCAGACGCGCCGCTTTCTCTTCCGGCGTGTTGATGTAGAACGAGGGCGCGCGCCCGCGCAAGACGACGGCGGGGTGGGGAAAGAAGGTGACGACGGCGGCGCGCAGGCGCCGTCGATGCGCTTCGGCGACGAGGCCGCGAATGAGCGCTTGATGGCCGAGATGCACGCCGTCGAACGAGCCAATGGTAAGCAGGGCGGGGCGCTCGGGCTTTGCAAGTTCGGCTAATGAGCGAGCGTGAATCATGCGATTGCTAAGACTTTCCGGGGCTTCCATTGCCCGCTGGCCGGATCGGCTTCGACGATGGCGATCAGGCCACCGTCCGGATCGTAAGCGCGACCCAGGCAGGGGAACCCTCCCGAAGGTTCACCCACTCCACTTCGTTCCGGGGCGCTTCGCGAACCTTCGGGAGGGTTTTGCATTGGAACCGGGTTGCCGTGCATGATCCGGTTTGCCCCGGCGGCGTCGAGCCGCACGGCAGGCCAACTGCTGAGAGCGTGATCCGTTGGACGAATCAGCTCTTTGCCGCCGCCGACTTTGAACGCTGATTCGACGTCGGACAACTCGTGGGCGTCCTCTAAGGTGAAGCCGCCAGCGGCGGTGCGGGTGAGGGCTGCCAGATGCCCGCCACAGCCCAGCGCCTGGCCGAGATCATGCGCCAGTGAACGGATGTAAGTTCCGGCCGAGCAGGTGACGTTGAGAGTCAGATCGGGCGACTGCCACGAAATCAGATCGAGGCCGTGAATGGTGATGGAGCGGGGGGCAAGCTCGGGCGTTTCGCCGTGACGGGCCATGTCGTAGGCGCGGCGGCCACCCACTTGCACGGCAGAGAAGGCGGGCGGCACTTGCGAGATCGTTCCCCGAAACTTGGGCAATGCAGATTCAATTTGTTCGAGAGTGAGATTGACCGGCCCTTGTTCAAGAAATTGACCTTCGGCATCGTAAGTGGTCGTCGTCTGCCCCAGCCGCACCACAGCCCGATATTGCTTGTCGCCGCCGAGCAGGTATTCGCTGATGCGCGTGGCCGGGCCGAGGCAGAGAATGAGCACGCCGCCGGCCATCGGGTCGAGCGTGCCGGTGTGGCCGATGCGGCGCTCGCCCGACCACTTACGCACTTTGTAGACAATGTCGTGCGAGGTGGGGCCGACAGGTTTGTTGACGATGAGCAGACCGTTCATGGAAGGATGAATTATGAAGGATGAAGGATGAAGTGAAAAGAGGTGTTCATCCTTCATCCTTCTTCCTTCATCATTTTCCTCGTGGCGGTCAACACCTTTTCTTCAGCTTCGGCCAGAGTCATGTTTTTGAGGGTAGCCCCCGCCGCCGATACATGCCCGCCGCCGCCGAAGGATTGAGCGATCTTGGCAACATCCCAACCGGGCCGCGCCCGCCAACTGATTTTGACTTCGTTGTTTTCGTGCTCAACGAAAATGAGAAAGACCTCAGCTTCGTTGATGGTGGTCAGAACGTTGATCAAGTCGGCGTCACCCTTGCCGTTGTAGCCGACGGCCTGTTTGATTGACAATGGGATCGTTGTCCAGGCGAGGCCATCGCTCAAAGTGGCGCGTGCCAGCGCCTGGCCCCACAACTGCACCGCGTTGAACGAGCGGCGATTGAGCGCCTGATCATAAATGCGCGGCAGGTCGGCCCCGGCGGCCATGAGTTTTTGGGCCGAGGTGAGAACTTTGGCGGTGGTGTTGGCCGTGCGAAAGCCAAGTGTGTCGGACACCACGCCGCATAACAAACACTCGGCGGCGGGTTGGGTGAGAGGCAGGCCAAACGCCGGCAGAAGGTCGGCGATGATTTCGGCGGTCGAAGCGGCCTCTGGCGTAACAAAGTTTATCCGCCCAAAGCCGGGATTGGTGGCGTGATGGTCAATATTAATATCCGGCGGTTGACCGAGTGCTTCGGCGGGTTTGCCCGCCCGGTTCAGGTCAGCGCAGTCGAGGGTGATGACCAGATCAAACGGCTCCTTGGCCCGATTGGCGATCTCGTTACTACCGGGCAGAAAGCGAAAGGTGTCGGGGCAACCGTCGGCGCTGACGGGGAGCGTTTCTTTGCCCCCGGCCTTGAGCGCCCAATGCAGGCCGAGCAATGAGCCGAGGGCGTCGCCATCGGGTGAGATGTGAGTGAGGAGAAGAATGCGGTTGGCGTTGGCGATCAGGCCGCGGGCGGATTGTTGAGTTGTCACAATCAAGCAATGCGTCAAATGTCAAACGACAAACGTCAACTCAATCTTCACGTTTGTCGCTTGACGCTTCACTTTTTAGTTCATCCAGAATGTGTGAGATTTTCTCAGCATGGTCGGGCGCGCGATCCCAGTGAAAGACAAGCTGAGGCGCGTTGCGCAACTGCACTCGCGCCGCAATCTCGCGCCGCAAAAAGCCTTTAGCGCCCTCCAGCGCCGCCATCACGTCTTTCTCGGCGGCATTGCCGTCGGCGCGGCACACCCACACGTTCGCGTAAGCGAGTTCGCGGTCCACGCCTACGTCGGTCACAGTGACAAGTTTGAGGCGCGGGTCGGCCATCTCGCGAGTCAGCAGGTCGCTCATCTCAGCCCGGATTCGGTCGGCCACACGCTTTTGACGGACTTGATTTGCCATTAGGTTTATCCACGAATGCACACGAATGAACACGAATAAGAATCATTGGTGTAAATTCGCGTTTATTCGTGGATCATTCTTCAACCTGTTCTTTGGTGTAAAACTCGATAACGTCGCCGGGCTTGAAGCCGTCGAACCCGTCCAGGCCGATGCCGCACTCGAAGCCCTGCCGCACTTCGCGCGCATCATCTTTCTCGTGCTTGAGCGATGACACCTTGCCCTCAAAAATCTTCTGGGTGTTGCGGACGACGCGGGCGGTGGCGTTGCGGCGCGCTTCGCCGTCGCGAATGTAAGAGCCGGCGATGTTGCCCGTTCTGGGGATACGAAACACCTGACGCACCTCGGCCTTGCCGATCAACACATCATGGTACTCAGGCTCCAGCATCCCTTTGAGAGCCTTCTCAATGTCTTCGGTCAGGCGGTAAATCACTTCGTACTGCCGGATCGAGACGCCCTCTTTCTCGGCCAGCCGGGTGGCGGCCTGATCGGCCGTGACGGCGAACCCGATGATGATGGCCTTGGAGGCCGAGGCCAATAGCACGTCGTTCTCGGTGATGTTGCCGGTTTCGGCGTAGAGAATGTTGACCTTGATGTCAGCGGTGCTGAGTTTCTCGATCGAGTTGACGATGGGTTCCAGCGAGCCTTGCAGGTCGGCCTTCACTACCAGCGGCAGTTCTTTTGTCTCCCCGGCCTGGAACTTGGCGAAGACCTGATCGAGACTCATGGCGAACGCCGGTTTGGCCGCCGCTTTCTTGGCCGCCAGTTTGCGCTCTTCGACAATCACTCGCGCCTCGCGCTCCGACTCGACCACGCGGAAGATGTCGCCCGGCACGGGCACGCTGGACAGACCCAGGATGGACACCGGCGTCGAGGGCGGCGCTTCGTTCACCACCTGACCATGATCGTCAAACATCCGGCGGATCCGGCCATGCACCACCCCGGCCACCAGCGCGTCACCCATGTGGAGCGTGCCGTTTTGCACCAGCACGGTCGCCACCACGCCGCGCGCCTTGTCCACTTCGGCTTCCACCACGGTTCCGGCGGCCGCTGCCTTGGGGTTGGCTTTGATTGGACTTTCATCGGCCGTGAGCAGGATCGCTTCGAGCAGGTCGTCAATGCCTTTCTTCTGTTTGGCTGACACCGGCACGATCATCGTGTTCCCACCCCAGTCGTCAGCAGTGAGGTCAATATCTGAAAGCTGTTGCTTCACCCGATCCGGGCTGGCGTTAGCCTTGTCGATCTTGTTGAGAGCGACGATGATAGGAACGCGGGCGGCTTTGGCGTGGGCCACTGCCTCGCGGGTTTGGGGCATGACCCCGTCGTCGGCGGCCACCACCAGCACGGCAATGTCGGTGGCTTGCGCCCCGCGGGCCCGCATGGCCGTAAAAGCCTCGTGGCCCGGCGTGTCGAGGAACGTGATCTTGCGGTTGTTGTGGATGATTTGATACGCGCCAATGCGCTGGGTGATGCCGCCCGCTTCCCCGGCGGCCACGTTGGTATGGCGGATGACGTCGAGCAGAGAGGTCTTGCCGTGATCGACGTGGCCGAGGATGGTGACGACCGGAGGCCGGATCACCAAATCTTCCGCCGACTCTTTTTCGATCAATTTACGCCACTCGACCGTGGGGGCCTGCTCTTCTTCGGCAACTTCGGGGGCGGCTTCGGGCTGGGCCTCGTAGCCGAATTCGCTGATGACGATGGCGGCAGTATCGTAGTCGATCTGCTGATTGATGGTCGCCATCATTCCGTTGGACATCAACTGCTTGATGATGTCGATGGGGCTGGTTTTAATGGTATCGGCCAACTGCCGCACCGTGACGGTAGTCGGGAGTTCAATTACTTTTCGCCCGGCGTCGCTCATATCACACCTCCGTGGGTCAAGGCGCGAGTGAGGCGAGCCGGGCGTCAAAGAACTCAGCCTGGGGCTACACTCGCGTCATTGAATAAGCGGCTCATCAAAGTTATTCCGGCAATGTCAAACTGTAAGCGCGGAGCCGCTCGCGCTCTTCCGGGGTCAACGTTGTCTTCAACGCGCGTTCCAAAAGCTTCTCATCATTAAGGGCCGTCTCCCAGCAACTGCGGCGGTCGTGCAAGTAAGCGCCGCGCCCGGAGCGTTTGCCCGTCGGATCAATTTCTGGTCCTTCGCTCGTTCGCACCAGTCGAATCAACGCTCGCTTGCTCAACACTTCGCGGCAGGCAATACACGTTCGCTGTGGCACGTGCCGGGGGCGTGGTAGACTGCGCCGGGGCGACGTCATCTCACGATCCCAAATCGCCCCAGTCTGTCCGGCGACTTGACTTGCGATTCTTGGTCGAAATCAAAACGCCCAGGTCTTCGTCGAACGTCACCTCGCGCGTGACCTTGCCTTTCTTCTTGCCTTTCTTCTTGGCGGTCGCCGTAGTGCTTCCTTCTTCCTCTTCTTCCTCGTCGCCAATGATCTCTTCAATGGTTTGCTCGACTTCGGACTCTGGCGCGACCGGCCCGGTCACCGCCGGTTCGACGACAACGGCTCCGGCCTCGGCATCTGTCGCCGGGGCAACCGCCCCTGCCGGTTCAACTGCCCCTTCGGCAACAACTTCCGTCGTCGCCGGGGTAACAGGCTCAGGTTCAGGCTCGGTCAATTGGACGGCGGCCAGACCGGCTCTAAGTTCTTCCATCGCCTTCGGGCCAAAGCCTTCCAGGCGCAGAATGCGGTCTTCGTCAATGGCCAGCGCTTCCATCACTTGGCCCACCGAGTCGTAGTCGCCCTCGCGCAGTAACTTGATGACTTTATCGGGCAGGCCGGAGTCCTGTAGTTTGATATTGTAAGCCGCCGGACTGATGGTGGCGCGGATGGCGGCCACCTTTTGCGCCTTCTCGGCTCGAACCGCCTGCCGCCCTTGGGCCTGAAGCTTCTCGTGAGTTTCCACGAGTTTGGTCAGGTTCGTGTACTCCTCAGGCATGATGGGCTTGCCTTCGGCCTTCTTGGTCAATGTCAACTCAGCTTGATCCAACTGCGGAATTAGCTTCTCGGACAGGTCGGCGTTGGCGCGCAACTGTTTGAGGGTTTCGCCCGCCGCTTCGGTGACACTCTTGATATCAATGCGCCAGTTGGTGAGCTTGGCGGCCAGCCGCGCGTTCTGGCCTTCGCGGCCAATGGCCAGCGACAATTGATCGTCCGGCACCATCACCGTGGCCGTGCGCCCGTTGATCGGGTCATCGTCGAGATACACGCCCGAGACTCGCGCCGGGCTGAGCGACTTGGCAATGAAAGCCGCCGGGTCGCTATTCCATTCGATCACGTCAATCTTCTCGTCGTTGAGTTCTTTGACGATGGACTGGATGCGGACGCCGCGCATGCCCACACACGCGCCCACCGGGTCCACGCCTTCTTGCAGGGCGGCCACGGCCACCTTGGAACGGTGGCCCGGCTCGCGGGCGATGGATTTGATCTCGACCAGGCCGTTGTAAATTTCCGGCACTTCGTTTTCGAGCAAGCGCCGGAGCATATTTTTGTGCGTGCGCGAGACAATGATTTGCGGCCCGCGCGAGGACTTTTTGACTTCGAGCACGAAAGCGCGCAGTTTATCGTGAGCGCGGTAGCGCTCGCCCGGCACTTGCTGGTTGCGCGGCATCACCGCCTCGGTGCGCCCCAGCCCGATGGTGACGCTTTGCGGCGTCACACTCTGCACCGTGCCGTGAATGATGTCGCCTTCGCGATTGGCGTATTCCTGATACTGGCTCTCGCGCTCCGACTCGCGCAGGCGCTGGAGAATGACCTGCTTGGCCGTCTGGGCCGCAATCCGCCCGAAGTTTTTGGGCGGCGTCGATTCGACAGTCAGCATGTCGCCCAATTTGATTTCGGCATCCACCTTGAGCGCCTCTTCCAACGCCACCTCGGTGCGCACGTCGACCACCTCGTCGACGACTTCCTTTTCAGCGTAGATGCGGAACGACTCGGTGGCCATATCCACCTTGGCGACCACGTGCTGAGCCGACGAGGCGTTAACCTCGCGCCGGTAGGCCGACACCAGCGCATTCTCCAGCGCGTCAATGATGACCTCGCGCTTCAATTTGCTGTGTTCAACGATTTCGTTAAAGGCGAGGGTGAACTCACTTTTCATTAGGCTTGCTATTCTCCAGAGTCGGTCGGCGGCGGTTATTTTCTTGCAGAGCCAATTACCAATTTGCCCTACAAAACAGAAAAGTGGGGGTTGCCCACTTTTCCTTGACTTCTAATAAGTTGAACCCGGTACTGGTCAGGATTATAAGCACAGGCTCGTGAAGTGTCAAGCAATTGAGTCGAGGCCCACGATTTCTTTATCGGCGCTTGCCCGGCGCTTCACTTCGGCGCCGCCCGCCTGGAGGCTCTTGTCGCTCACGGTGATCCGCACCGGCAGGCCGAGCAGATCGGCGTCGGCAAACTTCACGCCGGCCGAGTCGTTCCGGTCGTCGTACAACACTCGCTTGCCTTTCATCAGCAGTTCGGCGTAAAGCCGGTCAACCACCGCCGCCGTTTCCGGCGCTTTGCCCAGCTTGATCAGGTGATAGTGAAACGGGGCGATGGCTTCCGGCCACACAATCCCCGCTTCATCGTGGTGACTCTCGATGATGGCCGCCAACAGGCCGTCAACGTCGATCTCACACGTGGCAACCGTTAGCGGCTGGGGACGGCCTTCGGGTGATAAGGTCTTGGCCGCCGACTCCCACTGGCGGCAACCGCCGAGCCGGAAGGCATTGGCCTGGCGAAGCAAACCGGTTTTGCAATCGCCGCAGTACAAACCGTCCACCGGCAAGGCGACACTGGCTATAAGCGTAGCTGAGAAGTCGCGCGGGTAGTTGAGGTTGACGAAGTGATAACCCGCTTCGTTTGCGCCCGCCGCGTAGTTGGCGCCGGTGTGGATCGATTCGTCGGCGATGACGGTTACGAGCGACCCTTCGACTTCGCGGCGAGCGTCCTGAGCGGAACGCAGTGAAGTCGAAGGATGCTCGCCGCTCCGCTCAAGGTGCTTCCTGACGCGCAAGCCGCGTGGCGAGGCATAACCCGGCGCCGCGCCGGCGGCCAAAATTTCGGCCTCGGTGGCCGGGCGCAGTGCGCCGCCGCCTAGCACACGCCGAATCTTGCTCACGCTCACGTCCAAATCGCCGCGCACGACGACGAAGACAAACTCGCGCTCGTCATAGGTGCACATGACGGCTTTGAGCGTCTGGCACTTGGGGAGATTTAGGAAGGTGGCCAGGGCGGCGATGGTGTTGCAGGCCGGTGTTGCCACTTTTTCCAGCGGCAGGTGCGTTTCGTCTACGCCGCACGGGTTAACGATGAACGAGGCCGCTTCAACAATGGCGGCGGCCCCGCAGAAATCGCACTGCAAGAACGAGTCTGGGCCCTTATCGTGAGTCAACACAAAGTCAACGCCGGAGTCCGCTTCAATTTCTGTTAATTTGAGATCGCAACTCGCAAAGGCGCGGGCGCAGGCGGCGCGCAGTGTTTCAAAGTCGGCCTGCAGGGCGTAGCCGCGCGCGGTTTTGCCCACGCTGTAGAACACTTTTGGCACGTCGCGGTAAGAGATGATGTCCCGGCGGCACATCTCGGCGATGAGCGAGTCGGCGTCCATGTCGGGCGCGGAAAATTCCTGCCCGCCGGCGGCGTCGAATTCGGCGCGCAGGATGTTGAGCAGGCGCTCGCGGGCGCGCCAGCCCAGCGGCAGGTAAACGTCGCCGGCGTCGGTGGGGCGGAGAAGCGCGGCGCGGATGGCGAGTTGGCGCGAGGCCAGGTCGGTGTCGGCGGGCGGCTCGCGAAGGGTTTTGCCGAAGAGTTGTGAGAGGCGCATGTTCAGTGCTCAGTGATCGGTGGTCAGTGGATAGTGGTTGCTAATCACTATCCACTGACTACTGGCATTACAGGTTGGCGAAGAAGTGAATATATGATTCAATGCCGCGATAGAAGTTCGGCAGGTGGAATTTTTCGTTGGGCGCATGCAGGTTGTCCTCGGGCAGGCCGAAGCCCATGATGACCGAGTCGACGTCAAGGATGGTTTTGATCTGGCTGACGACGGGCACACTGCCGCCCTCGCGCCGGAAGACGGGTTTGACGCCGAAGACAGTTTCCAGAGCTTTGGCCGCCGCTTTAGCCCCGACCGAGTCGCGTGGGGTGAGGATGCCAGGGCCTTTGCCAAAGGCTTTGAGGTCCCAGGTCACCATCGGCGGCGTGTTTTTCGTCAGATAGTCGCGCAGTTGAGCCTCGACTTCTTCGGGGTCCTGGTCGGGCACAAGGCGCATGGAAATTTTAGCCATGGCTTTGCAGGGCAGGACAGTCTTACTGCCTTCGCCGATGAAGCCGGAGTAGAGGCCGTTGATTTCGAGAGTGGGGCGCGCCCCGGCCCGCTCGACGGTGGTGTAGCCTTTCTCGCCATAATGCATGGGCGGGTTGGCGGCCTCTCGCAGAGACCGGGCTTCGTCGTGAGGAATGCGGCCCATGTCAGCGCGCTCGTCGTCGGTCAGCACGCGCACTTTGTCGTAGTAACCGGGCAGGGTGATGCGGCCCTCGGCGTCGTGCATGCCGGCGATGAGTTCGCACAAGGCCTGGGCCGGGTTGAGGAGGGTGCCGCCGAACGTGCCGGAGTGCAGGTCATGCTCCGGGCCGCGCACCCAAAGCTCAAAGTAGGCCAGGCCGCGCAAGCCATAAACAATGGCTGGCAGGTCGGGGCGGAGGATGCCGGAGTCGGCGTTGAGCGAGAAGTCGCACTTGAGCATGTCTTTATGCTCGATGAGGAACTTGCCCAGATTGGGCGAGTTGATCTCTTCTTCGCCTTCGATGAGGATTTTGATGTTGCAGTTGAGGCCGCCGCCGTGTTGCAGGGAAGAGGCAATGGCGGCCAGAAAGGCGATGTCTTGCCCTTTCATATCAGACGCGCCACGACCGTATAAATTGTCCCCGCGCACCGTCGGTTCAAACGGATCGCTGAGCCACTCGTTCAGCGGGTCAACGGGTTGAACATCGTAGTGGCCATACACCAGCACCGTCGGCTTGCCCGGCGCATTGAGCCACTCGCTGTAAACCACCGGGTGGCCGTCGGTGGGCATGATAGACACCTGGCTCATGCCCATCGTTCTCATGATGTTGGCTACATACTCGGCGGCGCGCAACATGTCGGGCTTGTGTTCAGGCAGGGTAGAGACGCTGGGGATAGCGACGAAGTCTTTGAGTTCTTGCAAAATGTAGTCCTTGTGGACGCGAACATGAGCAATGGCAGATTCGAGACTGAACATGGAGACTCCTGAGTGAGAGTGAAAGGTGGATGAATTATACAAGCAGAAACCCGGTTTCCGCCGACTCTTGCCGGGGAAGCCGGGTTTCTATGAAAAGCGGCTTTCAGACCGACGCGGTTTCCGAAACCGCGTCGGTCTGAAGTGATGGTTTACGGCGGCGTCTTGAAGTTCCTCACCGCCGACCAGGCGCTGAATTGCCCGGCGGCATTGACGGCTCGCACGCGCCAGGAGTAAGTGGTGGCCCCGCCCAACGTGGCTGACGGCGTGTAGCTGGAGAAGTTGCTCCGGCCACTGAAGCCGCGCCCCAGGAAAGTAGCGAAGGTCGAGTCAGTTGAGATTTGCACATCATAATAATCGGCGGCGGGCGACGGGTCGTTCCAGTCGAGTGTGGGTTGCAGGCTGGTAACGGCGGCGTTGGCGGGCGAAATTAGCACCGGCACGCCGGGCGGGTTGGCGCTGTCGAAGTGCCGCACCCGCGACCAGTCGCCGGAGCCATGCACGCCGTTGGCCCGGACGCGCCAGAAGAGGAGGGTGTTGCGGGGCAGGTCGGTCGGCATCACGTAAGCGGACGGCGAGACATTCAAGTTCACAATGAAAGTGGCGAAAGTCTGGCTGGTCGAGATTTGGATGCTGTAAGACGTAGCGCCAGTGGCGTTGGCCCAATCGAAGAGGGGGCGTGCCGTGGGCGGGGTGAAATTGTTGGCCGGGAAGTTGACGGTGGGCGGCACGACGGCGGTGTAAAGAATGCGAACGGGCGACCAATCGCTGGCCTGGCCGGTAGCATTGAAGGCGCGGACGCGCCAGTAGTAAGTCTTCGCCTGAGTGAGTGGCGTTGCAAAAGTGTAAGTGGATGGTATTGTGATTTGGTCGAGAAACAATGAGAGGAAATCGCTGTTGTCATCAACTTGAAGTTGATAATGGTCAAGGCCTAGTGTCGAGTCGGCCCAATCCAAAGTTGGCGTGTAGTCGGTGGTCAGCCCGTTGGCGGCTGGAGCGAGCAAGGACGGGATGCTCGGCACGCCGACACAGGTGTAGATGCGAACGTCGTCCACCCTCCAGCCGCGATCATACGCAGAGCCATCGGTGCTCATTCGCCAGAGGAAACGGACGTTTTTCCCAGCCAGAGAACTCAAATCGAAGCGTGAAGAAACATAGCCATGACTGTCGCTAGTGAAGGCCGCATGCCCGCCGTTGGGATTGCCAAACCCGGCAATGATTGAGCCACTGTAGTTTTTTCCGGCGCTGAATAGGAGTTTAGCATCAGTCCAATTAGAGCCGCCGTCAGTGCTATATTCCAACCAACCACCGTCGTACATTCGCCCTGTACTTGGCGACTGTTCAAAGCCAAAGGCATGGTTGAAGTGCAAGAAAGTCGCTTGCCCGGCAGACACAGTGGCATCAGTGTTCATCGCGGCGAATGTGTTTAAGAAGGGGCCAACAGCGTCGTTGCCTCTCAGCGAAAAAGCACCGCTAGCGGCGTAACCGGTCGTTCGGCTCCAACCCAAAAACGAGCCACTGAAGTTGCCGAAAGCCCAATTTCCGGTTCCAGCTTCCAGGTCATCGGAGAAGAGGGTGTTTCCCAAGCTCATGTTAGTTGGACAAAGCGACGCTTCGGGGTTGTAACTGGCGTTGGGACTCTTGCTCATCTCGACGGCGTCGGTTGCGTCGCGCACTGCCTGACAGTCTTCGTTGGTGATGCCCTTGGGGCCGCCGACCAGAGTGGCGCAGGCCTGAGAGAGAGCAAAGTACAAGTCGGCGTAGTCTGCGCCGGAGGTGAGCAGGTCGGTTTGAACTTTGTAGTAGATGGCGGCAACTTTGGGAATACCCAAACCCGTCACAGTTTTGCCGTTGAACGTGCCGCCGTCGGTCATCAGAAAGACGGCCTTGTTGTTGACGCCGCTGTTGGTGTGGACGCCGCCGTTGTCGCCGTTGTATTGTCCGTAAAAGAGCTCTGAGTTGCCAGTATAGAATAAGGGACTGGTCATCTTGTCCGGGTCGCCAAAGGCGGGCGGGTTCTTCATGTCTCGCAAAGCGCCGAGGCCGGAAACATCTTCGCCCATTTCCCACTTGACAGCGGCGCTGTCGTTGCCCGCGCCGTTGGTCAGGTCAACGAACTCGCCCCACACATCGGAGAAGGACTCGTTGATCGCGCCAGACTGGTAGTAGTAGAACAGGCCGGACTCGAGATCGGTGACGCCATGGGTGAGTTCATGGCCAACGACATCATCCGCAAACGGAAAGCCATATTTGTCCCCGTAGACCATTTGCAGCGCCGCACCGCTCCAAAAGGCATTGCCGTAAGGGCACTCGCCCGGGTCTTGGGGAGATGAGGGCGGTCTGCAATAATGCACGGTTGAGATGATCGGCCCTCCAGCGTTGTCAATACCATCCCGGCCATGATTAGTGTTGTAGAAGCTGTAAGTTTGGTTGGCATAGAGATGGGCCTTGTCGGCATGTAAATCAG
>CAYSIV010000093.1:0-5566 GCA_964431175.1 uncultured Anaerolineales bacterium
GTCGTATAATGTCGAATGACCGATGACGAAAGACGAAGGAGGCCAAAATGTCAATCGTTGATGCGTCCGTTGGGACAAAAACCCGCTGGACGGCGGCCAAGTATCTAAGCGTTAGCTCGCCGGATGACGGAAATCTCTATGAAATTCTGGATGGAGAATTGATTATGGCCGCCGCCCCCAATTTACGACACCAGGAAGTTGCACTCAATATCGCCAATATCATGCGAGCTTTTGTCCGCTCGAAGAAGCTGGGCAAAGTGTTCATTTCGCCGGTAGACGTGGTTTTAGGCGACGACTTGACCGAGCCGGATGTCGTCTTTGTCTCGAAGGAGCATAAGGAAATTATGGGTCGAGAACGTATCACGGGCGCTCCGGACCTGGTGGTAGAGGTGCTGTCGCTCTCGACCTCGATGCGCGACTTACGTTACAAATGGGATTTGTACGCCCGGAGCGGCGTGCACGAATATTGGGTGGTGAACCCCGAAGCTGAGACGGTTGAAGTTTTGACGCTGGTGGAGGGCGCTTACCAGCGGCACTTGCTGGCCGAGAACGAAGGGGCGGTGATCACGTCGAAAATTCTGGACGGATTTAGTGTTCCGCTGGCTGACGTATTTGCGGAATGAAGTCCGATTTCCTTGACAACCCTTATCCACAAACTTATAATCCGGCCTGCTTTGTGAAAAAGGTAACTTCGCAGTAAATCCCGCTCGGCTGAGGCACAAGACGATGCTCTACAAAAACTACATCGGCGGCAAATGGGTAGACGGCTCTGCCGGGGCGACCTTTCCCAGCATCAATCCGGCGACTGAGGAAGTGGTGGCCGATATTGCCCAGGCCGAAATTGCCGATGTGGATTCGGCGGTGGAGGCCGCTTCTGCCGCCTTCAACAGTTGGCGGCTCACCCCCGCACCCCGTCGCGGTGAAATCCTTTTCCGCGTCGGCCAGAGTCTCCAAAGCCGAAAAGAAGAGTTGTCGCAGTTGCTCACCCGTGAGATGGGCAAGGTAATTGCCGAAGCGCGCGGCGACGTGCAAGAAGCGATTGACATGGCCTTTTACATGGGCGGAGAAGGCCGCCGTTTGCTGGGCTACACCGCGCCGGTGGAACTGCCCAACAAGTTCGGCATGGCCGTGCGCGAGCCGATTGGCGTGTGTGCCATCATCACCCCCTGGAACTTCCCCGTCGCCGTCCCCTCGTGGAAAATTTTCCCGGCCCTCATCGCCGGTAACACCGTCGTCTATAAGCCTTCGCCTGAAACCCCGATTCTCGGCATCGAATTCGTCAAAGTGTTTGAAGAGGCTGGCCTTCCGCCGGGCGTGATGAACGTGATCACCGCCCCGGGCGTGGAAGTGAGCCAGGCGCTCGTTCGCCACCCGAAGGTGAAGGTCATCTCGTTCACCGGCTCCACCAAAACGGGAACGGCTATTGGAACAGAGGCGGCCAAATTCAACAAAAAAGTGTCGCTCGAAATGGGCGGCAAGAACGCCATCACCGTCCTCGACGACGCCAATTTTGATCTGGCGGTGGAAGCGATTCTATGGTCGGCCTTTGGCACGACGGGCCAGCGGTGCACCGCCTGTTCGCGGCTGATCGCGCAGAAGGGCATCGCGCCGAAGTTGAAAGAGGCCCTGGCCGAGCGCGTCCGGAAACTGCGCCTGGGCGACGGCCTCCTGCCGGCTACCGACGTTGGCCCGTTAATCAACAAGGTTGCCCGCGACCGCGTCCACGACTATGTGGGCCTCGGCCAGGCCGAAGGGGCAAAAGTGCTGGTCGGCGGTAAAATTTATAACAGCGGCAAGGGCTTCTTCTATGAACCGACCCTGCTCGGCGACGTGAAGCCGGGGATGCGGGTGGCCCAGGAAGAAATCTTCGGGCCGGTGCTTTCAATTATTGAAGTCGGCTCGTTCGAAGAAGCGGTCAAGGTGAACAATGACTCGGCTTACGGCCTGTCGTCGTCCATCTTCACCGAGAACGTGAACGCGGCCTTTGCGGCCATGCGCGACCTGGCCACGGGCATTGTGTATATCAATCACGGCACGACCGGCGCGGAGATTCAGTTTCCGTTCGGTGGCGTGCGCGGCACGGGCAACGGCCATCGCGAGGCGGGCCAGGCCGGGCTGGAAGTGTTCACCGAGTGGAAGTCGATCTACGTGGACTTCTCCGGGCGGCTCCAGCGGGCGCAGATTGATACCGATGCGCTTTTGAACAATTAGAGGTGAGCACCAAGCTCTACTGGGACGGGTCGTACGAAATCGCCCGCCATTTGATAAGTGCCCATCCCGGTGTAAACTTGGCTGACCTGACCTTGCAGAAAATTTTTGAGTGGACGGTCGCCTTGCCAGAATTTGCCGATGACCCCGCTCTGGTGAATGACGAACTACTTAATGCGATTTATATGGAATGGTTTGAGGAGGTCAATCCTTTATGAGTGATTCAGCGCAAAATCCCAACTATCAAGTGCCCGACGAAATGAAGTCCAACGTCATCGTCACCTCGTTGGACAAGATTTACAACTGGAGCCGCCGCTCATCCATGTGGCCGATGATGTTCGGCCTGGCCTGCTGTGCGATCGAAATGATCTGCACCGCCGCCAGCCGTTACGATCTGTCGCGCTTCGGCATGGAAGTGATGCGCCCCAGCCCGCGCCAGAGCGACCTGATGATCGTTTCCGGCACCGTCACCAAGAAGATGATCCCGATCATCGTCCGGCTTTATAACCAGATGCCCGAGCCGAAGTACGTGATGGCGATGGGCGCCTGCGCCTCGGGTGGCGGGCCTTTCAAGGAAGGCTACAACGTAGTCTCGGGCGTGGATAAGTTTGTGCCGGTGGATGTATATGTTCCGGGTTGCCCGCCAACCCCGCAGGCCCTGCTCAATGGTCTGATCAAGCTCCAGGAAAAAATCGACGGCCAATCCATCCGCACCGTGCCGTGGTATCGAGAAGGTGCGGGTGAGCCGATCCCGGTACCCGTGCTTGGTCCTGATCTGATCGACCTCCGCCAGGCGCCGCTGTTCAAGAAGCTTGCCCGGCAAAAGCAGGCTGAGACTGCGGCTGACTAACTCTATCGCGAAAGCTCGTGGCGGATTGTCAAATCTGCTGCTGTGGTTGAAAGGAACTGTTCATGACAGAAGCTGTTGCTCCAACTGTAGAAGCTACTGCCGAGACTCTCGAAACTCGCTTTCCCGGCGCGGTGACGCCGGACAAACGCCCCGGCTATTCCGGGTATATCGTCGCCACTGATAAGCTGGTCGAATTTGCCGCTACCATTCGCGATGAACTGGGCTACGATTACCTCTCGTCTGTTACCGGCGTGGACTACATCGCTGATGGCAAACTGGAAGCGGTTTATCACGCTTACAAAACGACGGGTGGCCCGGCACTTGTTTTCAAGGCCCAGGCTCCCCGCCAGGACCCGATCATCCCATCGTTGGTGTCGGTGTACCCTGGCGCAGACTTTCAGGAGCGCGAAGCTTACGATATGTACGGCATCCGCTTTGCCGGGCATCCCAACCTGAAACGCATTTTGATGTGGGAGGGTTTCGCCGGATATCCTTTGCGCAAAGATTGGCAAGAAGCGTATTACGAAGGCGACACCAAGCCGTTTGACTCGCGCTGGCCGGATGGCAACTTCTATCGCTCCGAAGAAAAGAATCCATTCAGCCACAACGTGGCTTACCCCGAGGGTTTTGATCCTGATCAATGGGTGTCTGAGGAAGAGGCGTCGCAATATCCCAACTTGAACGAGCTCGACGTCAGCACCGGGCGCGGGTTCAAGACGGATAAGATCGTCGTCAACCTCGGGCCGCAACATCCTTCCACCCACGGCGTGTTCCGGATGCTGGTGACGCTGGACGGCGAGACGATTGTGGATTTGCATCCGGTGATGGGCTACCTGCACCGCAACCATGAGAAGATCGGCGAACGCAATACCTGGATCCAGAACATGCCCTTCACCGACCGGCTCGACTACATCAGTTCGATGTCGAACAATTTGGGTTATGCGCTGGCGGTTGAGAAGTTGACCAAGGCTAAAGTGCCGGAGCGGGCCGAGTACATCCGTGTATTGATGGTGGAACTGACGCGGATTTGCAATCACTTGTGGGCTGTCGGCTTCCTGCTCAACGACATGGGCGCGTTCTTCACCCCGGCCCTGTACGCCATTCGCGAGCGCGAATTGATTTTGGATTTCTTTGAGGCCACCGCCGGTTCACGCATGATGTGCAATTACATGCGCTTCGGCGGCATCGCCCGCGACATTCCGGAGAAGATGCGCGACGAGAATACAATGGAGTTCCTGAACGACATGGTGTTCAACCGCCTGCCGCGCGCGATTGACGAACTGGACACTTATCTGACCGAGAACGAGATCATCCGCTCGCGCGGCATTGGAGTCGGGGTTCTGCCGCCAGAGCAGGCGATCGCTTACAGCGCCGCCGGGCCATTACTTCGCGCTTCGGGCGTGCCCTACGACCTGCGCCGGGCCGAGCCGTACAGCATTTACGACCGCTTCGACTTTAAAGTTTGCACCCGCGAAGGCGGCGATGTTTACGACCGCTACGTGATCCGCATTGATGAGATGCGCGAGAGCCTGAAGATTTGCCAGCAGGTTCTACGCGACATGCCGACCGGCGGCGACATCCTGGCCGGCAAGGCGCAATACAGCGTCCGCGTCCCGGCGGGTGAATCGTACGGGCGGGTGGAAGGCCCCAAAGGTGAACTCGGCTTTTACATCGTGTCCACCGGCAAGGCCAACGCTTACCGCTACCACATCCGGGCCCCGTCGTTCATCAACATCACCTTGCTTGGTGAACTATGCAAAGGCCACAAGGTGGCGGATGTGGTGGTCATCCTGGGCAGCATTGATATTGTGTTGGGTGAGACGGATCGCTAGGAGGCAGTGAGTATGTACGGTCTTGGTGTTGTAAAAGGGTTGTGGGTAACGCTCAGGCATTTTGTGGACACCTACACGGAAGATGCTCGTTGGTTGAGCAAGCGCTATATCGATCCCGAAAAACTTAACATGCGGCAGTCGCCCAAAGGCAAGGGCCTGTTCACCGTGCAGTACCCGGACGAAATGCTGGCCCCAACCGAGCGCTTCCGCTACCTCCCATTCCTGATTTACGAGGAGAAGGCGGACGGCACGAAGGCCGACCTTTGCACCTCATGCGGCATTTGCGCCAAGGTCTGCCCACCGCAGTGCATCTGGATCGTGCGCACCGACGACCCGGTGACCAAGCGCCCGATCCCGGCGCCGAAAGAGTTCTACATCGACACCGACATTTGTATGAACTGCGGCTACTGCGCCGAGTTCTGCCCGTTCGACGCCATCAAGATGGACCACGACTTCGAAATTGCATCTTACGATCGCACGACGGCGCACGTTTACGACAAGGCCAAGTTGTCGAAGCCGGTGAGCTACTACGCCGGCATCCGGCCCACCGATTACGCTGCCGAAGAGAAAGCCCGCGCCGAAGAAGAAGCCAAAAAGGCGGCCAAGAAGGCGGCCTCGGCCAAGAAAGAATAGTTGACAGCAAATCATTGAACTGAGAGTAGAATAGGGGTGAGCA
>CAYSIV010000093.1:5666-17173 GCA_964431175.1 uncultured Anaerolineales bacterium
TACCGACGCAATAATGAAAGCTCTCGGCACGGTGATCGAGCCGGAGTTGCACAAGGACCTCGTGACCTTGAACATGATCCGGGATTTGGCCGTCTCGGCCGGGGCGGTCAGTTTCACGGTGATGCTGACCACGCCTGCCTGCCCGCTCAAGAATGTGATGGAGCGTGACTGCCGGGCGGCGTTGCTGAAGGTTCCGGGTGTCGAGTCGATTTCCATTAAGTGGGGATCGAGCGTGCCGGTGGACAACCGCATCATCGGCCAGTTGTCACTGCCGGTGAAGACGACGGTGGCCATCGCCTCTGGCAAGGGCGGCGTTGGCAAATCCACCATCGCCGTCAACGTGGCTGTGGCCCTGGCCCAGGCGGGGGCAACGGTGGGTCTGCTGGACGCGGACATTTACGGGCCGAATGCCAACATCATGCTTGGCGCGCACCGCATGCCGCCGCCCATCGAAGAAAACGGCCAACAAAAGATGGTGCCGGCCCTGGCGCACGGCGTGAAGTTAATGTCTATGGGCTTTTTGGTGAAGCCCGGCCAGCCGTTGGTGTGGCGCGGGCCGATGTTGCATTCAGCCATCCGCCAGTTTTTGAGCGACGTGGCCTGGGGCAATCTCGACTATCTCATCATTGACCTGCCGCCCGGCACGGGCGACGCCCACCTTTCGCTCGCTCAATCGGTGCCGCTGACAGGCGGAGTGATTGTGACCCTGCCGCAGGAAGTGTCGCAGGCCGATGCTCTGCGCGGCTTGATGATGTTCCGCCAGTTGGATGTGCCGGTGTTGGGCGTGGTGGAGAACATGAGTTACCTGCCCATGCCCGACGGCTCGACGATGGACTTGTTTGGCCGGGGCGGGGGCAGGGTGCTGGCCGAGCAAGCGGGTGTGCCCTTCATTGGCGAAGTGCCGATTGACCCGCAGGTGCGAGTCGGCGGCGACACCGGCGAACCCATAGTGATCTCACACCCCGAGTCGGCGGCGGCCAAAGCGTTAACGGCGATTGCCAATGACATCGCCGCCAAAATCAGTGTGCTGGTCAGCCGCCAGAACAACATTATCCCAATTCAAATGATTGAGTAGTCAGGCAGTCAAATAGTTGAGTGGTCGTCAATTGATGATCACTTGGCTACCCGACTATCAGACAATCTGCTATGACCTTAGTGACTACCGAAACGCCCACCAGCGCCATTGTCGGCGTGCGCTTTCATAAAGTTGGAAAACTGTATCACTTTGATGCCTCTGCTTTCCCTGAAGTGCGGACGGGCGACCGGGTGATTGTGGAAACCCAACGTGGCTCGCAGATGGGCGAAGTGGTGAAGTTTGTGGCTGAACCGGTTGAGACCGGCCACCGGCCCATTGATCGCGTGGCTACCCCGCGCGACCTGCTGATGGCCCAACAGTGGCAAGCCAAAGAAACTGCGGCGATGATCAATTGTCGCGAGCGAGCCGCCCAACTCCGGCTGGCGGTAAAAATCGCTCGGGCCGAATACAGCTACGATGGCAGTCGGCTGACTTTTTTCTTTAGCAGTGACCACGAAGACAAAGCCGAGACTAAATCCCTGCAGGCTGACATGCAAAAGTTGCACGCGGCGCATGTGGAACTGCGGCAGATTGGCCCGCGCGATGTGGCAAAACTGCTCGGCGGCGCGGGTGCGTGCGGCCTCGAACAGCGTTGTTGTTCCACCTTCCTCACCGAATTCAGCCCGGTGTCGATCAAGATGGCCAAAGAGCAAGGCATCTCGCTCAACCCGGATGAAATCGCCGGGATGTGCGGGCGACTGCGTTGTTGTTTGGTGTATGAATACGAGCAATACCTCGAAGCGCGCAAGCATTTGCCCAAGCGCGGCAAGCGCATCGGCACGCCCAAAGGTCCGGGCAAAGTGCTTGACCTGAACCCGTTGAAGGAAACAGCCATCGTCCTGGTTGACGAAACCCGCTACGAGTTCAAGAAGGACGAACTGATTCCGCTGGATGAGCTGGATGCGCTGGCGGCCAAATCCAACACGCCTTGCGATCGCCATGAAGGCGGCGGGTGCGATTGCGGCAAGAGCCGGAAGAAATAAGGCGGCCTGGTTGGCCTGACGAAGGACGGACGACGAAGGACGAAAACGGCCCCCGTCGCCCGTCCTTTGTCTTTTGTCTACCCTTTCATGGCTAACGCTCTCAAGTTAGAAGCGAAAACCGAAGCCCTCTCCCAGCGCAACATTCTCCTGTTTTGGTTGCCGCTGGCTTCGAGCTGGGTGTTGATGATGACCGAACTGCCATTCGTCAACGCGGCCATCGCCCGCCTGCCGAACGCGCAGACAATGATCGCCGCTTTTGGCATCACCGCCAGCATCTCCATCACCATCGAAAGCCCGGTCATCATGTTGCTGGCCTCGGCCACAGCATTGGCCTCACACCGCCAGGCCTACTTCGTGCTTCGCCGCTTCACGATTCATTTGATGTTGTTGACGACCGGCCTGACTCTGGCGATGGGTTTCACCCCGCTTTATGATGTTGTGGTACACGGTTGGATGGGAATCCCGCCGGCCATCGCCGAGGCGGCCCAACCCGGACTCCAGATCATGACCCTATGGAGCGCGGCCATCGCCTGGCGCCGCTTCAAACAAGGGGTGATGATCCGCTATGGCCGGACGCGGCTGGTGGGGGTTGGGACGATCATCCGGCTGGCGGCTTCGACAGGCACAGCGACGATTTTGGCGGTCGCTTTGTCGGATCGACTCACCGGTGTGGCGGTGGGCGGCTGGGCGCTCATGGCAGGCGTGGTGGCCGAAGCCATTTACGCGCACTGGGCCGCCGCCCCGGTGATTGCCGAAAGACTGCCGGCAAGCTCTGATCAGCCTGACCTTACCTATCGCGGGTTGCTCACGTTTCATCTGCCGCTGGCCGCCGTGTCACTGCTCACCTTGCTCGGCCAGCCCCTGCTGGGGGCGACCCTGGCCCGCGCCCAGCATCCGGTTGAGTCGCTGGCCGCATGGCCGGTGGTCTTTGGCCTGCTTGGTATTTTTCGCAGCGCCTCGTATGCTCTGCCCGAAGCCGTCATTGCCTTGCAGAGCGGCCCGGAAACGGTCGGGCCGCTGCGCCGCTTCTGCTATAGCGTGGGTATGGTGACGAGCGGGCTGTTGCTGTTTATCTGCCTCACCCCGATTGCGGCCTGGTATCTGGGAACCGTCATCGGCATCTCGCCGGAACTTGTGGCGCTGGGTCTACCCGGCGCGTGGTTCGGTATGGCCCTGCCGTTCATTGGCTCGGCGCAAAGCTATTTGCGTGGGGTGTTGATGGGGCGGCGGGCAACTGGGCCCACTTATCAGGCGATGCTGATCAACCTGCTGACCCTGGCGGCGGTGCTCGTCGTAGGCGTGTGGCAGGGGTGGCCGGGCGTGCCGCTCGCCAGCGGCGCGCTGACTGTTTCTCAAATCGCCGAAACGCTGTTTCTCATTTGGAGTATCCAACGCGCATGACGCCTAATCGTGTCGTTTCCCTGGTGCCCAGCGTCACCGAGACTCTGTTTGATCTCGGCCTGGGCGATAAAGTGGTCGGGATCACTGACTACTGTGTTCACCCGGCGGGCAAGGTGGATGGCCTGCCCCGCATGGGCGGCACTAAAAACGTCCGGGTTGCCGACGTGGCCGCCCTCAACCCGGACCTGGTCATTGCCAATCAGGAAGAAAACACGCGCGCTGACATCGAAGCTCTGCAGGCGGCGGGCATTCCGGTGTGGGTGACGTTTCCCAAAACAGTGCGCGACGCGCTCGATCTACTGCACGACACTGTTCGCCGCTTCAATGTCCCGTATCAAGAATTGCGCATCGTGGCTTTGGAGAAGGCTTACGAGTGGGCCGTCACCGCCGCTTCCGACTCGGAAACGCCGGCGCCGCGCGTGTTCTGCCCTATCTGGCGAGACGGCGATTGGTGGATGACGATCAGCGGCGACACTTATGTGAGCGATGTGATCGCCGCCTGCGGCGGCCAGAACGTTTTTGCCGGCCGTGATCGGCGCTACCCCCTCGCCGCCGATTTGAATCCCGGCCAGCCCGCCAGGCTCGACTCGGATCGTGACACTCGTTACCCTCGCCTGGCTCTCGACGAAATTCTCGCCGCTCAACCCGAAGTCATTTTGCTCCCCAGTGAGCCTTACGCTTTCTCCGAGGCCGAGGCCGACTTCTGGCGGCAGTTCCCCGATTTGCCAGCTGTGCAAAACGACCACATTCACCTGGTGGACGGCTCACTCCTGACGTGGCACGGCACTCGGCTGGGGCGGGCACTGCAAGAGATACCGTCTTTGATCATCAGGTGATCGTGTCCCGCCCATCGCGGCGGCGGCCTTTGATCCGTTTGCCTGTGTTTACTTGCAGAGCGGCGGTTCCAGCGGGAAGCGCAATCGGTTGCCCAACGGTCAGGTCGGAGTCGGCGTCCCCTACTTTGGTGGCGGCCAAAACGTTGCCATCGGCATCCAGTGCTTGAACGACGAATTTATCCAGATCGCGTGCGGCAGGCCCGCGAACGCGAGTCCCATCCTTCAAATACTTTGAGGCGTGGCATGGACACTCAAAGCGATCGTTGCCAGGTACCCACCTGTACAGGCAACCTAAATGCACGCACACTTTATAGATCGCCATGAGGCCGGTCTGGATGTTGACGTCTGCTGGATGTCGGGGGTCGGTGACTGCTTTCTGATCCAGGTTGACAAGCCAGAACCGGGCTTCGGGAAATTCGGCGGGTGGGCTGCCGGGTGGCGGCAGTTTGCTGAGGTCGACGGTGAATGTGCCGCCGAACTCGCCCGGCCTAAAGCGCGGCAGGGCGTACCAAACCAGCGCGCCACCCGTCTCGGCAGTGAACAGGGCCATCGAGGCTCCCCAAACATAGTAGAGAAACTCACGCCGGGTGAGGGTTGAAGGTTGAGTGGTCATGGCTCTAGCTTGCCAGACCGACGTTGGAAAAAGTTTGGAAGTTTGTGGAGCTACGCTTCCCGCTCAAGGGAGGGAGTGGAAGAGGGGTCAAATTGCCACAACGCGATTGCCAGCCACCCAAACCAGGCGTAAGTGGCAAATGTCAGTCCCAGCCCAAGCGGGAGAAGCGCAAAGGGGAGAAAACTGTAGAGAAGCGTCAGCAAAGCCAGACCCATGCCGCCCCAAACGAGCAGGCGCGGAAAACGCTTTTGCGAAACCCAACACAGCACGCTGACGGCGACCGGGCCAGCAATCCCGCTGATAATGCCAAAGATTGACGCGAATTGCCGCAGAATGTCCCACAACGTAATCAAGACCAGTTGTTGATCCGGGGTCGCCACCGCAAACGGGGGCGGCAGAACCGTGAGCTGGACCAGCCCAACAGCGCGGCTGAGGGTTTGCGCCGTCACATCAATAACACCCAGAACCAGCCCCACCCAGACGAACGCATTCGCGCTTTGCTCGCTTCGCAGAGCCGCGAACCAGGCAATGTAGCCTGGCAAGAGCAGAAGGCCAAATGGAAAGAAAAGGTAGAGCTGTTGGTTAATCTCGTCGAGTGCTTCAGGATAGGCAAGCAAGTAGGGCAGTGCTTCGCCGCCCGGATCGCCCGACGACACAAACGTGCCACGCAATAATCCCGCCAACGACAATCCCAAACTCGTCGCTGTGACGACAACCCAGATTACAATCCCAGCCGCGCCAAGCCGATACAGCCAGATTGATCTTTGGGCGATTCTCTTCCTCTCCTGAAGCACGCCTCGCGATTCGTGAGAGAAGATGGAGGGGTGAGGGTCTTGTAAAGTCTCCTCATGCAACTTCATAGTCTCCGGCAAAGGGTCAACCCCCAAATCGCGAGCCAGAGCGGCGCGGCAACGCTCGAAGGCGCGCAAAGCCGCCGCTCGGTCTCCGTTCCGCAGATAAGCACCCATCAAGGCTCGCCAGAGCGTTTCGCGGCTCGCGTCAAACGCTAGGGCCTGCTCACAAAGCGCGATGGCGCGTGGGTAATCGGCGCCGTCCAGGCAGATCCTGGCCAAACGGGCGAGAGCGTCCAGACGCAGATCTCGCAATCGTTCGCGCTCGCGGCTTGCCCACTCGGCGTAAGGGTCTTCTTCGAGCAAGTCGCTATCGTAGAGGGCCAGGGCGGATTCGAGCTCGGGGCGTGAGGTGGCGGTGATGGCTTTTTCAAAATCAAAGATATCCACCTCCGCCCACACGGTCAAATTAAAGGTATAGCCTTCGCGTTTGGTGAGAATGAAAGCCGAGTCGCGCCCATGAGCTAACTCCCGCTCAAGCAATTTCCGCAAGTCGCTCACCGCCGAGCGCAGGTTGATCTGGGCCGACTCTGGTTCGACACCCGGCCACAGCCACTCGCAGAGCTGATCGTTGGAGACGAATTTGCCGCGTGCCAGGAGCAGAATTTTGAGCAGGTCGCGCGGCTTTTGCCCGCGCCATTCGGCTGGCGGGATGGGCGTGTTGCCGCGCCACACCTCAAAGCGCCCAAGCAATTGAATGCGGAGCGGGGCGGGCATCAAACTTTAGAACAAAAACCGGGCGACGTTCCACCCCAGCCGCAGCCAGTCGGTGCCGAAGAGAGTGGAGCAAGCGAGGGCCAGGAAAATGATCAGGAGGATCACTCCACAGCCGCAACCCGCGCAAGACGGCCCTCGGCCAAACCCAAATCTTTCTTGAAGCCAATCGAAAATCCAGTTGAGGGCTATCAGACGCAACAAGCCCGACAGGCACCCGGGTCTTTCTCTCATATTCGTTCTCCTAAGGTTGTGGGGTGGATAACGCAATAACAGTAATCTTGATAAAAAGCACCTGCCCGAACGGCTTGCCATCCGGGTCGTGCAATTGCCACTTGCCGGTATACTCGCCAGGTGCGTCCGGCGCGATCATGTTGATTTGCAGAACCGCCTCGCTTCCTGCTTTGGCCGGGTAAACCGCATGTTCACTCGGCGCATTCATCGCGTTGCCTTCGACGAAGGTCAGCCGGTAGCCCGGCCCCCAATCGCAGGCGCCAGTGTTGCGCATCGCCCAGCGTTTATCAATGCTTGCCCCGGGCACGAGTTCGGTAAAGTCAGGCACGGTGATGTCGCTGACGAATTGGGCATCGCTAATGCAGGGAACAGGCGTGTTCGTCGGTGGAACCGGTGAGGGTGGGGTGGCCGGGAGGAGGGTGAAGCCCGGTTCGGGAGAGCGGGTGGCGATTGCACCTGATGAGGTGGCCGTAATCAACGGCGCCGTCTGGGTGTTGAGCGAAGGCGTTGGATTGCCAGTGCAAGCCGTCAATATCAACACGAGCAAAATCAGGTATCGGCGCATGGGGCGATTATAGAACAAAAAACGGACTCGCCTGACGGGCGAGTCCGTTTTGGTGCGGAGCAAATTGGCAATTTGTTCTACTTCTGTTTTGTAGCGGACTGCAAAGAAGGCGCGCTAAAAACACCTAGCGTTTGAGATCAGCGGTGGCAAAGCCGTCCGCTGGATTGACTGTTAGGCGTTGCTTCCAAGGTTATAGCTGAAAGACGGCCGGGCGGATTTCAAAGGGTTTTGGCGAGCGTGTACTCGAAGTCGTAAAAGTGATTTCCGTCGACGATGTTGATCGTCATTTTGCCAGCGAGCCCAACGAGCTGACCGGTGCCGGAATCTGGCACGACCGTGATCGTAAGTTGTGGGGCGCCACGCGTCATGGTGCCACTGTGTTGCAGTGCGAAGGTGCCGCTGTGACCATACAGTGTTCCGATGACTCGTTCAATTGCGACGTAACCGGCCGAGCCATTGACGTCCGTGCCGGCGGCCAGCATCTGGCCCTTGCTGGTAGCTTCGAGATCGCCGTGGAACTGCTTGTCGATTGACATCCTGCCCACGGTTGGATCTCCGACTTTGTCCTCCGGCACCTGAGGATTCAACTTCACTTCAAACATTCCGCTTGCACGATTCGTCACGACCGCCTCCTGTGCGCCGGTTAAAACCGGCAAGGTGTAGTGAATGAAAGTTTCATACAGTCAAGGTTTAGCGAACCAGATTGACCCCAAGTCCTGCGTGCGGACGAGTAACCGGGCGAAGCGTGGACAGGGGAACGTGTAGGTCGAGTATTGAGCCGCGAAAGACATGACCATCCTTCGACTTCGCTCAGGACGATGACTTCGGAGCGCCGACGGGTTAGGAGACCACGGAAGGCTACACTGTCTCAAGACGTTAGCCGGACGGCACGTCTCGCGCCGACAGGCCAACGATATGGCCCTCGGGATCGGCGAAGAGGGCGAAAGTGACCTGGCCCGGGACGGTGGTGACGGGCACGATGACCTTGCCGCTTTTGCTCTCGACTTTCTTGAGATAGGCCGCCGGGTCGTCCACTTCGATGTAAAAGGTGACGTGCGGCGGGAGCTGATCGCTTTGGGCGATGCCTCCGCCGATGCCTTTTTCCTCGGCGTGAATGAGACCGTAGTTCTGCGGGGCCGGGTGAATCGTCCAGCCGAAGACCCCGGCGTAAAACTCCTGCAATTTCTTGGCGTCTTTGCCGACGATTTCAAAATGCACAACTGGATTGCTCATGATGATCCTCCTTGTGTGAGAATAGGGGTAACTGCCAGGCTGAGCAGTTACGAATGGGACTTGATCATTAAGCCTGTCGTGTCGAATCAACGACAGTGTATTCGGTGAACTCGACTCCGGCCACCGTTTCGGGGTAGAGAATGCTGGTGAAGCGATTGACGTCATCGGAGTTGGCGTGGATGTTTCGGGCGGCCTCATCCTGAAAGATGAAGTAGTGCAGAAAGCTCGTCGGGTCGTCTTTTTCTTGAACCGAGGTGTAGAGAAGCGTACCCGGCTCGTTATCCTTGACGTACTGGACGAAGTTGCGGATGGCTTGCTCACACTTCTGGAGCGACTCGGGTTTGACTTTGAAGCGGGCAGTTTGATGGATGGCCATAGTACCTCCTTTCAACTACACTTCGTTCCGTTCAGGATGCTAAAGCCTGTCGTAATAACCGGCCAAGACCCTTCGGGTTTCCGAAACCCGAAGGGTCTTGGCCGCTGAAAACAGGCAGAAACTACACTTCTTCCTCAGCCACCTCTTCCTCTTTTGTCTCTACTTCCTCTTCATTTTTGATAGGTTCACTTCTTACAGTTGGCACAGGCGCATTGCTGTTCAAGCTCTGGGCACGGATGGCAAGTTCGATCTCTTCCGCCAGATCAGGATTCTCGCGCAAGTAGGTTTTGGAGTTCTCGCGGCCCTGGCCGAGGCGGGTTTCATTGTAGGCAAAGAACGAGCCGCGCTTGGTGATGATGTCCAGGTTCACGCCGATGTCAATCAACTCGCCTACCTTGCTGATGCCTTCGTTGTACATGATGTCGAACTCGGCTTCACGGAAGGGCGGAGCAACTTTGTTCTTCGTCACCCGGACTCGGGTGCGACTGCCAATCACATCCTGCCCGACCTTGATGGCCTGGATGCGGCGCACATCACAGCGGATGCTGGCGTAAAACTTCAAGGCCATGCCGCCGGTCGTGGTCTCCGGGTTGCCGAACATCACGCCAATCTTCTGGCGAAGTTGGTTGGTGAACAGCACTGTCGTGTTCGATTGTTTAATCGCGCCCGACAGTTTGCGGAGCGCCTGGCTCATCAACCGGGCGTGAAGGCCCATGTGGCTGTCGCCCATCTCGCCTTCGATTTCAGCCCGGGGCACCAGAGCGGCCACCGAGTCCACCACCACCACGTCTATCGCCCCGGAGCGCACCAACGCCTCGGCAATCTCTAATGCCTGTTCGCCGGTGTCGGGCTGGGAAATGTACAAATTGTCCACGTCCACCCCGCACTTGGCGGCGTAAACGGGATCGAGCGCGTGCTCCATATCAATGTAACCACACGTTCCCCCGCGCTTCTGGGCCTCGGCCACGATATGCTGGCAAAGAGTGGTCTTGCCAGACGATTCGGGGCCGTAAATCTCAGTCACCCGGCCACGGGGGACGCCGCCGATGCCAAGGGCGATGTCGAGGGCCAGCGAACCGCTCGGGATACTTTCCACTTGCATATGAGTGGCCTCGCCGAGGCGCATAATGGCTCCGTCGCCGAAGCGCTTGGTCAGATCGCTCAGGGTCTTATCCAAGCTGTTCTTGCGGCCAGAGTCTGTAGATGAGTCGCTTTTTGCCATGATCAGGGTTCTCCTTTATGACTAAAACCGGCTAATAACTTGGGGTTGGGGGGTAGCCGGAACGAATGTTCTTATAATAGAACAAATATTCTTTCAGGTCAATATGCAATTTTCTGCGCCCAGGGCTGTTGCAAAGTCGTGGGAGCGGTTTGTAACCGCGACATAATCTGACAAGCACAGCACAAATCGCGGGTGCAACCCGCTCCCACGCCATACAAAGTAGCGCCTGTCAATGGACTTTGCAACAGCCCTATTCTGCGTCCTGGCAAGGGCCATTCGACGTGATACACTGACCGCCTCCTCTGAATTGCTTCGTCAACCCTAAACCGCTAATCTCCCATGTCTCTCTTCAGTCTCATCATCGTCTTGCTCTCGGCGTGCCTGCACGTCATCGCTCACGTCGTGCTCAAACGCTCGCTCAACCGGACGGCGGCAGTGTGGTGGGTGCTGGTCTGGGGGAGCCTAATTCTGCTCCCGTTCGTGTTCTTCGACCCGCCCCGACTGTCGCCGCTTCTCGTCGGCATCTTGCTCGTCAGCGGATTTTTCCAGTTTGCCTACTTCTTTTCAATTGCCCGTGGCTACCAGACCGGCGACCTCTCGGTTGTGTATCCGCTGGCCCGCGGCACTGCGCCTGTATTCTTGTTGATCTGGGCTATTTTGTTTCTGGGCGAGCGCCCGACGAAGGGCGGCATGTTAGGCATCGTGCTGATCGCCGCCGGGGTTTATTTGCTCGGCTTGCCGAAGCTGAGCGCGTGGCTGGAACCGTTGCGCTCGCTAAACAAGAGCGGCCCGCGCTGGGCAGTGCTGGCCGGGTTGTTCATTTCGGCGTATTCGGCAGTTGATCGGGTAGGCGTCAGGCTCTCGTCGCCACTGCCATACTTGTTTCTCATCAACTCCATCGCCATTGCCCTGCTCACCCCGCTTGTCTTTCGCATGGTGGGCTGGAACGGATTGCGGGCCGAACTGCAGGCCGCTGGCTTGAACAGTGTGATTGCTGGATTTACGACTCCGGCGGCGTACATAACCGTGTTGTATGTGATTCGCGCCGGGTCGCCCGCCAGCTACGTGGGGGCGGTTCGAGAGATCAGTGTGGTGCTGGGCGTGATTCTGGGGGTGATGGTATTCAAAGAGTCCGGCTCATTTATCCGAGTGTTGGGCGGAATCTGTGTGGCAGTCGGGGTGGCCGTCATTGGCTTGTTTGGGTAGTTGATCTTATTCTGGCGACTCGAAGTCGCGGCAACATAAAGCCAAGCCTGCCTCCGCAGGCTAATAGTCCGCCAATGTTAGTTTGATGAGTTGATGCGCCGCAGTTGCACTGCGGCGCAGGGCGACAGTGCAACTGCCACCCATCAATAGACCTTATCGGAAATAAGCTCATAGCCCGCGTCCTCGCGGGCGGCCAAC
>CAYSIV010000093.1:17183-18284 GCA_964431175.1 uncultured Anaerolineales bacterium
GGGCGGCAGTGCAACTGCCACCCATCAATTTATGTTTGGCCGACTACTAGTCGGCGCAGGCCCGCTCCGCGTTGCGTTTTGGAGGCGCGGTTTCAACCGCCGCGATGGGCGAGCCTGCTTAATTCAACTGCGATACAGGCCGTCTGAAAATGAATATCCACCGCATCCTCTACGTTTTTGGCGTAGCCGCCAGATAACACAATGGCAACCGGCGCCCCGGCGTGGGCGCAGTGATCGAAAACGATCCGGTCGCGTTTGGCCAGCCCGGTCTTGCTCACCTTCAACCGCCCGAGTGCGTCGCCCTCAAATGGATCGGCTCCGGCCAGGTAAATTGCCAGCGCGGGTTGCGACAAAGCTAGCGCCCGCCGAACACCGTAATCGACAGCTTCCACGTAGTCATCGTCGTTTGCCCCGTCTGGCAGTTCCAGGTCGAGGTCGCTTTTCTCTTTGTGTAACGGGAAATTATTCGCCCCGTGAACCGAGAAGGTAAACACGGTCGGGTCGTTGGCGAAAATGGCGGCAGTGCCGTTGCCCTGATGCACGTCGCAATCGAGAACGACGATGCTCCTGGCCCGGCCCTCAACCTGCATGGCGCGGGCCGCGATGGCAACATCGTTGAGCACGCAGAAGCCCTCGCCATGATCGGGATAGGCATGATGCGTGCCGCCAGCCAGATTCATTGCCAGCCCCTCCGCCAGCGCCGCCCAGCACGCCTCAATCGTCCCGCCCGCCGAACGACGCGAGCGCTCAAGCAGGGCAGGCGACCACGGGAAGCCCAGCCGTCTTTGCTCCTTTTCGGTCAACGTGCAGTCTCTCAGTTTTTGTAGATACTCGACAGTGTGAACGCGCAAAATCTGCTCGTCCGTCGCCGGTTGCGACTCGACGATGTTTTCAGGCCGCGCAAGTTGGGCCTGCTCAATGCGTTCGCGCAGAAGCGCGTATTTACGAATGGGGAAACGATGACCGTCGGGGAGGAAGAAGTTGTGGCGGTCGCAGTAGAAGAACTTCATGGCGATTAAAGCAGTTTCCAGGTTGGTTTACGGTTGGGGCGGCAGTTGCACTGCCGCCGCGCCGCAGTCCAACTGCGGCGCGAACCGTAAA
>CAYSIV010000094.1:0-3777 GCA_964431175.1 uncultured Anaerolineales bacterium
AGTCCGGCGCGTCGAGCAAATTGAAGCGGGTGACCGACGACGGCGACAACTCGCGCATGAGCACCTCTGCCCGCCCGATGTGCGGCTCGATGCAAGACACGGTCTCTTTGAGCCGGGCGAAATTCTCAGGCCGCAAGTAAAGCGGCGGCGTGAGATAACGGCCCAACAACACCTGTTGCCAGAAATAATTGTTGCCCGCCGGAAGTGTGCTCAGGGCCCGCCGAATGCCTGCCGCCAGAAAACGCGCGAACTGCTGGCCGCGCACCCGCCGCGCCTGATGCGGGTGCGCGCCAAAGAGCAACAGGATCGGCAATTGTTCGGCGAATGGCCGGGCCAGCGGGTTCCACCAACGCGAGTGAACACGCCGGAAATAGAAGTCGGCTTGCTCGGCCAGCGACTCGCACTCAAAGACTTGCGCCAGCGCGCGCGGCCCGCATACGACTCGCAAATAAGTTCGCAGGAGCCAGAGCGTGCGCCCAAACACACCCGCCCGGCCCAACCCGGCCCGCACCAGCCCAAGCTGATCATCCCAAAAGCGCCGCGTTGCCTCATCGAGATGGCGGCGCAGCGTGTCGGCGTAAATTGAGTTGGCGCGCGGCGCGGGAGCGAGCGAGAAGAGATGCCAGAAGTCGGCGTAGTCCAAATACTGCGCGGCGGCTATCTTCAGGTTGAGCAAATAAATTTGCGCCGGGTTGAAGTCAACAGCATAAATCTTCTTCAGCCCGGCCAGGGCGTAGGTGAGCACGTTATCACCCGCCGAAGCAATGGCGAGCACCACGTCGCCGCCGCCGAGGGCCAGCGCCTGCAAATCCACCTCCGGGTCTTCCCAGGTCTGGTTGAACACCAGGCCGGAGCCAAACACGAGGCGTTCAAGGACGCCCTCTGTCAAAATCGGCTTGCTCATCGTCGACAATTCGGATAGCATGGGGCTATGACGACCTCATCACTTTACACTCGCCTCGAACGGCACAGCGCCTCAACACTTTCCATTGCCATTGCCTTTCTCTGGGGCCTGGCCGAAGCGACTTTGTTCTTCCTCGTGCCGGATATTTATCTCGGCCTCGTGGCTTTGTTCAACTGGCGGCGCGGGCTGTGGGCAACGGCGGCCACCGTGGCCGGGGCCATCGTCGGCGGCGCCGTCATGTACGGGCTGGCGGCCAGCAACGGTGAGGCCATGATCCGGTTGCTGGATCGAATCCCGCTCATCAATGCCGACATGGTGCGCGGCGTCGGCGAGCAGATGCGAGTGGATGGTTTGTTGGCAATGGTCAGCGGCCCCTTGCAGGGCATCCCTTACAAAGTGTACGCCGTGCAAGCCGGAGCGGGACGTTTGTCTTTCATTCAGTTTCTGCTCCTCACCATCCCGGCCCGGCTGGAGCGCATCCTGCCGGTTGCCGTTGCGGGCGCGGTCGTCGGCGTCGTCTTCAAGAAGTTCATCCAGCGGCGTGCGGCGCTCGTGGTTGGCGCGTACAGTTTGCTGTGGCTGGGGGTTTATGTGCTGTACTACTTCCGGTTTCGCTGAGTGACATGCGACACAATGGGATGATGTTTGCCCCCGCCCGATCGTTTGATCTCCGGTACAACTTCTACCCGAACATTGATCGGCTCCCCGACCAGCTCCAGGAATCTCGTTCTCACCGCCTCTGACATGGGTTGCGTGTAACCCGCCCCCGGCACGATCTCGATTCGGACATCGGCTGGCGTTTCCTGGATCATGGTGAAGGCGGCGATGTCGGCCCCGACTTCGAGCAGGAAGCTGTACGAAGCGTCCAGCAACCAGCCCGAAGTGAGCACCCGCCCGCTGGGCAGGATGAACTGATCGAGCTTGCGCCCGCCAAGGTCGCGAATGGCTCGAAACCTGCGACCGCACGTGCAAGTCGTATCGTCGAGAGCCGCAAAGTCTCTCTGCCGATAACGAATGAACGGCATGGCATAGTTGTGGAGATAGGTGCCGACCACCTCCCCTTTCTCGCCGACGGCCAAAACCTGATCCGAGTCGGGTGAGACGATCTCCAGATAGACCACGTCCTCAAAAATGTGATAGGTCTTGTCGCGGCACTGGGCGGCCACGTGGGTCAACTCTTCAGTGGAGTATTCGTCGTAAACGCCACAGTTGAAGAGGGCGGCTAAATCGTCGCGTTCCTGTTGGGTGGAAAGTTCAGAGGAGACCGAAATGGCCTTGAGGCGAAGTTGGCGGCATCCTTCCGGGCCAAGCTCGTTGGCAATGGCGCGCAGGTGGCTGGGGTAGCAGGCCAGCAGATTCGGGCGCAGGTCGTGCAGGCCCGATAAGATTTGCGGCGTAGGAGTCAGAGTCGGGATGAGCGTCATCGGATACATCCCGAACAGCGAGCGCGCCGGATACTCTGAGGTATAAATGTAGACGAGGTGATGCCAGGGCAGGTAGGAGCCGTACAGCTCGAAGAGGCGGTTCATCGCCAGGCCTTGAATGCCGAGCCGGTCGGCTTGATGCACCACGTTGAGCACCTGGCCGGTGGAACCGGAGCTTTTGGAGAGCAGGCATCGGCGCAGATCGAGGCCGCGCGCCAGAGCATCATTTGGGTAGGCGGCCAACACCTCATCCTTGCTCACGGTCGGAAAATGAGTCAGGTCGGCGAGCGTTTGCAAGTCGCGCGGTTTCACACCTGCTTGATCATATTTCTCGTGATACAAAGCGACGTGGTGATAGGCAAAGTTCACCAGCCGTTGCAGTTGTTTGAGTTGATAGGCCCGAATGGACTCGCGGCTCTGGAAGGGGCGGCGGCGAAAGGCGAGAAAATGCCAGGCGATGTTGAGGGTGTTGGTGATGATCTCGCGGCTTGTAAACGAGCGCATGTCTACGGCTTTCCGTAGTTCAAGACCAGGTAGGTGAAATAGTAGACGAGCGGGATGACGACCACCATACTGTTGGCCCGGTCGAGAAGGCCGCCGTGGCCGGGGAGGATGTCGCCCCAATCTTTGGAACCGGCGACTCGTTTGACAAGCGAACTGATCAGGTCGCCCCAGGCCGCGCCGAGGCCGATGATGAAGGCCAGGACAATTTTGTGCGGCAGGACGAACTGCGGCGGCAGGGCAAAGCTGAACAGGGCCACCGCCGCCCCCGCGCCGATGAAGTCGCCCAGCAGGCCCTCCCAGGCTTTGCGCGGATTCACTTCGGGCGAGATGATGTGCCGGCCGATGAGCTTGCCAACCGTGTATTGCATCACGTCGCTGAGAGCCACGCCCACGCCAACCAGCATGACCAGCCCAACCCCGCCAGACTGTTTGAGCAGGATCAAATGGCCGATCGACCACACCAGATATAGAAACCCGCGCCCGGCAAATGAGAGTTGAAGATAGAGATTCTCGACGCGGCGGGTGAGAATGGGAACGAGGGTGAGGAGCAGGATCGATCCGGCCGGCAGGGTGAAATATAGATCGGGAAAGAAGGCGGCGGTCACGAACGCAATGGGAATGAGGGTGTAGAGGTAAACCGCATAAGGCCGCTCCACGCCGACCACGTGGACGTACTCGGCGGTCACGCGATAGAAAAAGAAGAGCAGGATGAGGGCGGCGGCGATCCCGCCGACGAAGGTGGCGACGAGGAACAGCGGGGCGATCATCATCCAGCCGATGAAACGCTTGCCCAGCTCGCCGGTCAATCCGGCTTTCAAATCCTTGCGGGCAAAGAACAGCACCAGCCCGAAGTCGAAGACGAAGAGCACGCCGACGACTCGCAACGACGGAATAAAGAGCGGGTCAGCGAGAGGATTGCGCCACATAGATGATCCGTAAACGTTG
>CAYSIV010000094.1:3787-18272 GCA_964431175.1 uncultured Anaerolineales bacterium
GCCAGTGAGGCAAACGCCAGGTACCAGTTGTAGCCGGCAAGATTATGGCTGAAAAGAGGGTAGAGAGTAAAGAGGGAAAGCGAAATCATCCGGTCACCTTTGCCGAAGAGGCCGCCGTACACCCGCGCCCCACCCAGCGCCTTGCCGAGAATGCCGAGGTAAGAGACGCACAGGATGAGGGCCAGAGCCAGCGCCGCTAAACGCAGGTCGGCGTAACCGCCAAAGACCAGGCCCAGAAAGATGGCACTGTCGGCCAGGCGGTCGCCAAATTCATTCTTCACTTCGCCCCAGGCGTCGGCCAGCCCGATCTGGCGAGCCACCAATCCATCCATCAAGTTGAAAAGCAGGCGCAGGAGCAGGCACGGCGGCGCGAGCCAAAGCCAAAGCGTGGACGACTCAGCGCGCAAAAATGTAAAAGCCGCCAGGAACGAGAGGCCGAGCGCGCCGTAAGTGAACACGTCCGGGTGGACGCGGTTGCGGACGCAGAAAGCGACAACGGGGCGCAGCGCCTTCTGCCATTTGGATTTGGTTGAATAGATACCCATTTCTGCCTTCCAGTTGTAAGAGACGGGTTTTCAAAATATGGCACTACCGGCTTTGGCGGGAAAGTCTATCGCCTGCTCCCGCTGGATTGCCAAATCCAGCGGAAACGGCGGCGGATTTGGCAATCCGCCGCGAGCGTTTCACATCAAACCCGGGAGAACTCAAAATATTTAACGACAAAAGGGCTGTCAATCACAGAGGCAAAGGTGTCAAAAACTGTCATCTTCATTGGGCAGGTCAGGCTTGGCCGGCCCAGGCCACGGCCCGCACCGGCGAACCGTCCAGTCCGGCCAGCCGCAACGGCAAAAAAGAGAACTGATACGCCTTCTTCGGCTCAAGCTGATCCAACCCGGTTAGGTTTTCCACGATGAGCACGTCACTGCCCAGCAGAATCTCGTGGGCGTGTGTTGTGCTTCCCGTCGTCGAGTCCACGTTCAGGGCGTCAATGCCAACCAGAGTCACGCCCGCCTCAACCAGGCATCGCGCCGCTTCGGGCGAGAGGAACGGGTGGCGCAGGTAGCGCTCCGTCTTCCAGAAACGATCCCAGCCGGTGCGAATGACGACGGCTCCGCCGGCCACATCCGTAAACGCTTCCGGGCCGATCCGCTCGTCGTCGCCTTGAGTCACCGGAACGACGACGCCTGACACAAGAAACCGCGTCAGTGGATACTGGTCAATTGTTTTGCCGCCCGGCACGAAGTGGGAAGCGGCATCCATGTGAGTCCCGGTGTGCGTGCCAATGTGCAGTTCTGTCACCCGCCACGGCGGCGTCATCTCGGCTGGCACGAGTCGCGGCTCCGGGTCGCCGGGGTAAAAGGTCATGTCGTTTTCGAGGGGGTGGCTGAGGTCGAAGAAGTGTGGCATTTGGTAAAGAACACGGATTGGTGGAATTTAACGGATTGGCTCTTGCCAGTCAGGGGTATCAAGTTTTTAGAATGATTGGCTTGAGAGCAAGGCTGTGAAAGTTTGCCAGGATGCCGAGCGGGATTTGCTCTACCCGTTGCCAATCTTTGAGGTTGTTGAAGCTGATCAAGTCAACATCTGTTACAGCTACCGGGAATACCAGCGCTTCGTCGCCGATCCGAAGATGAGCAAACTTGATGTCGGCGACAGGCTCACCCCGATAAACGACTTTCATTTCTTTCTGCGGGCGAACAGGCAATCCCTGCAGTTTTAGTTCGTGGTAACAAGCATTCGCATAAATGCGGTGGATGAAGCCCGGCCCCAGAGTGGTGTGAACTGAATACAACCCGCCCGCCACTTGGCGGACGAGTTCCGGCGCGATCAAGCCGGGCGGCGCTTCGGATAAAGTTTGCTCAATCACCTCGGCTGACGTTTCGACCGGGCGTGGCTCAAAGTAAATCCGTTCAAATTCCGGCTGTAGCCCGCCGAAATTGAACAGCAACGCGACTCGTTTGTCGAAGGCCTTGAGATAAGAGAACGTTTGAGCCTTGTGCAAACGGGTCAGACTTGGAGCTACTTTGATTTCGACAATGACCTCTCCTGCCGTAAACAGGTCAAGCCGCTGAAGACCGACAAGCTGTCCTTTGTAAAAGACCTGATACTCCTCCTGCCGATTGCACACAATCCCTTCCCGCCGAATGTCACTCATCATCGCCTTCTCGTAGACGAACTCGGGATAAGTGCGGCTCATGCCGTTATAGACGTGGTAGTAAACGCCGATGATTTTCGCGGTGAGTTCTTTGTAGAGAAGGTCGGCCATGATATAACACGGATTGGCGGAATTTAACGGATCGACGCCGGGCGAACAGGAATCCGTTAAATTCCACGCATCCGCCGTTCTTTCTTCCCGCTCACAAGAACACGGATTGGCGGAATTTAACGGATCAACCCCGCAGAGACAAAATCCGTTAAATTCCACGCATCCGTCGTTCTTCCATTTCCTGCCTCAACTCGGCCAGCCGCGGATGCTCCGGCTCCAGTTCGGTTGCGCGAGCCAACCCCGCTTCGGCGGCGGCGATGTCGCCTAGGTCAATGAGTGTGCCGGTGTGATTGCGATGCCACATCGCTTTGTTTGGTTGGAGCTTGATAGCTTCGCCAAAGGCGGCGAGGGCCTCGATGTGTTTCTCTTGCTCACTCAAAACGTTTCCCAACATATTCCAGTAACTGGCCACCTCAGCCTGTAGTTGCTCAACTTCAAATGGAAGCTCTCTGGCATCAGGATGGTCAAGCAAACTCTGCCCCGCCAGCGCCGCCGCCTGCCAAGCCTCGGCGGACTTCGCTTCTTCGGCGTGCTGACGCGCTTCAACAAACGTCCCCAGTGCGCGACGCAACTCCTCCGGCAGGGCGGCGAATGCCCGACTTTGCGCCAACACACCAGCCAACCACTCCGGCGGCTCGCCGGCATTCAACTCGGCCCACAATTCCGGGAACAGTTCGCCCGCCTCTTCGCTGACTCGGCGCAGTGTAGTGGTTGCCGCTTGAGAATACGGGGTATGTCCGATCTGATCAAAAAGTGACAACGCGGTGAAGGCGCAACGCAAAGCTTCTAACAACCGCCCCCGCCGGTCTTCATTCGGCAAACTCGCCAACTCGCTCAACAGCGTGGCGCGATTGTTCTGCGTCATCGCATAGTCCAGCGGCGCGGTGTCCGGGCGACGATATTTCAACGCTTCGTCGTAGGCCGCCAAACTTTCCTCCAACCGTTTTGGTCGATCCTCGTTGGGCAAGGTTGCCAGGCGGCTGAGGGCATTAGCCAGGGTGCCGAGCGCGGCGGCTTTCGCCGCAGGCGCGTCGTCTGCCGTTTGGGTTGCGGTCACCAGGCGGGTCGCCCAGTCGTAACTATCTCGAATCAAACCCCAGGCCGCTTGCAGGTTGGCGGTGTTTCCGGCCAGCCCTTGTGCCAGCCCAAGTTGATGGGCGATGGCCCACTCAAAAGCGTGGCGCAATTGGGCGTAGTCGGGGAGCATGAGGTAGAAAATCTGGCGGTCGTCGGCGTCGCGCATCAAGGCATTGTGAACGGTTGCGTGGCGGTAGCGGGTAGCGTCTTCTTCGCGTTCGCGGCGCAGGAGGGCCAGGGCGTAGGCGCGGAGGAGGCTGTGTTGTTGGTAACGCGCCTCAATGCGAGTGAGCAGGCCGCGCTCGACGAAAACGGCCAGTTGGCCTTCGGCTTCTTCGAGGGGGCAGTCCCACAACCCGGCGGCGGCCTCAACGCGGAAACTGGCGTCGGAGGCAAACGCGCCCAATTTGCGGAAGCGCTCGCGGGCGGCGTCGGTCAGATCGTCGTAGCTGAACTTCAACGCGGCTTCCACGGCGCTCACCTGCACTTCGTCGCCAGGCAGGGGCGGCAGGTCGCCAAAGCCGCTTCCCTCGCGCACCTGCCGGGCCAGGTCGTCTACCGCCCCCGGCCACTTGCTTTGGCTCCGCCGATCCAGGCCACGCCCGGCAATGTCGAGGGCCATGGCGTGGCGGCCCAAAGCTCCGGCCAGCTTGTTCAGCAAATCGTCGTCGGCATCGGCAGCCAAATGAACGCGGGCGCGCAACAACTTGAGGGCGTCGTCTTTCGTCAGCACATCGAGCGGATACACCTCGCCGAGTTCGCGGGCCAGTCGTTCGTTGCGAGTAGTGATCAGCAGGCAGGCGTCGTTGGGCAGGACGGTTTGCAAGGGCTTGATGGCTTCCAGACTCCACACGTCGTCCAGCACGACCAACAGCGCCCCGTCCCCGCGCCCGGCCAGCAGGGCGCGCACGGCTTCGGGCGTGAAATGCGCGCCCTCGGGCAGTGGCCGGTTGCCAAAGGCGTAGCCGCCCCAGCGATCCAGAATCGGCGCGGTCAACGCCGAATCGCGAAACCCGGAACCTAGCCGCTCGAAGAGGACGCCGCCCGCGAACTGCGAGTCGAGTTCCGCCGCCAAATGCTCGGCCAGCAGAGTCTTGCCCACGCCCGGCGTGCCCTGCACCGCCGCCGTGATGGCGGCTTTTGAGCCGGGAGCCAGCAGTCCGCGTACTGCCTGAAATTCTGTTTCACGCCCAACCATCTGACGACTGGGGCGCGGCGCGGTCGGGCGCAACCAGTCGCGCGGGCCAAGTTGAGCGAGGTTGGCGGCGTCAACGAGGAGCGATTTGATTTCTTTTTGGCCGGAGAGCAATTCCTGAGTTGCGCCTTCAAGGCGCTGGGTGGATTGCTCAATACGATCAACTTTGCGGAAGAGCGTTTCCAGAAGTTGATCGCACTTGGCCGCCAGCGGGCGGTCGAGGCAGTCGCGGTAAACGGTGGCGGCGCGGTCGAGTTGAGCCTCGGTCAGCAGATGAGGCCATTCTTCTTTGAAGCGATTTCGCAAGGCGCGCCAAAGTTCATCGTCGTCCAACGTTTTGGGCAAGGCGGCGGCCAGTTTTTCGAGCGACGGAAGTTCGGCCAGCAGCAACATGGCGATGGCCTGCTTGAGATCGGGGTCGCCGCATTTCTCGGCAAAGCACTTGTCGGCCTCTTTGAAGGCTTCGAGAAGATTCTCTGCCTCTTCCGGCCCTGATTGAGATAGTCGGCCAGCTTGTCGAGCGTCTTCTCGCCAGCGTAGTCGGTCAAGACGTTGACCAGGAGCGAAGCGGCTTCTTCACCCAAAGTCTTCTTCGCCTGATGTTCGACGAACGCGGCGGAGAGTTTGAGCAAAGTCTTGGACAGTTCGGGCATGAAGGGATTGTATGCCAAGTGCCAACAAAAGGAAACCAGACCGTTGTGTGATATTGGCCGGGAGGCAATACTCAGGCTCGTTCCACACTACAACGAATTGGGGGATGCTTCGCAACCAAATTGCGGTGAAAGGCAAATTCGTTCGCGAAGCGCCCTTGAATTCGTTGTAGTGTAATCCGAGTGGATCATGCCGCTGAATTCGTAAAATCCAATGTTCCCTTGCCACTGGACAGAGACTGAGACATACCCCACCGTTGCCGATCTTTACACCCGGCTGTGAGCGAAGTAGAATAAGCCCGCATGTCAAAACACAAACGCAAGCGCACTTTGCCTCCCAGTGCTTCTGCTTCTGCCTCTGCCTCTCCAAAACAACTCGGCCTCAGAGCTTTCCACCAGAGCGATTACACAGCCGCAATTAAACACTGGAGCGGCCCTGAACAGGAAACCGACCCGGCTGTTCGCGCGGCGCTGGCCGAGGCCTGCTTTCGCCGCGGCCTGGCTCGCCGCAACGATTTGCCAGGCTTCATCGCCGACTTGCGGCAGGCGGCCCATCTTCTGCCCGGCGAAGCGCGCTTCTGGTATCACCTCGGCTTGGCTTTGCACCGCGCCGATCAACTGGCCGAAGCCGGCGCCGCCTACGCCCGCGCCGCCGACCTCGGCCTCCGGCGCCCGGGCTTCGGCTTTGCGCGCGCTTTAGCCGAACTAGAACGCGCCCCACAAGTTTCGCTCGACACCATGCCCTGGCTATCCCCCGAAGATCGCGCCGCCGTCGAGCCGGTCGCCGCCTTGTTGCGCGGCGAACCGCAAACCATCCTCGCGACCTCGCCGAGCAACTGGCTGGAGCGGCTCAAAACGTTAGGTCACACCAACTCATCGGCCAAATTGTGGGAAGGGTTGGCCTACCTCGCGGCTGGGGAGAAAGACAAAGCTCTGGCGGCGCTGACGTTTCCCAAAGGCCAATCGCTTCGCGCAGGCGCGGAGAGCGTGCGCGTTTTCTATTACGGCCTCGCCGCCGACGCTATTGGCAATTCAGAAGAGGCATTGGCCGAGTGGACAGAGGCCGCCCGCGCCGCAACAAAGGTTGGCGCGCCGCTTCTGCCCAGTTTGAAAGAAGGCATTGCCCATATGCACTGGCAGCGCCTCCACAGCTTTCAGGCCGCCGGTCTGTGGGCGGATGTTCTCAAGCACGCCCAAGCGGTACAGACGCTGACTCCCGGCGAACCTTCCCTGCTTCGCGCGACTCTCGTCGCCGCCAACCGACTGGCAACCGCCGCCGCCGCCGCAGGAGACTGGGCAACCGCCATTACGCATTGGCAAACCATGCGCGGCCTCCTCGAACAAACGCCTACTCTCGGCCCATTGCCGCCCGTGCTTCGCAATCTCGCCATCGCCCACGAAGCGCGGGAACAATGGGAAGCGGCGGCTGAATTGTGGGCGGCGTTGTTGGGAACCATGCCCCGGCGCGCCTCAAAATCAAAAAAGAAAGCGGCGGCCCCGGTCGAGGCTGGCGGCATCCCCCAGGACGAACAGCAGGCCTGGTTGCGCCGCCGCATCCTCGACAATTACAAACGCGCCGGCCGCCCCGATCAAGCCATCACTCTCTACAAGCAAGCCGTCAAGGCCGCTCCGGATGACCTCGACCTGCGGCTGGAACTGGCTTTGGCTCTGCTGGCCAACGAACAGACCCTCGCCGCCCGCAACGAAGCCAATCGCATTCTGGAGAAAGACGGGCAACACGTCGGCGCGCACCTGCTGTTGGCCGAGGCGCACCAGGCCCGCGGCGAATGGTACGCCGCCGAACAAGTTTTGCGCCGCGTCCTGGAGATTGACCCTCGCCACGAAGCCGCCCAGCGCGGATTGACCCAGATGTTGACCCAGCGCGGCATCAACAGCTTTAACAACAGACATTACCAACTGGCGCGGGAAACCTACACCGCCGCCCTGGAATATGCGCCGAATGATTTGCAGACGCTTGTCTTTTTGGCCGACACTGAACTTATGTTGAAAGACGAGACCGCCGCGCGGATGCGCCTCGAAACTGCGCTCGCCGCCGGCACGGTCATCGCCTACGTCAGAGTCTTTGATTGCTGGGCGAAGCACAAAAACGAAGCCGCCGCCCGGCAAGTGTTGACTCGCGCCGAGGCCGCCGGGATCGCCTCGCCGGAGTTCTACCTGGGCGTGGGCGTCTCCTGCCTGACGAAGGCGGCGCCGCCTCTGCCAAATATTCCGTGGGGCCCGCCGCCGAAACCAAAAAAGGCGGATGCCAAATGGGAGGGGTGGGGCCGGGAACTGATCCAAAAATCGCTGGCGAACAGCGCCAATCAGGCGGAAGCTTTGCGGCACGTTGCCGGGGCGCTGGTCGAGTCGCATCAATACGACCTCGCCCTGGAATACTCCCGCCAAATGATCGCCCTGCAACCCAAAAATCTGGAGTCGCTGATGAGCTTCGGATCGTTGCAAGCGATGGCTGGCGATATTTCGGGGGCCAAAGAGACGCTCCGCCGGGCGTCGCAACTGGCGCGCAAGCAGGGCAACCAACAGTTAGCGAAGGAGATCGAGCAGATGCGCCGCGAGATCAGCAACCCCCTCTTCGGGATGTTAGGCCCGATGGTGGCCCAACTCGGCCCGGAGTTTCTCGAAGATTTGGCTGACGAGGAATTGTTTAGATGACCACGCCCGCTCCCCAAAATCCGCCGCTTGATCCTTATGCCGTGTTAGGCCTCTCACAGGGGCCAACGGCTACGCTGGACGAAATCAAGCAAGCCTACTTCACGCTGGTGCGTGCCCACCCGCCCGAACGCGAGCCGGAGGCCTTCAAACGAATCCGGGCCGCCTACGACCAGCTCAAAACGCCGGAGAAAAAATTGGAAACCGACATGACGCGCCTCGAGCCATGGCCGGAGCCGGAACTACAACCACCTGCCCCGCTCAATCTCTCCGTTTCACCCACCGATGTGATCTGCGCCGCTCGCGCTCTCAGCGACCTGTCTCGCACCGACTGGCGCGAAGACTTTCACGAGGTCACGCGAAGCGTATGAGCGCCGATAACTGGCTGGCGCGCCTGGTTCGTCACTTTGGCCTGGCCCGCGCCCGAGTCCCGGCAGACGTGGCCGAAGCGTTGGCCGAACTGCAAACCGTCGTCGCCGCCCTGACTCAAGTTCAGTCCCAAACCCAAACCACGCTGATCGTTTTGCAAGAGACGGTGGAAAAATTGGAAAAGCAACAGGCCCGCGCCGGGAAGGAACAGTTCAAAGCCAATGCGCTGGTCGAGACCTACCTCAAGAACTTCAAAACCACGCAGGAGCAATTGCGCGAAGCCGAAAGTTATCGCGAGCGCGAACTGGCTCACCTGCGCGAGAAACTGACGACTGCCCGTGATGAGGGGCGGCTGGAAATCATCAAAAGCGTTTTGCCCGTCCTCGACGGCCTGGACGAAGCCATTGCCTCAGGGGAAAGGTTGATAAAGGGCAAGGTCCAAATCCCAAACCCCAAATCCCAAACTCCAAACTCCATTCAGCAACGCCTGAGCGCGGCGGCTAAAATCCTGTTTGCGCCCCCGGCTGCCGAACCGGCCCCAATAGAGACTCTCTCGCCGGAGGCCGTTGCCGCCTGGTTGCAAGGCCTGAGCTTCGTGCAGGATCGCCTGCTGGCGGTGTTGGCCGCCGAGGGCGTGCACCCCATCGAAACCGAAGACGAACCCTTCGACCCGCATCAGCACGTCGCCATTGAAACTGTCGTCGCGAGCGACGGCGTGGAATCTGGCACGATCGTGCGCGAACTGCGGCGCGGTTACGCCCTGGGCGAAACCGTGCTACGTTACGCCGAGGTCGTCGTCGCCCGCGAACCTGAGGATAACTCATAATGTCTCCAATCATCGGCATTGATCTCGGCACCACATTCTCCGCCGTCGGCCACGTTCGCCGCGGCCAACCCGCCATCCTTCCCAACGGGGCCGAACGCATCGTGCCTTCGGTAGTGGGCTTCACCCCGGCGGGGCAACTCATCGTCGGCGCCCCGGCCCGCAACCAATACGTCCTCTACCCGGAACTGACCGTCCGCTCAATCAAACGCAAGATGGGCACCGACGAGAAAATTCCGTTGAATGGCCGTGACTACACCCCGGCGGAAATCTCGGCGTTAATTCTGCGCGAGATGAAACGCATCGCCGAGGCCAATTTAGGGGAAGCCGTCACCCGCGCCGTCATCACCGTCCCGGCCTTCTTCTCCGACGCGGCCCGGCAGGCCACCCGCGAAGCGGGCGAGATCGCCGGGTTCACCGTCGAGCGCATCATCAACGAGCCGACGGCGGCGGCGCTGGCCTACGGCCTCGACCGCGTGGACGAGCAACAACTGATCGCCGTGTACGACCTCGGCGGCGGCACCTTCGACGTGTCCATCATCGAACTCAACCAGGGCGTGATCGAAGTTCGCGCCTCGCACGGCGACACCCACCTCGGCGGCGACGACTTCGACGAACGGCTGATGAACTATCTGGCCGACCGGTTTCAAGCGGAAACCGATCTCGACCCGCGCGAGGATCGCAAGGCGCTGGCCCGCCTCACCCGCGCCGCCGAGCAGGCCAAGATCGCCCTCTCCACTCAACCCTTCACCCGCGTGCGCGAAGAATATCTGCTGGAAAAGGACGGGCATCCGCTCCACCTTGACGTGGAACTCGAGCGGCGCGAGTTTGAGGCCATGATCGCCGATCTGCTTGAAGGCACGCTGACCGCTTTTGATCAGGCCCTGGCCGACGCTGGGCTGAAAGCCTCTGACCTCGGCAAAGTGTTGTTCGTCGGCGGCTCCACCCGCATCCCGCTCGTGTGGGACATGGTCGCCGCGCACATCGGGCTGGAGCCGATGGTCGAGATCAACCCCGACGAAGCGGTGGCTCTGGGCGCGGGGGTGCAGGCGGCCATCATCGCCGGAGAACCGTTGGACGCGATTCTGGTGGACGTGACGCCGCATTCGTTGGGCATTGAAGTCGCCGAATGGCACTTCGGCCAACTCGCTCCCGATCACTACGGCATCATCATTCGCCGCAACACTACCTTGCCTGTCACCCGCGCCCAGGTCTTCATGGCCATCTTCCCGGATCAGACCTCGATTGACGTCAAAGTTTATCAAGGCGAGTCGCCGATCGCCTCGCAGAACACCCTGCTGGGCGAGTTCCGGTTTGAAGGGTTGGAACAAGAGGAAAAAGGCCAACCGCCGCGCATCGCCGTCCAATTTGATTTAGATGTGAATGGCATCCTGAATGTGTCGGCGGTTGACCGGGGCAGTGGGGCCGCGCGGCAGACCACCCTGCGGGCGGCGCACACCCGCCTCAATCCCAGCGACAAAGAAGCCTCCGCTCTCTACCTGGCCGGACTTGAACGAGCGCCGGAGGACTCCGACGATCCACTGCTGGCCCGCGCCCGGCAAGTGTTGCAGGAGCGGCTGGAAGGCGTGGAGGAACTGGCGGAGGTCTCCACCCAACTTGAAGCCGCCAAACACGAAGGCCGCGTCGACGACGCCGCGGCGCTGGGAGAGCGATTGCTTGATTTGTTATACGAGTTGGAAGACGAGGAATAATGCAGAACAGGTTTCAACTTGCCCTGCAACCGTGATGAATTTGCCCCAACCCGTCCTCGACTTCTGCCGCGAGCACGGCTTTGGCACAATTTGCCGCGTCCAGCCGCTCGGCGGCGGGTGCGTCAGCAACGCAACCCGGCTCAATACTGACAACGGCCCGCTGTTCCTCAAAGTCAACGACACAACTCCGCCTGACATGTTCGAGCGCGAAGCCGAAGGGCTGGTTGCCCTTGCCGCCCGGAACGCGATTCGCGTCCCTAAAGTTTTGTGCGTTGGCCCCAACTTCATCCTGCAAGAATTCATCGAACCCGGCCCGCGCCGCGCCAATTTTTGGGAGACGCTCGGCGAGCAATTGGCCACCCTACACAGCCAGGCATCGCCCCGCTTCGGCTTCCCGCACGACAACTACATCGGCTCGACTCCACAGGTCAACACCTGGGAAGACGACGGCTACACCTTCTTCGCCGAACACCGCCTGCGTTTTCAGGCCAACCTCGCCTGCCACAACCGATACATCGATTCAACCGATCTCCGCCAAACTGACTCGCTCGTCTCTCATCTCTCTTCTCTAATTCCGCCTCAACCGGCCAGTATTCTTCACGGCGACCTGTGGAGCGGCAACCTCCACACCGACTCTCAGGGGGGACCGGTTCTGATTGACCCCGCCGCCCACTACGGCTGGGCCGAAGCCGACCTGGCGATGATGACCCTCTTCGGCTCGCCACCTGACTCATTCTTTCGCGCCTATGAGTCGGCGCGCTCGCTTTCGCCTGGCTACCGCGAACGCTTTGACCTGTATAATCTCTACCACCTGCTCAACCATCTCAACCTGTTCGGCGAAAGCTACGCCGGCTCCGTCCGCCTCCTCCTGCACCGCTATCAGTGATTTACCGCAGAGTTCGCAGAGCACGCAGAGAAATCATTTTCATCTCTGGGTGCTCTGCGGTGAAACAAAATGCCCATCGTCTATTCCACCGACCCCGATCCTGAACTTGAAAAGAAGCCGCTCAAAGAGGCACCAGCCAAAGGCCAAACCGCTCGAATCTGGCGGGATAGCAAACGCCGCAAAGGCAAAACCGTCACCGTCGTCGGCAATCTTCACCACGACCCGGCCACGTTCGAGAAGCTCTGCACCGATCTCAAAAAGCACTGCGGCGCGGGCGGCACAGTCGCTTTCAAGCGGGACGGCGAGATCGAAATTCAAGGCGACCATCGCGAGAAGATCGCCGCCCGACTGCAGGCGCTGGGGTACAAGACAAAATTTGTCGGCGGGTAATATCTGACAAGGTGAAAGGGTGAAGGGGTGACAAGGTGAACCAAAGGTCAGATTCACCTTGTCTCCTTGTCTCCCCGTCTCCTTGTTTCCCTGTCTCCTTGTCTCCTTGGTTCCCTTTCTATATAATCCTTTCAACTTCGCGCTCGCTAACGCTCGGAGACACGCATGGCAGAAAATAATGTGAACGCTGAAACCCAGGCCTGGCACGCCGAAACCGTACAGGATGTGCTTGAGAAGCTGGCTACTCAACGCGAACACGGCCTTTCGTCCGAAGAAGCAAAGAAACGGCTCGAGCAATACGGCCCCAACGAACTCCGCGAAAAGCCCCCCACCCCGTTCTGGAAACTTGTCCTCGATCAACTCAAAGAATTTGTCGTCCTGCTCCTCATCGCCGCCAGCCTCATCTCGTTCCTGCTCGGCGACGAAATAGAGGCGGCGGCCATCATCGCCATCGTCATCCTCAACGCCGTCATCGGCGTCATCCAGGAATCGCGGGCCGAAGCTTCGCTAGCCGCCCTCAAAAAACTGGCCGCGCCCGACGCCCGCGTCATCCGCGACGGCTCGCGGATCAACGTCCCCACCCGCGAACTTGTGCCCGGCGATGTGGTGCTATTGGAAGCCGGCAACTTCATCCCGGCTGACGTCCGATTAGTTGAAAGCGTCAACTTGCGGATCGAAGAGGCGGCCCTCACCGGCGAGTCGGTTCCGGTGGAGAAACGGGCCGCGTTGACTCTGGAGCGCGAGATTCCGCTGGGGGATCGCAAGAACACGGCCTTCATGGGCACCATCGTCTCTTACGGGCGCGGCACCGGGGTGGTGGTCGCCACCGGCCATAACACCCAGATCGGCCTCATCGCCCAAATGCTGTCGGCGGTTGAAGAGGAAGAAACGCCCTTGCAGTTGCGGCTGGACGAATTGGGCAAACAGTTGAGCATTGGTTCGGTCATCATCGTCGCCATCGTCTTTGTCGTCGCCCTGGTCAATCAAACGGACCTCGGCCAACTCTTCCGCGAGCCGCTGGTTTATTTCGTTACCTTCAAAGAAAGAATCACCGAAGTCTTCATCATCGCCGTCAGCCTGGCCATTGCGGCTGTGCCCGAAGGTTTGCCCGCCGTGGTCACTATCACTCTGGCCCTGGGCATGCGCGAGATGGTCAAGCGCCACGCCCTCATCCGCCGCCTGTCGTCGGTGGAGACGCTTGGCTCGGCCTCGGTGATCTGCTCCGACAAGACCGGCACCCTCACCCAAAATGAGATGACGGCGGTGCAGTTGTGGTGCGACGATCAGTCGTTTGAGATCACCGGCGACGGCTACAAACCGCAAGGCAACTTCATCCACGAAGGCGACCACCTCAACTTCTCGGATCATCCGGCCATCACCACCTTGCTGTGGGCGGGTCTGCTAGCGAGCGATGCTATCCTGGAAGCATCGGGTGAGAACCAGAATCAGCCCACCTATCGTATGGTCGGCGACCCGACCGAGGGAGCGCTGGTGGTGGCGGCGGCCAAAGCCGGAATCTGGCGCAAAGAAGTGGAAGCTGTCTTCCCGCGTATCGCCGAGAATCCTTTTGACTCGGCGCGCAAGCTCATGAGCACCTTCCACAACGTCAAAGAGGCCATGCCGGAAGTCAGCCCATTCAACGACCCGGCGGGAACCCCGGAATTCGTGGTGTGCGCCAAAGGCGCGCCCGACGTGATTTTGAACACGTGCAGTCACTATCAAAAACTCAGCGATGAGGCCGCGCCGATCACGCCCGAGTTTCGCGAGGCGGTGCTGGCCGCCAACGCCGAACTTTCGAGTCAGGCCTTGCGGGTGCTGGCCGTCGCCTATCGCATCTCCGATCACCACCCTGACCCGATGACGCCCGAAGCCGTCGAGCACGACCTGACGTTTGTTGGCCTCATCGGCATGATTGACCCGGCCCGGCCAGAAGTGAAGCCTGCCATTCAGCACGCGCGCGAGGCCGGCATTCGCACGGTGATGATCACCGGCGACTTTGTAGACACCGCCCGCGCCATCGCCAATAACATTGGCCTTTTGCGAAAGGATGGCAAAGTGTTGCCCGGCGCGGCCCTCGACAAGATGAGCGACGCCGAAGTTTTGCAGGCCGTGAAGGAAACGGACGTGTTTGCCCGCGTCTCGCCGCAACACAAGGTGATGATTGTGGACGCCCTGCGGCGCACGGGCGCGGTGGCGGCCATGACCGGCGACGGCGTGAACGATGCCCCGGCCCTCAAGAAATCGGACATCGGCGTGGCCATGGGCATCACCGGCACCGACGTGGCTAAAGAAGCCGCCGACATGGTGCTGACCGACGACAACTACGCCAGCATTGTGGCCGCCGTTGAGCAGGGCCGCATCATCTACGCCAACATTCGCAAGTTCGTGTTCTTCCTGCTCTCGTCCAACGTGGCCGAGATCATGATCATCTTCCTGGCTACTCTGGC
>CAYSIV010000095.1:0-7185 GCA_964431175.1 uncultured Anaerolineales bacterium
TGGCCGGGCAGGCCGCCATCGCTTTAGACAATACCTCCCTCTTCGACAATCTCCAGCGCGCAAACGTTGAACTCGCGGTCGCTTACGACGCCACCATCGAAGGCTGGTCGCGCGCCCTCGACCTGCGCGATAAAGAGACCGAGGGCCACACGCAGCGGGTGACCAAAATGACCGAGCGCCTGGCTGGAGCCATGAAACTGGAGGACGCCGAACTGGTGCACATCCGCCGGGGGGCGCTTCTGCACGACATTGGCAAGATGGGTGTCCCCGATAGCATTCTGCTCAAGCCTGACAAGCTGACCGATGACGAGTGGGCCATTATGCGCAAACATCCAGAATATGCTTACGAAATGCTCTTGCCCATTGACTTTCTGCGCCCGGCGCTGGATATCCCCTACTATCATCACGAAAAATGGGATGGCGCCGGCTACCCACGTGGATTGAAGGGCGAGCAGATTCCTCTGGCGGCCCGCATCTTTGCCGTCGTGGACGTTTGGGATGCGCTACGCTCCGACCGCCCCTATCGGCCCGCCTGGCCGGAAGAGGAAATCCGCGAGCATATCCGCTCACTGGCTGGCATCCATTTTGATCCGGAGGTGGTGAAGGTGTTTCTGGAAACCGTTTCCAGCTAAAGTCATTTGGCAACTGCAGTGCGGAAACGACACACCCCCGGCGAAACGATTGGGGGTGTGTGCTTTTATAACCCGGATTCCATCTCAATTCTGGCAACTTAGATGCAAATTGGCTGAAACAACTCTTCTAATGAGATGACGTTCATAGCCTGATTTAGGGAAATACGGCAATAGCCTCATACCCTCCGGTGTGCTAAGTTGGCAGGGTCGACACCAGATCAAAAAACAAGGAGGGCTTATGTTGCTCATCGGAGAGTCGATCCATATTATTTCGCCCAAGGTGAAGGAAGCGCTGGCTAACCGCGACGGCGTTTTTTTTGTTCAGTTGGCCCGCAAGCAGAAGGAGGCCGGGGTTGATGCGCTTGACCTGAACATCGGCCCCCAGAAAAAAGCCGGGCCGGAAGTGATGGACTGGCTGGTGGACTGCGCGCAGGAAGGAGTGGGCGACATGACCCTCTCGTTCGACACCACCAACCTGGCCGCCATCGAAGCCGGCCTTAAGAAGGTCGCTCACAACGGCCACGCTAACGCCATCATCAATTCCACCTCAGCCGAAGAAGAGCGATTAGAGAAAGTGCCGCTGTTAGCGGCGAAATACGGCGCAAAGCTGATTGCTCTGACGATGGCCAAAGAAGGCATCCCGGTGAGCGCCGATGCGCGGGTGGCGATTGCCATGGAGAAGTTGATCCCGCGCGCGCAGGAAGTCGGCCTGCCCATTGAGAACCTGCTGATTGATCCGCTGGTGCTCACCGTGTCGGGCTGTCAGGAATACGTGCCGCAGTGCATCGAAGCCGTGCGGATGCTGAAGATGGTGGCCGACCCGCCGCCGCTGGTCAACGTCGGCCTGTCCAACGTCTCCAACGCCGTGCCCGCCTTGATGCGCCCGCTCCTCAACCGCGTTTACATGGTCATGCTCATGGCCGTCGGGCTGGATGTGGCGATCATTGACCCGTTTGATCAGGAGTTGCGGGAGGCGATCCACATCGTCCAGAAACGCGACGACTCGACCCCGCTCGGCGCACTTTACCTCAAACTACACGATGCCGTAGCCGCCGGCTCTGAACTTGAGCCCGCCGACGTAGACATGGCCGACCCAAAGCAGGCCGAAGTCTGGAAAACAGTGCAGGTGTTGCTAAACAAAGTGATTTACACCGATTCATATCTGAGATTGTAGGGCGAGATGCCATCTCGCCCTACAGATTGTAAAGCGAGACGCCATCTCGCTCTACAAGAGGAGGAAACCTATGCTCAAAGATGCTCCGATTCTAACAACTGAGGAATTGCTGGCAAAAGCTAAAAAGCCATCGGCTGACGCAATGCGACTCCACCCGTTCTATCGCGGGAAAGTAGAAACGGCCCTCAGGTGTCGCGTGCGCGACTTCAACGACTTTGCCATTTGGTACACGCCAGGCGTTGCCGCCCCATGCAAGGCGATTGCCGCCGACCCCGAGTTGGTCTACGAGATGACCCACAAGTGGAACACGGTGGCCGTCGTCTCCGACGGGACGCGCGTGCTGGGCCTGGGCGACATCGGCCCGAAGGCCGGCTTGCCGGTGATGGAGGGCAAAGCATTGCTCTATAAATATCTTGGCGGGGTGGACGCCTGGCCGATCATGCTTGACACCAAAGACCCGGACAAAATTATCGAGACGGTGCTGATGATCCAACCCGGCTTTGGCGGCGTGAACCTGGAAGACCTCTCTCAGCCCAAGTGCTTCCGTATTCTCGACACACTCCGGCAGAAGGCCGAGATTCCGATCTGGCACGATGATCAGCAGGGCACGGCGATGGTGACGTTGGCCGGGCTGATCAACGCTCTGAAGATTGTCGGCAAGAAGATGTCGGACGTTCGCATTGTCTTCGTTGGCAGTGGGGCCTCGAACGTGGCCTGTTCGCGCCTGATCTTCGCTTCGGGCGCCACCCCGGAGCTGTGCATGATGGTGGACAGCAAAGGCATTCTGAACAAGAACCGCAAAGACATCGAACTGCGCAAGGCCGAGTTCGTGGACAAGTGGAGGCTGTGTCAAGCCACCAACGCTGAGGGCCGGGGCGGTGGCATCCCCGAGGCCCTCGAGGGCGCGGACGTGGTGATCGCCCTCTCGACACCCGGGCCGGATGTCCTGCGCAAAGAATGGATCACGGCCATGGCCAAGGACTCAATCGTGTTTGCCTGCGCCAATCCGGTTCCCGAAATCTGGCCCTGGGAGGCCAGGGAGGCCGGGGCCGCCGTCGTGGCGACTGGCCGCAGTGACTTCCCGAATCAAGTCAACAACTCACTCGGTTTCCCCGGCATCTTCCGCGGGGCGCTTGACGTACGGGCCAAGACGATCACCGACGAGATGTGCATCGCCGCCGCGCACGCCCTGGCTGATATGGCCGCCGAGCACGGCCTGAACCCGGACTATCTTTTGCCGACGATGGACGAGTGGGATGTCTTCCCGCGCGAAGCGGCGGCCGTGGCGGCCAAGGCGGTGGAACAGGGCATTGCCCGCAAGCCGGCCACCCACGATGAAGAATATCAACGCGCCGCGGCTATCATCCGCCGGTCACGCAACCTGACGCAGACGATGATGGAAGAGGGGTTCATCGAGGCGGCAAATTGACAACTTCAAACTCCAAACCTCCAACCGCAAAGCTGAGATGCAAATAAGTTTTGAAGTTTGACCCTTTGGAGTTTGAAGTTTAGACATGCAGGAGGCAACCATGTACGACTTAATTATCATCGGCGGCGGGCCGGCCGGGCTGACGGCCACCATTTATGCCTTGCGCAAGCGGCTGAACGTTTTGCTCATCACCAAAGACCTGGGCGGCAAGACGAATTATCACCTGCAATTGCCCGACATCGAACACCACCTGGTCATCAATGGCGAGGAAGTCGTGAGCAACTTTGTGAACGAGATCGAGTATCTCGACTTCTCGCGGGTGATGGACAAGGTGGACAAGATCGAAAAGGTTCACGACGGCTACCACGTTCACACCAAAAGCGGGCCGGAGTATACCGCCCGGGCGCTCATCATCGCCACCGGGGCCCAGGGCCAGCGCCTCAACGTGCCGGGCGAAAAGGAATACATGATGCGCGGGCTGTGCTACAGCGCGGTAAGCTACGCGCCGCTGTTCATCGAGCGGACGACGGTCGTGATTGGCGACACGGGGCTGGCCCTGCGGGCCGCGCTCGAACTGGCGCAGATCGGCCACCACGTCACCCTCGTCGCCCCGACTCACGGCGACCTCGACGGCGAGCTTGGCAAGCGTTTGGCAGCCAGGCCCAACATCACCCTCATGGAAGGCTATCGGGTGGAACAAGTGAAGGGCGACGAGTACGCCCGGACGCTGGCCGTCAAGAAGGGGGCCGACGTTCGCGAGCTTCACGCCGACGCCTTCTTCGTGGAGCTTGAACTTCTCCCGAACGCCGGGCTGGTCGCGCATCTGGCGGATTGCGATTCGAAAGGCTGTATCAAGATTGACGCCCGCAACCGCACCACCGCGCCCGGCCTCTTTGCCGCCGGCGACGTGACCGACGGTTTTGGCGAGCAGGTGCTCATTGCGATCGGTGAAGGGGCGAAGGCCGCCCTGGCCGCGTACGAATACCTGCTCGAGCAACCGGCCCCGGAGTTGGTGGGGCACGGTGAGCGGCCATATTGATAATGGAGGCCAATAACCAATAACGAATAACTCACAAGCGGTTATTGGTTATCGATTATTGGCTCATTGTACAAGGAGTTTATTATGCCCGGCTTCACTCCCGGTCGGCGATGGCAACCGGCCTACTACCCGTTTCATAACGACTCACTCTTTGACAAGACGCTCGAAACTGTTGAACGCGTATCGAAGGGCCCGCTGTTCGGCTGCCGCATGCAAGAGACGGCCTTCATCTGCCCGATGGAGTGCCCGAAGGGACTGCGCAACGGGCCGTGCGGCGGCTCCACGCCCGAACACTGTTACGTGGACACGACGCGCCCCTGCATCTGGTACAAGATTTACGAGCGGGCCGAGAAGATGGGGCGCGAAGAGCGCCTCATGGAAGTTCTGCCGCCGCTCGACTGGGAGAAGGTGGGCACCGACACCTGGGCCGACGTGTGGAAGCACTGGCGCGAAGTGGGCATTGCGGACAGCTTGAAGAATTTGCCGGACCCGCAAAAGCGGAGTGAAGCCTGGGAAAAATTCTTCTACGAGATCCGCCAGCCCGATTGGTGGAAGGGCGATGATCAGCCTCACCCGGCTCCAGCGCATGAACCGGTTTCTACTCTTGAGGCCAAACTTACCGCCGGGCAGTTCGTCATCACCGCCGAAATTGCCCCGCCGCTGGCAGCTTCCCCGGAAGATGTGTTGAAAAAGATCGCCATGCTGCGCGATCACATTGACGCCGCCAACTTCACCGACAACCCCTCGGCCACGCCGCGCATGTCGTCACTCGCTTGCTCGGCGTTGGCAGTGCAGAATGGCCTCGAGCCGGTGATGCAGATCGCCGCTCGCGACCGGACGCGCATGGGTTTGCAAAGCGAGATTCTCGGCGCGGCGGCCCTCGGCATTCGCAACGTGTTGTGCCTCACCGGCGATCACTCGCGCCTGGGGCCGATGCCGCACGGGCGGATGGATATCTGGGACATTGATTCGATCCAGATGATCTGGATTCTGCGGCGGATGCGCGACGAGGGTCACTTTCTCGACGCGCGCGATCTCAAGAGTACGCCGCCTCTGTTTATTGGGGCCGCCGGTTCGCCCTTCGCCTCCAACGAACGCTTCCAGGCCATGCGCGAAGAGAAGAAAGTCAACGCCGGGGCGCAATTCTTCCAGACCAACCTTGTATACGACCTGGAAGGCTTCGAGCGGTATCTGGCCGCGTTGGAGAAGCGGGGCGTGCTGGGGCGGGTCTTCATCTTGCCAGGCATCACGCCGGTGCGCAGCGCCAAGGCCGCTCACATCATGAACGAAGTGCCGGGCGTGAAGATTCCGCAGACGATGATCGAACGGCTGGAGAACGCCAAAGACGCGAAAGAGGAAGGCGTGCAGATCGCGTTGGAGATTGTGGACAAGGTGAAGCGCATGCCCGGCGTGAACGGCATCCACTTCATGGCCGTCGGCTGGGAATCCATTGTGCCCAGGCTGGTGAAGGAAGGGGGGTTGAGGCAGACGGAAAAGGTGGAGGTGCAAGCGGTTTGAGGGTTTTTGTCTACTCATATGTTGGGCGGCCTAGAGCAGATTCCTAATTGGTTTACGATGCCAGACCTGTCAGGTCTTAATCGGATCGTCTGCGTTGCCAGCTGTTTTGTAAGACCTGGCAGGTCTTTCTCCATAATGTGAGATGAATACTGATTCAGGACTTCCAGCGAGTGCGCCGCCCTCAGATCAGCCATTGAGGCGGCGAATCTTCGGGTGGCCCAGCACACGGCTCGGATGGTGGTCGGTCGCACTGACGGCCATATTCGTAGTCCTCATGACTATCAACAGCACGATTTTCATGGGCTTGCCTGAGGATGTGACGTGGCGGGAGACGGTATTACCCTTCTATGGCATCGCAATGATGGCGTGCGGGTTGGCAGCCGGGATAGTCGCTCTAGTCGCGCTGGCGCGGCGGCATGAGCGCTCATGGCTTGTGTGGCTGCCCATGTTCGCCGGGCTGTTTGTGATCATATTTCTCCTCGGCGAGTTTCTAGCGCCGCACTAGCAAGCGACCGCTGGCGCTCACCGAACAACGGCAGACCGCGAGGTTGCTAAAGCGGCCACAACTGGGAGTCAATCGTGCCGAGGCTGGTGAAGGAGGGGGGTGAGGCCGAAGGTGAAACTTATCGTGAACGTATTTAGGAATCTCAAAAGTGAACCAAGGCTCATTGGCGGCCTTTTGACGGTTACGTTCATCGTTGTAGTGGTTGCCTTTATTGCCTGGCAGAATTCAGGAATTGCGCCGACGCTTACATCTGTGCCCCGGCAGGCTTCGGTTGTGGAATTGAGAAACGATGTCAGCGCCCGCGAGACCGCCAGCGCGGAGTGGCTCGACGCGAGTATCGGACAGGAAATTCTCGTCGGAGGCGGGGTTAAGACCGGGGAGGAAGCCCGCGCCCGGGTAGACATCTCAGACGGCACCATCTTGCGTCTCGGATCCAGCACTGAGTTTGCGCTGGCGGCATTATCGCCAGAGCCAACTAACGCGACGACAAAGTGGTCGCTTGTTGCCGGACAGGTGTGGTTATTCGTATCGGAAGCTCTTGGCAGCGGGTCCTTCGAAATCGAGACGCCTTTAGGTGTGGCGACGGTACGCGGCTCATATTTGGGTCTGCAATATGCGCCCGCGACCGGGCAGATAGTAGCGACGTGCCTCGAAGGGGTGTGCCGCCTTACCGGGTCGACCGGCACATTCACTGACCTGACTACCGGTCAGCAGTCGGAGATTTCGGGGGCGGGGAAGCCACCATCACCTGGACATCCGATGGATGCCGACAGATTGGCAGAGTGGGCACGGGAGTATCCCGAAGCGGGCAACATCGTCACCACCATCACCCCCGCGCCGCCCACCAGCACACCGCCTCCAATTGGCGAAGTAGATACAGGCATGGGA
>CAYSIV010000095.1:7195-14166 GCA_964431175.1 uncultured Anaerolineales bacterium
GCAGTGCCGTCTGACAGGGGCCAGCGGCAAATCCTCCGACCTGAGCGACGGGCAACAGGCCGCGATTCCGGGGATTGGGCAAGACCCTTCGCCCGCAAAACCCATGGACCCTGCCCAATACGAGGACTGGGCGCAGAACTTCCCCGAAGCGCCTGCGCCGACAGCGACACCTGAGCCCACCATCACGCCAGTACCGACGGTTACGCCGATTCCAATTGGCGAAGCAGACACAGGCATGGGAGGTAATCTCTCTATCCGGGGGATGGTGAGAGACAGTTCAGGAGCTGCGGCTTCCAACGTCTATGTAACGCTTACTGTTTACGAGGCGGGCGGTGGTGGGGATAAGGGCCAGCTTTGGAATGGGGAGATGTTCACAGACGGGGCAGGGGCGTATGTCTTCAATAATCTCCTTAGAGTGGAGGGAGGCCATTATGAGGTTTGGTTCAATGGCCGACAGGAATATGGAAGGGTGTACGAAAACAGTGGGTACTATATTTTTACAAATGAGATCAGCGGCGACGTACACCTACTCAATGTAACGGTGCACCCTGTTACGGGGAGTGCGTTTTCCGGAGTGATCCAATACGAAGATGCCGATGGGGTCACAAAGAATTTCCTTTCCGTTCCACTCGGTCCAGATCACTTTATTGAATTGAACAGAGGAACTAGCACTAACCCCGAATACACTATAGGTTCTGAATACCTCACAAATGATGGTAGCCGAGCATACCTCAGCGGTCTTGCAGGCGGGACATACTACTTGATATTTCAGTACAGAAGATCTGATGGCGTACGGGTTGAAACCACCAGTCCTTCTATTGAGATCCTTTCTGGGGAAACGAAGCAATTTGACTATACGATTCCCTTGGAACCCGTGCCAGATTAAGGCCCTGGCGATGTGGGCCTGGCACTGGAGGAGCTAGACGATGGGATTTACTTTGTGCACGCGTACGCACGCAACGTGGCACCAGAGGGGACGGGCGGGCGCAAAGATGAATGTTGGGCGGAAGATAGTGCGCAGTCTATACGGATCGTTATCGAAGGAGGCCAATTACGAGTCGAGGCACCATAGCGTAGCATTAAGTGAGCGGTGTGTAAGTTGGGCAAGGGCTTGGCCGTTGGTTGAGAGTCGATTGTGCCGAGGCTGGTGAAGGAGGAGGGATTAAGGCCGACAGAGAAGGCGGAAAGGAGATAAGTGATGCAATGCTCTCATTGTAACCAGGAACACCCCGAAGGCACCCGGTTTTGCCCGGTGACCGGCAAGAAAATATCATTACCGGAGGTATGCCCACAATGTGGCAAGCCAGTTGATCCTAACTGGCCTCATTGCACTCATTGTGGTCGAACGTTAATTCAGGCAGTGGGGATATCCAATCAGCAAGAGGCGCAGGCAACGGGTTATCCTCGAGCGCCAATAACGACGCCGGGATTATCAAAATCCAGGGCACGTTCTCCAAGAGTGCCCTGGCTGATAAAGGCTGAAGGATTTGGATTGCTGCTCATCGTGGCGGTGACGGTGTTCATCGCTTTTTGGAAAGGCGCAAATCAGGGAGAGGCAGTTCCCATAGCAACCATCACTCCCGTTGCAATCATCGCTCCTACAGCGACCAGCCTGCCCACTCCATTCGCAGACGACTCAGGAAAGATAGCGTTTGTTTCCCATCGCGATGGAAACGATATCTACGTGATGAACGCCGACGGCAGCGCTCAAACGCGCCTCACCGACAACCCGGCGGACGACTTTGACCCCACCCTATCAGCAGACGGACAGAAGATTGCGTTTGCCTCCGATCGCGACGGAAACGTTGAAATCTATGTGATGAACGCCGACGGCAGCCATCAAACCCGCCTCACGGACAACCCGGCGCACGACAGCGCCCCCACCTGGTCAGCGGACGGGCAGAAGATCGCGTTTGTCCCCAATCGCAGTGGGAACTGTGAAATCTACGTGATGAACGCCGACGGCGGCGCTCAAACACGCCTCACCAACAACCCGATTTGTAACGATTTTCCCTCCTGGTCAGCAGACGGGCAGAAGATTACGTTTATGTCCAATCGCGATGGAAACTCTGAAATCTATGTAATGGACTCCGACGGCAGTAATGAAATTCGCCTCACCAACAACCAGGCTGGCGATTGGTTTCCCGCCTGGTCAGCGGACGGGCAGAAGATTGCGTTTATGTCCGAAGGCGATGGAAACTCTGAAATCTATGTAATGGACGCCGACGGCAGCAATCAAACCCGCCTCACGAACAGCCCGGCGGCTGACACTGACCCCACCTGGTCAGCAGACGGGCAGAAGATCGCGTTTCAATCCTATCGCGATGGGAATGCTGAAATCTATGTGATGAACGCCGACGGCAGCGCTCAAATGCGCCTTACCAACAACCAGTGGGATGATGGTTCTCCTATGTGGTCACGATGATATCGCCCAATAAAAAAACAACCCGAGCGGTGATCTATCCGGCGCGCCACGCGAACAGCTGGCCCAACCGCCAGGGAGTAGATGCCAATCAATTCTGAAAGGAGAATGTCATGGATTGGAAGAAGTACATCAGACTTTTCCTACGCAAAGAAGGCAAAGAAGAGTCTGCCGTGAAACAGCGGTGACCATAGCTGCAACGACAGCGATAGTGAGCTGAGAGGCAATACATATGTCTGCAAAACCATCCCTATCCGCCAATACGCACATCGCCCTGCCGCCGTCGGGGAAAGGCAAAGGTGTGTTGGTCATCCACGCCTGGTGGGGATTGAATGACTTTTTCAAAGGCATCTGTGATCGACTATCTTACGAAGGCTTCGTCGCCATCGCTCCTGATCTGTTTGAAGGGCAAGTCGCCACCACCATCGCGAGCGCAAAACGATTGCGCGCCAGGCCGAAGAGGGAGCCAACGTATAAAACACTCATTCGTGCCGTCGAGCAACTTACGAATCACCCGGCGGTTCAAGGATCAAATATCGGCGTTGTCGGGTTTTCGATGGGCGGCCATTGGGCGCTCTGGCTGTCGCAACGGCCCGAGTTGCCGATTAGCGCAACCGTGACATTTTATGGCGCACGGGCGGGCGACTACACCGGCAGTCGGGCCGCCTTCCTGGGCCATTTTGCAGAAAAGGACGACTGGGTTTCGGAGGCGGCGCTCAAGAAGCTCCAGAAGAGCATCGAGACAGCAGGACGCGCCGCTGAATTTTTCGTCTACCCCGACACCAGCCATTGGTTCTTTGAGTCTGACCGGGTCGACGCCTACAATTCCCGGGCCGCAGAGTTGGCATGGGAGCGAACTCTCAAGTTTCTTCAGAGGAATCTCAAGAAACAGACCAAAACGCGGCCTTAAGAATGATGAGAAAGCCTGAAAACACATGAACGACAAAATCCTTGTGACTTATGCCAGCCGAGCCGGTTCCACCGCTGGCGTGGCGGAAGCCATCGGCCAGACCCTGTCAGAAAGCGGCGCGCAGGTGGATGTGATTCCGATGAGCGACGTGAAAGACCTTTCTCCTTATCGGGCGGTGGTGGCGGGCAGTGCCATTCGCAAATCGAAATGGCTGCCGGAGGCGGCTCAGTTTATCCACGCGCACAGGGCGGATTTGGCGCAGAAACCTTTCGCTATGTTCACGGTCTGCATCACCCTGGCGATGTCGAACAGTGACCAATACCGCTCGGTAGTCGCGGGCTGGGTTGGGCCGATACGCGCGCAAGTCAGGCCGCTGAGCGAAGGTCTCTTTGCCGGACTGCTGGATTTCAGCAAACTCCCGCTCGACTGGGATACCCTGATGTTGCGGGCCACAGTTGCCCTGGGCATTTTTCCAAAAGGCGACCACCGGGACTGGAACGCTATTCGTGCTTGGGCCGGCAGCGTTCGCCCGTTGTTGCTCCGATAGATTTTATGGGAATGGAGTATCTACGTTAGCCCGGAGTATCTTCAGCAAGCCGCAAAGCGTTCAAACAGAGGGCAGAATGAGCCTCAACACACCAATCACCCAACCCGATCGCAAACCTGATCTGACCCTCGCCATCGTGAGGCGGCTGATACAACTCCTCGTCTTCATTCTGATCCAGGCCGCCATTTTATTCCTCGCCTCGGGCCGGTTGGATTGGATGATGGCCTGGGTCTATCTCGGCGTCTACGTCGGCCTGATCGCCGTCAACGCCATTGTCCTCTTGCCGCGCGACCCGGAGTTGATCGCCGAGCGAGGCCAGATCAAAGAGAACGCGAAGGGCTGGGATAAAACGCTTTCCGGCTTTTACACCCTGTGCGGCCTGAGCATTCTGGTGGTGAGCGGGTTGGATCAACGTTTGGATTGGTCTTCACGGTTGAGTGTGGCAGTAGAGCTGGTTGCGCTGGCGATCTACATCCTGGGATTTGCGCTGGCAAGCTGGGCGATGGCCTCGAACCGGTTCTTCTCCAGTGTCGTCCGCATCCAGACCGATCGCGGCCACACCGTTGCCACCGGCGGGCCGTACCGATTTGTCCGCCATCCCGGTTATGTGGGAATGATGGTATCCGCTCTCGGCACAACGATTCTGCTCGGTTCATTATGGGCCTTCATTCCAACCGTTCTGTTGATTGGCTTGGTTGTCCTGCGAACGGCGCTTGAAGACAGAACACTACAAAACGAACTTGGCGGCTACAAAGAATACGCCGGGCGGGTTCGTTATCGCCTGTTGCCGGGTGTCTGGTAAGAAGTGTAGAGGAGGCTTCCATGAAAGTCACTATTGATCGCTCATTGTGCGACCACGTCCTGCCGGAGTGCGAGCGATGCTTCGCCCGTTTCCTGCGTAACCCGATGGGCGAAGATCGGTACTGCATCACCGCCTACGAAGAAGACGGCGACGAGATATTGCATCTGACGCTCAAATACGACGGGCTGGTGGAAGAGCTTCACCTGCCGCCGGAACAGAGAGCGCTGGCGGCCAGCGAGGGCTGGTCGCAGTTCGTCACGGTCGCGCCGAAGTTTTACCGCGAATGAAGCTGGACTCGCTGAGCCAGGAAGCCTTTATCAACCCGCCGGGCGCGATGCCGTTTTATCTCCAGCTTGGCATCTGGTTGGCCGAGCGCGAGGCGGGCCAGAGCCTGTTGCCTGCCCGTTTGCTGGCCTGGTATCCGAAAGCAGCCATCAGTTCGGGTGTGCTGGAGGCGATGATCGCCAGCGGCCGGGACGGCTTGAGTCCGCGCCTCCTGCAACTGGTGCGCTTGCAAACGTCGCTGATCGTCTCCTGCCCGTTCTGCATCACTATGAATTCTGTTGATTCCGAAGAAGGCCCGCTGAGCCCGGAAGAAGTGTCGGCCCTGCAGGGGCAGATTGAACTCGAGGCGGTGGCGACGTTCACCCGGCGCGAACGGCTGGCCGCCGAATACGCCCGGCTGATCTCGGCCACGCCCCTCTTCTTCCCACCGGATTTCAGGGAAGAATTGACCGCCAACTTCACCGAGCGCGAGATAGTCATTTTGGCGACAACCGCCGCCCAGGTGAATTATTGGGCGCGGCTGATTCAGGCGTTGGGGATTCCGGTTGGAAAGCCGCCGCGAGGGTGATATGCGCATTCTTTTAATCGCCGACGTTCACGCCAACTGGGAAGCTCTGCTGGCCTTGCAACGCGCCGAGCCGAAACCAGACGCTGTCCTCTTTGCCGGCGATGCCATCGGCTACGGCCCCGACCCGGCGAACTGTGTCCGCTGGTTGACGGCCAATGCCACCCTGGCCGTGCGCGGCAATCATGATGACTTCGTCGTAGAGGCCGACTCAAGCCTCGGCCTAATAGCGGGCAAACCCGTGGGTTTGCCCCAACGCGGGATGCCGCCAGAACTGGCCGAGGCGGCCCGCGAGACGGTTGAGTATGCCCGCCGCCAGCTGTCGCCAGAGGATGTGGCCGGACTGCGAAGCTGGCCGCCCACCGCGTCTGTCACGCTGGACGGCACGCGATTCTTTCTGGTACACGGCACCCCGGGCGATCCATTCGCCGGGCAGGTGAACATTGCAACCTGCCCGAAGGTGGACATGGACTCAATGCTCAACGGGATTGAGGCCGAGGTGATCGTCCTCGGCCACACCCACATGCCGGCCCTCAGGCATTTCGACGGGCGGCTGATCATCAACCCCGGCAGTCTCGGCCAGCCCCGCTACGGCGTGCCCGATGCGACGTATGCCATTTGGGAAGACGGGCATGTTCAAATCAAACATTTGCATTACCACCATGAGGCGACGGCGCTCAAACTACGCCTGGGGCCGCTCAGTGTTGAAGTGATCGAACAACTATCTGCTGTCTTGGAAAAGGGGTTGCTGTAGTTGTTGCCACTGACCGGCAGGAAGCAATGGAGTTATGACCCAATACCTTTCAGTTAGCGGCCCAGACCTGGCGGGTTTGGCTGAAAACTTGGCGGAACTTCAAGCGGGCAAAACCCGGCAGGTCTTATCCGAAAGATATTGAGTTATGGCCTTGCGTATCGGTATTCCACGCGCCCTGCATTTTTATCAGCACTATCCGCTGTGGCGCACCTTCTTCGAAGAATTAGGGGCCGAGGTGCTCGTCTCACCGGCCACCCACCGGGACATTGTGGCGGCGGGGGCGAAGAGAGTGGCCGACGTGACCTGCCTGCCCATCAAGGTTTATGCCGGGCACGTCGCCTGGTTGCGCGACAATGGCAAGGCGGATTTTGTTTTCACTCCCGCCATTCGCAATATTGTCAAGGACGCCTTCCACTGCGCCAAATTTCAAGCCCTGCCCGACATCATCAAGGCCACCGTGCCGGACTGTCCGCCTCTGCTGGATATTGAAATTGATTTGGAGCGGCGAAAAATTTCCGAGGCCGATGCCTTTCACCGGCTGGGCTACCGGTTTACCTGGAATCCATTCAAAATCCGGCGAGCCTGGAGGCGCGCCCGCCAAGTGGAACAAAACTATCTCGCCTCAATGGTGGACGAGAAGCTTACCTGCCCGGAGGCGCTGGCCCGTCTGTACGATCTGGATGGGA
>CAYSIV010000095.1:14176-18176 GCA_964431175.1 uncultured Anaerolineales bacterium
ACGACCGCCCCCGCTCCCCCTTCCACCACTGACTTAACCATCGCCGTCGTCGGCCACCCTTATTGTCTCTACGATGATTACATCAATCATCAACTGATCTCGCGACTGCGCGGCTTGGGCGCGCGCGTCCTCACCGGCGAGATGGTGCCGGCTGACGAGGCGCAGGCAGGCATTATGCGGACGACGGGGCAACGACGGTGGTTCTACGACAACGTCATGACCGGCGCCGTCGGGTATTACCTGGATCGGCCCGAGGTGGCAGGGATCATCTCGGTGCTGGCTTTCACCTGCGGGCCGGATTCGGTGATGGTTGAGACGCTTGCCCGCCGCGCCCATGCCCGGGGGCGCTCGTTCATGAGTCTGGTGCTCGACGAGCATGGCAGTGCGGCCGGAATGATCACCCGGCTGGAAGCGTTCATGGATATGCTTGGCCGGCAGAAGCAAGCCCGAGGCGCCCTTCCGGCGGCGCCGATCGAGGCCGGTTCAACCGCCAACTCGCCCCAACCGCCGAGGGCGGCCCCGGCCTTTCTGCGCCAGAGCAACAAGCCGGTGATTGGCTTCCCGCGCATGGGCACGGTGATGGTGGCAGTCAAGTCGGTGTTCAAAGGGATCGGGGCGCAATTAGAGATGGGGCCGGCGTTGAGCAGTCAGACGGTGTCGCTCGGCGCGCGCCACTCGCCTGAATTCATCTGCACGCCCTACAAATATATTCTGGGCAATATGATCGAAATGCTGGACGCCGGAGCTGACACCTTGCTGTACGTGGACGGCCCGGGCCTGTGCCGCAACAGCGCCTACACCCAGCTTCTCGGCGACGTGTTGCGCGATCTCGGCTACAAGTTCAAGTTCTTGAGCACCGAGATTTTAACCGACAAGATTCTGGGCCTGGCCACCTTTCTGCGGCAGTTTGCGCCCGACCTGTCGTGGGGCGAAATCGTCCGGCAGATTCGGTTGGGGCTGGCAAAGATGTTCACCCTCGACGACCTCGAGCGGCGCGTCCAGTATTTTCGCCCGCGGGAGATCACGACGGGCGGCGTGGACAAACTGTGGAACGAGGCCAACTTGCGCATTGACGAGGCAACCGACATTGACGCCCTCAATCGAGTCAAAGCCGACCTCTCGGGAAAGATCGAGCGGACGCCGGTTGATCCGACGATCCGGCCGGTGAAGATTGCCACGACGGGTGAATACTACGCCGTGCTGGATCCGTTCTTCAATCTGGATCTGGAGCGCGAACTGGGCAAGCTGGGCGCTGAAGTGCATCGCACCTTGATGATGGGCAAGTGGGCTAAAGACATGTTGATTCTGGATTCCCTGGGCCTTCCCCGCAAGCCGGAGATTGACCGGGCCGCCAAACCCTATTTGCGGTGGGACATTTCCGGTGAAGGCTGGGTGACGATCGGGCAAACGGTCATTCACGGGCAAAAGGGCTTCGACGGCGTGGTGGAGGCCTTGCCCTTCACTTGCGCCCCGGAAGTGGCCGCCTTGAACATCCTGCCGCGCGTCAGTCGCGACCACAACATCCCGGTCCTCTCTTTCATCTTTGACGAACAGTCAGGGCGCGCGGGAATGAAAACCCGGCTGGAGGCGTTCGTTGATCTGTTATATCGCCGCCGGGAAGTGCAAGAATCCGCCCGGCAGGCGGCGCCGGTGAGCGAACTGCCGCAGATGCCGGCCGAGGCGGCGTGCGCGGCCTGCCCGATCATCGAAAGCTGTGGGCGCGCCTCAACCGGCGTGAGGCCGACGGGCTGTGCGCTCAAGCCCGGTGAACTTCGGCAAAGGCAGGCGATATGAAGGCGTATCTAGGTATTGATGTCGGCGCCGTCACCACCAAACTGGTCGCGCTCGACGACGGTTGCAATGTGCTGGCCGCTCTGTATTTGCGGACGCGCGGCAAACCCATCGAGGTGGTGCAACAAGGGTTGCGCGATCTGGCGCAACGGTTTGCTTCGCAGGGCGCGGCGGTCGAGATCGGCGGCGTGGGCGCGACCGGGAGTGGCCGCTATCTGGCCGGCGCGGTCGTGGGCGCGGATGTGATTAAGAACGAAATCACTGCCCATGCCGTGGCGACCTCCCATTTTGTGCCGGGTGTGCAAACGATCATCGAAATCGGCGGCCAGGATTCCAAGATCATCATCCTGCGAGACGGTGTGGCCGTAGACTTTGGCATGAACACGGTCTGCGCGGCGGGGACAGGCGCATTCCTGGATCAGCAGGCGGCGCGACTGAGCATGAGCATTGAAGACGTTGGGCCAATGGCTCTGCAATCCAAAACGCCGGTTCGCATCGCCGGGCGGTGCACCGTATTCGCCGAGTCCGACATGATCCACAAACAACAGATGGGCCACCGGGCCGAGGATATTTTGTACGGCCTGTGCCAGGCCATGGCCCGCAACTATCTCAACAATGTGGGGCTGGGCAAGGAAATCCGCGAGCGAGTGGCGTTTCAGGGCGGCGTGGCTTTCAACAAAGGCATGATCCGCGCCTTCGAGGAAGCATTGGAAATGCCGGTGCAGGTGCCGCCCCATCATGAGGTGATGGGCGCAATCGGGGCGGCGATGTTGGCCCGCGAGAAGATGAGGCGGGCGGGGCAGGCCACTCGCTTCAAAGGGTTTGCCGCCGGCGACTTGAGCTACCGCACTGTTTCGTTTGAGTGCCGCCACTGCTCCAATCACTGCGAGATCGTGCAGGTTTCCGTCAACAAAAAAGTGGCCGCGCGCTGGGGTGGCCGGTGCGATCGTTGGGATGTGGTCGAGGCGATCACCCCCAGAGCCGCCTTTCCGCTTGTAGTCGCCGAGGCCGAGAAGCAAGACTGCGACGCCTGCCGGTGAGCCGGCGCAATATCTTCTTTCGATGGATTTTGTGCGCTTCGGCGCCGCGTATTTCATAGACTTTATCGGAAATTAGCTCTAGCCCGCGTCCTCGCGGGCGGCCCAACCGCGAGGACGCGGTTGGAGAGCGCGAAAGGTTATTCCCGATAACGTCTCATGAACAAAGGGCTTTGGTTCGCTGGCTGAACTTGCCCGACTTTCTAAAAGGAGTTTCCTATGACCGACCGAAAGAAAATCACATTACCAACCCTGATGAAGAAGATGGCCGACGGTATTCCCATTACCTACATCACCTGCTACGACTATGCCATGGCTCACCTCGTCGAGCAGGCCGAAGTAGACATGGTGCTGGTGGGCGACAGCCTGGGCATGACCATGCTCGGCTACGATGGCACCCTGCCGGTGACGATGGACGACATGATTCGCCACACCCAGGCCGTGCGGCGCGGCTCACCCACCAGCTGGCTCATCGGCGACATGCCCTACATGTCGTATCAGCCCTCGGTGGAAACCGCCATCCGCAACGCAGGCCGCTTCATGGCCGAGACCGGCTGTGATGCGGTGAAACTCGAAGGCGGCGTGGAAATGGCCGACCGCATGGAAGGCATCGCCAGGGCGGGCATTCCGGTGATGGGCCATTTGGGCTTGACACCCCAGAGCGTCTCGTCGCTGGGCGGCTTCCGCGTGCAGGGCAAAGACGCGGCGCGGGCCAAGAAGATTGTTGACGACGCCAAGGCGCTCGAAGAGGCCGGCGCGTTCAGCATCCTGCTGGAGATGGTGCCGGATCGGGTGTGCGAGATCATCACCGAGCGAGCCGGCATTCCCATCATCAGCCTCGGCTCCGGGCCGTACGCTCACGGCCAACTGCTGATCTTCCACGACATGTTCGGCCTCTACCCGCGCTTCAAGCCGAAGATGGCCAAGGTCTACGGCAATGCCGGCGAGGTCATCCTCAACGGCCTCAAGCAATATGTAACCGAAGTCACGAGCCGTCAGTTCCCGCAGGCCGAAAACTGGTTCGGTATTGGCGACGATCAGCTGGCCGAACTGAAGCAGATGCTCGAAGGGGGCGAACATGAACTGGTTTAGGGCGAAATCAGAGTCGGTTTACGGAGCGCCCTGAGCCTGTCGAAAGGCGCGTGCTTCGACAGGCTCATGCTTCGACAGGC